>VGTK01000018.1 GCA_016874715.1 Deltaproteobacteria bacterium | reverse complement strand
GCGCGGCCGAGGCTTCGCCTTCCGAGGGCGGCTCCCGGGACTGACGCCGCCCTGCGCGCCCCCGCGCGCGCGGCGACGGGGCATTTCCGGCGTCCGTGCGCGCCGCTGCAGCGTGCCGCGTCTTGCGGGCGGCCGGCGCAGATTGTAGCGACCGTTATGTGATCGCCGGAAGCCTGGAACGCCTGCGCGAGACGCTGGTGTGGGTCGTCGCGCGCGTTCCGTTCTACCGGGAGCGCTTCACCGCGGCGGGCATCGATCCCGCGAAGGTCACGGCCGAAGAGCTGCGGCGCATCCCGTTGCTGCGCAAGGCCGACCTCGTCCGTACGCAGCGCGAGCGACCGCCGTTCGGCGAGCTGCTCGCGGTCTCGCGCGAAGAGTTCGCGAGCCTGCACACGTCCCCGGGACCGATCTTCATCCCGCGCATCGCGTCCGAGCGCGGGGGCACGCCGGCACTGGTCAAGGAGATCGAGGCGATGGGCGTCCGGCGCGGCGACGTGGCGCACGTGACGCTCAACTATCACATCATGCCCGGCGGCCTGCGGATCCACCGCGCGTTCGAGCACTTCGGCTGCCTCGTCATCAACGGCGGGGTGGGCAACACCGAGATGCAGGTCCAGCTCGCACGCGCCTACGGGGCAACGGTGTACGCGGGAGTGCCGAGCTTCCTCCGGCAGATCGGCATCGTCGCGCGTGAGCAAGGCATCGACCTGCGGCGCGAGATGCCGTACCGCGTCGCGTTCTCGACCGCCGAGAAGCTCACGCCCGAGCTGCGCGCCGAACTCGACGACATGTTCGGGGTCGAGCTCTTCGACCACATCGGCGAGGCCCAGATCGGCCCGGTCGCGGGCGAGTGCCGCGCGCACCAGGGCATGCACCTCTCGGAGAACGACCTGTTCTGCGAGTTCCTCGATCCCGAGAGCGGCGAGCCCGCCGCTGCGGGCGGCGTCGGCGAGCTGATCGCCTCGCACCTCGGACCGCGTGGCCTGCCGCTCGTACGGTACGCACCGGGCGACGCCTACCGACTGCTCGAGGGCGATTGCCCGTGCGGCAACCCGCAGCCGCGCGTCGAGTTCTTCGGACAGGTCGGCACGATCCGCAAGGTGAAGGGCGTGCTGATCCACCCGATCGCGGCCGCGGACTACCTCGCGCGCTTTCCCGGTACGGGACGCTTCCAGATCGTCGTCGAGCAGCGCCCCGGCGAGAGCTTCGAGCGCGCCACGGTGCGCGTCGGCCTCAAGGACGCCGCCCTCGCGGGAGCGGAGGCGGGACGCGACCTCGCGCGGCGCATCGCCGGCGGCATCAAGGGCGCGCTCCTGATCCAGATGGACGTGGAGGTCTGCCCGGAGGACGAGATTCCGGCCGAGGCCGCCGGTCCCGGCTTCGCGCGGGCGATCGTGACCAAGAGCGCGGCCTGAGCGCCCGCCACGAGCTTCAGGAGGCGAGATGGCCAGCCCGCTGCGCATGCCCCCCGCCGATCAGGCGCTGTACGACCCCGAGGTGCAGACCCTGGCACCCGACGCGCTGCGCCGGCTGCAGGAGGAGCGCGTGCGGAGGCAGATCACGCGGGTCTTCGAGCAGCCGATTCCGCTCTTCAAGCGCCATCTCGAGGCGAGCGGCATCCGCGACCCGCGCGACGTGCAGACGCTCGAGGACCTCGCCCGCATCCCCACGCTGAACAAGAACCACCTGCGCGAGAGCGAGGCGGCGCTGCCGCCCTTCGGCGACTATCGCGGCTCGCCGCCCGATTCGTGGGTGCGCATCGGCCAGACCACCGGGTCGAGCGGACGCCCGACGCTCATCGTCTGGACGGAGCACGACCTCGCGGTGGATTACGCCGCGTCGGCCCGTGCGCGCTGGCGCTGGGGGCTCCGTCCCGGGATGAAGTTCGCGCAGGCACATCCGTACGGGCTCTACGCCGGCGGCTGGCACATGTGTCACGGCGTCGAGGCGATGGGCTGCCTGAACATCCCGTGCGGACCGCCCGCGACGCAGGCGCACATGGAGCTGATCGTGAGGCTCTGGAAGCGCCTGAAGCCCGACATGTTCCGCCTGTTCGGCAACGCCGGCGTCAAGTACTACGAGGCGGCCGAGGGGCTCGGCGTGGACCCGGCGCGCGACCTCAACTTCAAGCGCGCCGGCGACCACCCGTCGTCGCAGTTCGACGCGGTCAGCGCCGGGCTCGAGGCGCTGGGCATGCTCGGATCCGCGTGCGCCGAGAAGAAGGGCGCGCACCTCTGCGAGGACCTGGTCGTGGTCGACGTCGTCGACCGTCGCACGGGCGCGCCGGTCGGCAACCACGAGCGCGGCAACCTGATCGTGACCATCCTCGAGAAGGACAACTTCCTCCTGCGCTACGACCTCGAGGACCTCGTCACGGTCAACCTCGACCCGTGCTCGTGCGGCGAGACGCACCGCCGTCTCTACTACGACGGCCGCGTGAGCGACGCGGTGCCGGTGCTGGTCGGCGGCGGCGCGCGCGTCAGGGAGATGCTGCCGATCGACGCGGCCCTCCTGCTCTACGACTTCCCCGAGCTGGTGAAGCCATCGGTCGAGTACCAGCTGGTGCGCCCGAAGGAGCCGACGCCGTCGCTGAAGATCCGCGTCGAGTGCGCGAGCGGGGACGCGGCGCTCGTGGCGCGTCTGCAGAAGGCCGTCACCGACGCGTTCCGCGATCGGCTCGGCGTGGCAGCCGACGTGGAGATGCTCGCGCGCGGGGCGCTGCCGCGGTTCGACTACAAGGCCGCGCGCGTCGTGAGCGCGTGAGCGGCCGGCGGCCTCGGGGGTCTCGGTGATGTCGCGGCTGCCGTTCCCGACCGCCGAGGAGATCGTCACCAGCCGTGCGCGCCGCGAGCCCATGCGCCCGGCACTCGAGTGGCACCATCGCGGCATGCTGCTGGGCCGGCTCGCCGATCTGACCGCGGCAACGGCGGACGCGATCGCAGCGCACGTTCCAGCCGGCGCGTGCGTCGCCCAGCTCATGTCGAGCACGCCGGGCGTGGTCGTGATGACCCTCGGGACCTGGCGTGCCGGCTGCATCGCCGTTCCGCTCGAGCCGGGCCTCGCCACGGGCGAGCTGGCGCGTCGGATTCGCCACTCCGGAGTGCACACGCTCGTCGCACACGAAGAGCACGCAGCGACCGCGGAAGAATCCATCCGTGAGGCCGGACGTCCGGTGCAGCTGCTGGTGTCGCGGGGGCCGGATCTGCTGCCGGCGGGCGGCCCCGGCAGGCCACGGCCCATCGCCAGCCGCCGGGCGAAGCCGCCACGCCGCTCGGCGGCGCGCGTGCACGACGTCGCCTTCCACGCCTGGGTCACCGGCCGCGACGGCGTGCCCCGTGCCGCGGTGCTGAGCCACGCCAACGTGGTCGCGAGCGCGCTGCGGGTGAGCGGCGGACGGGGGGACGGCCCGGACGACGTCGCGCTGGCGACGCACCCGCTTTACGACGTCGCGGGATTCGTCGCCGAGGTACTCTCGCGCCTGATCTCCGGCGGCTCCGCGGCGATCCTCGGTCCCGGAAACGCCGACGGCGTGCTGCACAGCATCGAGAACCACCGCGTGACCGACCTCTCGCTGTCGAGCGAGCACGTAGCACTCCTGCTCGACGTCCGCCGCATCCCGCGCCGTGCGATCCGGAGCGTACGCAAGGTCCTGCTGCGCAACGTGCGTCTCCCGATGACCGTCAAGCACGAGCTCGCCGACCGTTTCCCCGACGCCGAGCTGATCCAGTCCTACGGCAGGCCCGAGAGTACCGACGGCATCCTCATGGCGCGCCAGGACGAGCTGTTCCGCAAGGCCGACACGCTCGGCAAGCCACACCCCGGCCTCGTCGTCGGCATCGTCGACGATTCCGGTCGGCTCCTCCGGCCAGGGCAGCGGGGCGAGATCGTGTGCCGTGGGGCCGTGGTCATGCGGGGCTACCACCGGGCCCCGACGCCGAGCCGCGCCGCCCTGCGCGACGGGTGGCTGCACACGGGCGATCTGGGCTACATCGACGAGGATGGCGCGTTCGGGCTGGTCGGCACGGTGCCGCCGGCCGGTCCGCGCCGCGACGCAACGGCGGGTGTGAAGAAATGAGCGACAGCGATCGGACTTCCCGGGCGAACGGCAACGGTGCACGCCCCGCGCCCTTCGCGGGCATCACGGTGCTCGACTTCAGCCATCAGGCGGCGGGGCCATGGGCGACGACGCTGCTCGGCGACTTGGGCGCGAACGTCATCAAGATCGAGAAGCCGGGACGCGGCGACGCCATCCGCTACGGCCAGGGCAAGGACACCTTCGACATCGGCAGCCTCAACTTCTGGGGCCTGAACCGCTCGAAGCGCGGCATCACGCTCGACTTCATGACCGACGAGGGCCGCGCCCTAGTGCTGCGGATGGTCGAGACGGCCGACGTCGTGCTCGAGAACTTCCGCCCCGGCGTCATGGACCGCCACGGCATCGGCTACGAGGCGCTCGCGAAGATCAACCCGCGGCTGATCTACTGCGGCATCACCGCCTTCGGTGCGGAAGGCCCGATGCGCGAGAAGCCAGGCATGGACCTGATCCTGCAGGCGACCGGCGGAATCATGGGGCTGACGGGCGAGGGTGGCGACCGCCCGCCGGTGAAGGCGGCACCGCCGGTTGCCGACATCTCGACCGGCATCTACGGCGCCTACGCGGTGGCGGCCGCGCTCTACGAGCGCGAGCGCTCGGGGAAGGGCCAGCGCATCGACATCGCGATGCTCGACGCCGTGGTGTCGCTGCTCTCGGACGTGGCACTCAAGGTTCGCGCCGACAACAAGGACTTCGCTCCCTTCGGGAGCGGTCACCCCGACATCGTGCCGTACCAGGCCTTCAAGGCGCGCGACGGCTACTTCATCGTCGCCTGCCTGACCAACGCCTTCTGGAAGCGCCTGCCGGCGGCGATCGGCCACCCCGAGATGCTCGACGACCCGCGCTTCACCGGCATGAAGGACCGCGTTATCAACAAGGCGGCCCTGGTCGAGATCCTCAACGCCATCTTCGGCACCAACGACGTCGCGCACTGGATCGAGCGCATCGAGGCGGCCGACATCCCGACCTGCAAGGTGAATACCGTCAAGGAGGTCTTCGCGATGCCGCAGGCCGCAGTGAACGAGATCCTCGTCCGGGTGAAGCACCCGACGCGCGGCGAGATCGAGATCCTGAACACTCCCGTCCGCCTGCAGGGCAGCCCGGGCGCGGTCACGCGCGGCGCGCCGACGCTCGGCCAGCACACCGACGAGGTGCTCGAGGAGATGGGCGTGAACGCGGCGACCCGCCAGCGCCTGCGCGACCTCAAGGTCATCTGAGCGGCGCCGCCATGAGCGACTTTCGCTACGTGCGTTACGCCGTCGAAGATGGGATCGCGACGCTGCTCTGGAATCGTCCCGAGGCGCGCAACGCCATGCTGCCCGAGATGAACGACGAGGCCGGCGAGGCGCTGAAGCTCGCAGCCGCGGATCCCGCGGTGCGTGCGCTCGTGCTCTCCGGCGTCGGCGATGCGTTCTCCGCCGGCGCGGATCTCAAGCTGATGGGGCGCGGCGACCGCCTCGGCCGCACGGCGATCGTCGGGCGGGAGCGCGGCAAGCACGGCATCGAGCGCACGCAGCAGCTGCTCGACTTCCCGAAGCCGACCATCGCGGCGGTGCACGGCCCGGTCGCCGGCATGGCCTGTGCCTGGGCGCTGGCGTGCGACATCGTCGTCGCCTCCGTCGACGCGAAGTTCCACTTCAGCTTCGTCAAGGTCGGCTTCGTCACCGATTGCGGCACCAGCTGGTTGCTCGTGCGCCGCGTCGGAGTCGGCATGGCGAAGCGGATCGTCCTGACCGCCGATCCGGTCTCGGGTCAGGACGCGCTCGGGGTCGGGCTCTGCGACGAGCTCGTCGAGCAAGGCAACGATGTCGAGCAGGCCACCGCCATCGCGCGAAAGATCGCGGCCCAGCCACCGCTCGCCATCGCGAACGCGCGCCGCATTCTCGAGTACGCGTCGCGCGTCGGCTTCGCCGACGCGGCCGAGATGGAGGCGTGGACGCAGGGTGCGCTCGGCGAGACCGAGGACCACAAGGAGGCCGTGCGCGCCTTCGGCGAGAAGCGGTCGCCACGGTTCACCGGGGCATGAGCGACGCGACGACCTCCGACCGGACGCCCGCCCCTGAGGAGGCCGTCGCCGAGGCGATGCGCACGCGCAGCCTGCCCGACCTGGTCGCCGATTGCGCGCGCCGCTTCGGCGATCGCGAGGCGCTCGTCTGGGGCGACGTCCGCTGGTCGTACGCCGAGCTCGCCCGGCAGGCGGCGGGAGCGGCCGAGGGTCTGCGGGCGCTGGGCGTGCAGCCCGGCGAGCCGGTCGGCGTGCTGCTGCCGAACTGGCCCGAGTTCTTCACGGTGGTGGCGGGCATCACGTCGCTCGGCGCGGTCGCGGTCTGCCTCAACACGATGGCGACGGAGTCGGAGCTCGCCTTCTACCTGCGGCACGCGGGTGTCGAGCGCGTGGTCTATACCCCGCGCTTCCTGAAGCACGACTACGACGCGATGCTGTCGCGCATCGCGAGGGGCGACGGAGCTGGCGGGGGCGGCGCGGTGCCGATCCGCGAGCGCGTGGCCATCCTGCGCGATGGCACGACGCTGCCCGACGGCGCCCGCGATTGGCGCGACGTGGCGCCGCCACACCCGGGCGGCGCCGAGCGCCTCGCCGTGATCGCGGCCGAGCAGGACGGGCTCCGCGATGCGCGCGCGGTGATGTTCTTCACCTCGGGATCCACGGCGCAGCCGAAAGCGGTGCTGCACGCGCACCGGGCTCTGGTGCACCAGGCGTTCGTCGCCAGTGCCGCTTTCGGCCTCGACGCGAGCGATGCGTCGTGGGGCTGCCTGCCGATGTTCTTCGCCGGCGGCTTCGTGATCATCGCGCTGATCACGTTCGCACGCGGCGGCAAGGTCGTCCTGCAGGACCACTTCGAGGCCGGCCGCGCGCTCGACCTGATGGAACGCGAGGGCATCACGTTCTACGCCGGCTGGCAGCTCGCCCCCGCGCTGTGCGAGCACGAGAGCTTTCCGCGCCGCAAGCTCCGTCTGCGAAAGGGCATCTACACGAACGTGGCAGCGGCGGAGAAGCTGCTCGCACCCGACAACGTCACGGTGGGCGCGTACGGCCTCAGCGAGACCGCGACGCTGGTCTGCGCCGGACGCTGGACCGACCCGGCGGACCTCCGGCAGCGCGGATTCGGACGTCCGCTTCCCGGGGTCGAGATGCGCGTCGTCGATCCCGAGACCCGGCAGCCGTGCGCACCGGGGGACGTCGGCGAGCTGCTCGTGCACGGACCGTCCCTGATGCTGGGCTACCTCGGCCTTCCCGCGTCGGAGGCGTTCGACGCCGACGGCTTCTTCCGCACCGGCGACTACGGGCGGCTCGACGAGACCGGCACGCTGCGCTTCGACGGCCGACTCAAGGAGGTCATCAAGACGGCCGGAGTGAACGTCGCGGCCGCCGAGGTCGAGGCATGCCTCGAGAGCATGGCCGACGTCGCCGCGGCCTACGTCGTCCCCGTCCCGCACCCGGTCCGCGGCGAGAACGTGGGCGCGTTCGTCGTGCCCCGCGCCGGGACGGCCGTCGACGCCGCGGCCGTGCTCGAGCACTGCCGGCACGAGATGGCGTCCTACAAGATCCCGCGCCACGTCTTCGCGCTGGGCGCGGCCGACGTGCCGCGCACCGGGACGCAGAAGGTCGACAAGCCACGCCTGCGCAAGCTCGCGGCCGAGAAGGCGGGGAGCGCGGAGGATCTCGCCGCCGCGGGATCGCCCGACGGAGCCGCCCGCTGAAGCGGGGGCTCGCGCGCTGCATTCGAGCAGCTCACGCGGCGCGGATCGCGACGTCCACCGTCGCGGCGCGGATCGCGACGTTCACCGTTGCGGCGCGGATCGCGACGTTCACCGTTGCGGCGCGGATCGCGACGTTCACCGTTGCGGCGCGGATCGCGACGTTCACCGTTGCGGCGCGGATCGCGACGTTCACCGTTGCGGCGCGGATCGCGACGTTCACCGTTGCGGCGCGGATCGCGACGTTCACCGTTGCGGCGCGGATCGCGACGTTCACCGTTGCGGTGACGATCGCGGTGGTTGCGAACGCGGCCGCCAGTGGTCAAGCCGACCAGGGCGCGCACGCGGACGCGCCGGCTGCCCGGGTCGGGGACGTACCGATCGCAGTCGCGGACGTCGATCGGCATTGCGGTGACAAGTGCGCCCGGCTCGCCGCCGCGATCGTCGAGGAGCGGCGACGGGCGCTCGATCTCCTGGTCGAAGAAGCGCTGCTCGCGTCGCTCCCGCAGCCGACGCCGGCGGCGAAGCCGGTCTCCGACGCGGACGTCGAGCGCTACCGTGCCGCGCACGCGTCGGAGCTCACGGGGGACGAAGCCAGGGATCGCGCAGCGGTTCGCTTCCTCCTCGAGCGCGAGCAGCGCGAAGCGCGCGATCGCCTGCTGATCGCCGAGGCTCGCCGCCACACGCCGGTTCGTGTGGATGCGACGATCACCGACGCCGTGAGCGCCGGAAACGGCGGCCCGCGCGTCGTCGCCACGGTCGGGAGAGAGCGCATCACGGCGCGGGACGTCGAGCAGCGCGCCGCGCTCGCGCTCTACCGCCTGCGCGGCGAGCTCGCGCGCGAGCGGCTCCGCCAGCTCGCGCCGCTGCTCGACGAGCAACTCTGGACCATCGCCGCCGGGGCGAGCGGCACCACGGCCGAGCGGCTTCGGGCCGAGGCGGCGGCGCGCGCCCCGGCGGTCACCGAGGCGGACGTCCAGCGCTACCTTAGCGCCGAGGGGAAGCCCCGCGATCCCGACGCCAGCCCGAACCCGGACCGCGCTCGACCGTACCTCGAGTTTCTCGCGCGCAGGGCCGCCGAGGAGGCTGCGCTCGCCGATCTCCGTCGCGCGACGCCGATCGAGGTCCTGCTGGCGGAGCCAGCGCCGCCGCGATTCGCGCTCGCCGGCCTCGCCGGCGCGATCAGCGGAGACCCCGGCGCCAGCGTGCGGCTCGTGTACCTGACCAGCTTTCGCGGCGCCGCGAGCCGTCTCCTCTGGGAGACCCTCCGGTCGTATGCCGCCTCGGGTGACGCCGGGGTCTCGCTTGCGGTACGTCCGTTGCTGCCGCAATGGGATCCGGATGCGGCTGCGGTCGCGACCGCGGTCGCGTGCGCGGCGGAGCAGGGACGCTGGTGGCCGGTGCTGGACACGCTGTCGCGCGCCGATCCGCTGCCCGACGCACGTGCGATCTTCAAGGTCGCACGCGCCGCCGGACTCGACGAGCAGCGCTTCGCGCGCTGCGTGAGCGAGCCGGAGACGCCGACCGCGATCGCCCGGCAGAGCAACGATGTGGAGCGCCTCGGTCTCGTCGACCCGCCGATCGTCCTGGTGAACGGCCTCGCGCTCGGCGCGCCGTCACCCGAGCGTCTGGCGGCGGCCGTCGCCGCCGCGCGCGCCGCGGCGCACGACGCGCCCGCTCCGCGGATCAGCGCGCCTTCCAGTCCGGCTTCCGCTTCTCCATGAAGGCGCGCGGGCCCTCGGCGTGGTCCTCGCTCTGCTCGACCACCTCGAGGTAGCCGGCGGCGATCTCCTCCGCCTGCTCGACCGGAAGTCCGAGCCCGCGCAGGATGCCCATCTTCGTGCCCCACACCGCGAGCGGCGCGTTCTCGCAGATCATCCCGGCGAGCTCTCGGGCGCGCTCCATGAGCCTGTCGTGCGGCACCACCTCGGTGACGAGCCCGACGGCGAGCGCACGCTCGGCGCTCATGCGTTCCTTCGCGCCGAGCAGCGCCATCCGCATCGCCACCGCGACCGGCACGCGGCGCGCCATGTTCACCATCTCGTGCGACGAGACGTAACCGAGCGACACGTGCGAATCGAAGAACTGCGCCTTGTCGGACGCGATCGGGATGTCGGCCTCGGTCACGAGATCCAGCGTCACGCCGTTCACCAGCCCGTTCACCGCCGCGATCACGGGCTTCATGACGCCCATGCGGCGCGGTGTGGGCAGCGCGCGGATGGTCTCGATCATGGCGAGCTTCCGCCAGTGGTCGATCTTGCGGAAGCCGCCGCTGTCGAGCGACTCGACGTCGGCGCCGCTCGAGAACGCACGGCCCTCGCCGGTCACGATCGCGCACCAGATCTCCGGTTCGTCGCGCACGATCGTCCATGCGTCGCGCAGGTCGTCCTTCATCTGCTGGTTCATCGCGTTCAAGCGGTCGGGGCGGTTCAGCGTGAGGATCGCGGTGCGTCCCTCGATCTCGAGGCGAATCGTTGCGAAATCGGGCATGGGTGTTCTCCTTGGCGGTGCGGCGCTACCAGATGAGGCCGAGCTGCTGCAGATCGGCGTACTGCCTGCCGGCGGCGCGCACGAGGTAGGCGTCCACGGCGGCGCGCGCGGCCGACCACGCGCGTCCGGACGGAGGCTCCGGCGGCTCGTCGAGGAGCTTCACCGCGCGCGCGACCAGGTCGCGCAACGTGCGATTGCGGGCGGCCAGCGCGTCGAGCGCGGTGCGGGTGACGTCGGTGACGCCGTGCACGAGCTCCGCGTCCACCGCGGCGACGAGATCCTTCGCCGCGGCCTCTCCGCGCAGCGCGCCGGCCGACGCGGCGAGCGTCGCGCACAGGTCGCCGTGCTCCTCCGCGAGCGCCAGGTGCAGGCGCGGCCAGCTCTTCCGGCAGTACTCGAGCAGCAGGTTCGCGTACATCGCCTGCTCGACGAGAAACGGCGCGCTGGTCGCGAGCGCCGGCAGGAAGTCGTTCAGCAGCAGGCGCTGCAGGCCCGCGAGGACGTCGTCGAGGTCGGGACGCATGGCCGTCAGCCCTTCCGCGCGCTGCCGACGCCGAGCAACTCGAGCAGCTCGACGCTCAGGCGTCCAAGGACGATCCCGACGATCGCGAGCGTCGGCTCGGCGCTGCGCGCCTGGCAGATGCTGCGCACGCCGGTGAGCGAGATCGCCGCCATCTTCACGGTGCCGAGCACCTTGTAGAAGCGCACGCGGCCGCGGTCGACGACGGTGCCCGTCGCCCGCTCGTAGCGCGCGATCATCGCGTCCTCGCTCTCGAGCCCTCCGGCGCGGCCCTCGCACGACCAGTACGGCATCGCCGCCCACCCGAGATCCTCGTGCGGGTCGCCGAAGTGCGCCATCTCCCAGTCGAGCATCGCCGTGATCGCACCGGACTCGTCGTGCAGGTAGTTGCCGCTCCGGTAGTCGCCGTGCACCAGCGTGATCGCGTCGGTCGCCGGCACGTTGCGCTCGAGCCAGCCGAAGCCGCGCTCGAGGATCGGGTGCGCCTCGATGCGGTCCTGCTCGTAGATCCGTCGCCAGTGGTCGACCGCGCGGCGCGCGGCGGCCGTTCCGGGGCCCGGGTCGTCGAGGACCTCGAGATCGTGGCTCCGCCAGTCGGCGGCGTGGATGCGGGCGAGGATCGAGACGAAGTCCGCCGCGGTGCGCGCCCGCATCTCGACGGGGTAGGCCGCCGGAAAGGTCGGCGGCGTCGGCGTGCCGGGCAGACGCTCCATGATGCAGAACGGCCGCTCGAGGGCGTCGCCGGTGAGCTCGCGCCACACCACCTTCGGCGTCGGCAGACCGAGCGCGTGCGCCGCGTCGAGGACGCGCACCTCGAGCGTGCGGTCCGACTCGAGGACGCTCGCGATCGGGTCGCGGCGCAGCACGTAGCCGCGCTCGACTGCGGTACCGTCCGCGTCGCTCCAGGCGGCGTCGAACAGGTAGGTCTCACGCGACGCACCGCCGCTCTTGCGGGCGAACCCGGACACGCGGACCGCCGTTCCAAGGCGCTCGCTCAGGTAGCCCGTCAGACGCTCGTGCAGCTCCATGACGCCCCGGTCCTAGCACGGCGCCACGGCGGCGCGCGACGGGCGGTCGCGTCCCGCCGCCGGGCTCCGCCGCGCCGCACGGTGTCAAGCATCCCGGGACAGGAACTCCCGTATCGCCGCGGCCACGAGGTCGGGCTGCTCCACGTGCAGGGAGTGCGTCGCGTGCGGGATCTCGATCCCGCATCCGTCTCGCAGGGTGTGCAGCAGCTCCGCCTGATCTTCGCGCGACAGGATCGTCGATTCCGCACCTCGGACGCTCAGCACCGGCACCGCCAGCGCGCCCAGGCGCGCACGATGGTCCGCGAGCGGGTTGGCCTCGTGGCGCAGGTCGCGCTGGTACGACTTCCAGTGGAACTTCGCGACCAGCTGGTCTCCGTCGCCGGCCGGCTTGAAGCTGTGGCGTGCGACGTAGTCGAGCACCGCGGGCGGCACGTGATGCTGCGGCGGGAACGGTTGGAAGCGCTGCACCGCGGCGTCGAGCGACGGATAGCGGATCTGCGGGATGCGCCGGAAGGCCTGTCCGGCGCGCTGCAGGCTCGGGCTCTGCGGCTCGAGCGGGACGTCGACCAGGATCAGCTCGCGAAGCGGCACGTTGCCGCGTGTCGCGAGATGGACCGCCAGCAGTCCGCCCTGCGAGTGTCCGGCGAGGATCCACGGGAGCCCGCTGAGACGCCGCATCGCCTCCTCGGCGTCGAGCAGGTCGCGCTCCCAGCCGTAGCGCTCGGGGTCGACCCAGTCGCTGTCACCGTGCCCGCGGCGGTCAAGCGCGAACGGATGCGCGACCTCGGTCAGCGCGGGCGCCACGAAGTCCCACCAGCGCGAATGGCCCATGCCGCCGTGCAGCAGGAGAAGAGGGCGCGCGGCCGCGGATTCGCTCGCCGCACCGTGGTCGAGCACGTGCAGCGTGACGCCGTCGACCTGCAGCCGGAGCGCGCGTCCCGGTGGCGTCAGCGGAACGGCGAAGGAGCTGCCGTCGGAAGAGTTCAGTAGCGTGGCACGCTCGGATCGACGAGCAACGACCAGGCGTCGATGCCGCCGGTCACGTTGCCGATCCGCGTGAAGCCCTGCTCGGAAAGGTACTCCGCGACGTGCGCGCTGCGCATGCCGTGGTGGCACAGCACGAAGATCTCCGCACCCCGGTCGAGTTCCCCCAGGCGCGACGGCACGGACTGCATCGGGATCTCGACGGCGCCGGGAAAGCGCGCGATCGCGATCTCCTGCGGCTCCCGCACGTCGAGCACGACGGGCGGTTCGGGCTCGGCGATGCGCTGTCTCAGGTCACGGACGCTGATTTCGGATGGCATGCCATCGGGCTAGCCGTCGCCGCCGCCTTCGACAAGGGTGCCCGCGGTGGTAACCTGGCGAGGTGCCCGCGCACCATGGACCCTTCCGGCCCGGCGACGGCGCGCCCGCCGGGCGCCACATCGTCATCGTCGGCGCCGGCTTCGGCGGGCTCCGTGCGGCGCAGCAGCTCAAGAGCAGCCCGGCACGGGTCACCGTCCTCGATCGGCGCAACCACCACCTGTTCCAGCCGCTGCTCTACCAGGTGGCCACCGCCGGACTGAACCCCAGCGACATCGCGGCACCGATCCGCGGAATCCTGCGCCGGCAGCGGAACACCACCGTGCTGCTCGCGGAGGTCACGGCGATCGATCTCGCGACCAGGCGCGTGCTGCTCTCGGATGGCGACATCGGCTACGACTTCCTGATCCTCGCCGCCGGTGCGACCGACGACTACTTCGGGCACGAGGCCTGGGCGCAACACGCGCCCGGGCTCAAGTCGTTCGACGACGCGGTCGAGATCCGCACGCGTGTCCTGCTCGCCTTCGAGGCCGCCGAGCGTGCTTCGGATGATGTCGAGCGGGCCCGGTGGCTCACCTTCGTCGTGATCGGTGGCGGCCCGACCGGCGTCGAGCTCGCAGGTGCCCTCAGCGAGATCGCGCGCCACACGCTGGCTCGCGACTTCCGCCGCTTCGACCCGCGCGAGGCGCGTGTGGTCCTGCTCGAGCGGGGGCCGCGCGTCCTCGCCGCATACGGCGAGGCATCGTCGGCGAGCGCCGCGCGCCAGCTCGAGCGGCTCGGCGTCGACGTGCGGACCGGGACGATGGTCACCGACATCGATGCGCACGGCGTCACCCTGGGCTCGGAGCGCATCGCGGCGCGTACCGTGCTCTGGGCCGCAGGAGTGCGCGGCGTATCGCTCGCACGCACGCTCGGCCTGCCGCTCGATCGCGCCGGGCGGGTGGTGGTCGAGCGCGATCTGTCGTTGCCAGGGCATCCCGAAGCGTTCGTCATCGGCGATCTGTGCGCGTTCGAGCAGGGAAGCAAGTCCGTACCCGGCGTGGCCCCTGCAGCGATGCAGATGGGGGACCACGCCGCGGCGAACGTCCTGCGTCTCCTCGGCGGCCGGCCGACCGAGGCGTTCGTCTACCGCGACAAGGGATCGCTCGCGACGATCGGCCGCGCCGCAGCGGTTGCCGAGATCGGCTGGTTCCGGCTGTCGGGGCTGCTCGCGTGGCTGGCCTGGCTCGGCATCCACATCTTCTTCCTGATCGGCTTTCGCAACCGGGCCCTGGTGCTGTTCGAGTGGTCCTGGGCCTACCTCACCTACCAGCGCGGTGCGCGGCTCATCACCGAGAGCATCTACGACTCGTGGCGCACGCTCTGGGGTGCGGTGGCGACCACCGGAACGCCTGCGTCGGCTGCGCAGGGGAGCGCGGCCGCGAGCGCGGACTGACGCCCGCACCGGCTTCGCCGGCCACGAAGGACGGAGCCCGCACGGCGTTCCATCTGACGTTCACACCGGCTTCGCCGGCCACGAAGGCTGGAGCCGGCAAGGCGTTCCATCCGACCGCGCGCGCGCCCGACCACCTCAGACGTCGAGGTCCGACACCCCGACGGCGCGCTCCATGATGAGCTGGAAGCGCGGTGCGACTTCCTTCCCCATCAGCGTCTGGATCATGCTGTCGGTCGCAGCCGCGTCGTCGATCGTAACGCGCAGCATGGTCCGTCTCTTCGGATCGAGCGTGGTCTCCTTGAGCGTCGCCGGATTCATCTCGCCGAGGCCCTTGAAGCGCTGCACGTTCGGCTGGGCACGGCCCTTGTGCTTGCCGAGAATCTGCTCCTTCTCGACGTCGTCTCTGGCCCAGTACGTCTCCTTGCCGATGTCGATCCTGTAGAGCGGCGGCACGGCGAGGTAGAGGAACCCGCCATGGATCAGCTGCGGCATGTGGCGGAAGAAGAACGTCATCAGGAGCGTCGCGATGTGGTTGCCGTCTGAGTCAGCGTCCATCAGCAGGCAGATCTTGTTGTAGCGCAGCCGGCTCGAGTCGAATTCCTTGCCGAGGCCGCAGCCGAGCGCCTTGACGATATCGGACAGCTCGTTGTTCGACAGCACCTTGGTGAGCGACGCCTGCTCGGTGTTCAGAACCTTGCCGCGCAGCGGCAGGATCGCCTGGAAGTGGCGATCGCGGCCCTGCTTCGCCGACCCGCCCGCCGAGTCGCCCTCGACCAGGAAGAGCTCCGACTCCGCCGGATCGGTCGAGGAGCAGTCCGCCAGCTTGCCCGGGAGGTTCAGCCGGTGCGAGACGGCGGTCTTGCGCTGTACCTCCTTTGCCGCCGCACGAGACGCGGTGCGCGCTCGCGCGGCAAGGATCACGCGTGCCGAGATCGCCTCGGCCGACGAGCGGTTGCCGTTCAGCCAGTTCTCGAGCGCACTTCGCACGAAGCCGTCGACCGCGGGCGTCAGCTCGGGATTGTTGAGCCGCTCCTTGGTCTGGCCCTGGAACTGCGGGTTCGGGATGAAGCAGGAGAGCAGGCCGACCACACCCTCGCGCACGTCCTCGGCGTTGATCTGGAGACCGCGGGGGATGAGGTTGTGCACGTCGAGGTAGTTGCGTACGGCCTTGACCATGCCGCTCTTGAGACCGTTCTCGTGCGTGCCGCCCGCGCTGGTCGGGATGCTGTTGACGAACGACGACACCCCCTCGCTGGTGTCCTCGGTCCAGGCGAGTGCGCACTCGACGCGCGGACCGTCACCCTCGCGCTCGGCGTAGAAGATCTCTGCCGGAACGCGCTTCCGGGTCCCGGTCGCCAGCAGCTTGTCGAGGTAGGCCCGGATGCCGTCCTGGTAGTGCCAGGTGAACGACTCGCCGCCCTTCGACTGGTTCGCGAACGTCACCGTCAGACCCTTGTGCAGGTAGGCCTTCGCCTCGAGGCGCTCGGCGATGAGCACCGGGTCGTGCTTGATCGACGGGAAGATCTCGTGGTCGGGGTGGTACTCGATGGTCGTGCCGCTGCCGCGCGCGCCACCGAGCTTCTTGAGCCGGGCCGTCGCCTTGCCCTGGGAGAAGGTCTGCTCCCACTCCGCGCCATCGCGCTTGACGCGCACGGTGAAGCGGTCGGAGAGCGCGGTGACGACCGATGCGCCGACGCCGTGCAGGCCGCCCGAGTGGTAGTAGTTCTTCGACTCGAACTTTCCGCCGGCGTGCAGCGTGGTCAGGATCAGCTCGAGCGCCGGCTTCTTGTACTTGCCGTGCATGTCGACCGGGATGCCGCGACCGTTGTCCTTGACCGTGATGGTCTCTCCATCGGCGTGCAGGGCCACGTCGATGCGGTCGCAGTGGCCGTTCATCGCCTCGTCGACCGAGTTGTCGACGATCTCCCAGAGGAGATGGTGCAGGCCGGAGGAGTCGACCCCGCCGATGTACATGCCCGGACGCTTCCGGACCGGCTCGAGCCCCTCGAGGACCGTGATGTCCTTGGCCGTGTAGTTCGTCGCCACCCGCCACCCCCCAACCGGATTCTGCGCGCTTGGTACGGAGGCCCGCCGCGGGTGTCAAGCCGCCGGGCGCGCCGACGTTCGTCGCCTAAGACACCGCGAAGCGCGCGGGACTCAGGAGTTCCGTGTCGAAGGCGTCGCTGCGGCCGTGCAGCACGAGCTCGGCGGCGACCCGGCCGACGAGCGGGCTGGTCTCGATGCCGCAGCCACCCTGACCCGCGAGCCAGAAGAACCCGGGCAGCGTCGGATCCTCGCCCACCACGTGCACCCGGTCGGGCGCGAACGTGCGCAGCCCCGACCAGCGCCGCTTCAGGGATCGCGGCAGGAGCGCCGGCGCGAGCTTGCCGAAGCGCGCGAGACCGTCGGCCACCACTGCGTCGTCCGGCGACGGGTCGCAAGGCGCCATGGCGTCCTCGTCCATCGGGCTGAGCAGGAGATCGCCCGCCTCGGGCGCGAAGTAGAGGTCGTGCGCGCTGCTGGCGACCATCGGCCAGTCGGCGATGGCGAGCCCCGCGGGCGGAGCGAAGGTCACGATCGTGCGTCGGTGGGGGACGAGCTCGATCGCCATCGCTCCGGCGAGGCGCGCGACCTGGCCGGCCCAGGCACCGGCCGCGTCGACGACGATGCGCGCGCGGAACACCTCATCGCGCGTGCGGACGCCGCGGCAGCGCCCGCCCTCGACGACGACCTCGAGTACCTCCTGCCCGAGCTTCAGGATCGCCCCGCGCGCCCGAGCGTGGCGCAGGTAGCTGGACAGGATCTCGTGCACGTCGAGGCGGCCGTCGTCGGGGATCAGGATGCCACCCGCGAACTGCGAACGCTCGAGTGCGGGGACGCGCCGCAGCACCTCGTCCGGCTCGAGCAGCGTCGCGTTGAGGCCGGTCTCCCGCAGCGCGGCGAGCGCGGAGCGCAGCCTGCTCCACAGCGGCTCGGGATAGACCCCGAGCACACCGCTCGCACGCAGCACCGGGTTCTCGGAGAATCCTGCCGGCGGGGCGAGGAAGAACGGCTTCGCCGCCTGCTTGATGCGCAGCAGGGTCGGGTTCGCATCGGCGCTCGACAGCGTCGCGGCGCTGCGCCCGGTCGAGTGCACGGCGAGCTGCGCCTCCCGCTCGAGCAGGAGGACGTCCCCGCAACCCTGCTCGGCCAGGAAGTAGGCGAGCGATGCACCGGCGATACCCGCGCCGATCACGATCACCTCGAAATCGCGCCGCTCCGTCATCGGACCGCTTTTAGCACCGCAAGCGCTCGAATGCCGGGTGGCGGGACGGCCTGCGACCGCTACCGTGGGGCGCCGTGGGCTCACGCGAGGCACGACGGCCGGATCGCCGGCAGAACGAGCGTACGCCCGTCCGGCACGCGCCGAGCGGGCGCGGCACCGTGCAGCAACGCTCTGCTGGTAGACCCGACGCCAGCACCGTGCCGTGCCCGCACTTCCCACGCTGCGTCGGCTGTCCGCTGGTCGGCCAGGCCTATTCGGCCCAGCTCGATGCGAAAGGCGAGCGCCTGCGTGCCGCGATGGCGGCGCATCCCCAGCTTGCGGACGTGCGCGTCGAGGCTCCCGCCGGCAGCCCGGCCGCCTTCGGCTACAGAAACCAGGCGAAGCTCGTCTTCCGCAGCCGGCTCGTGCGCCCCGCCGGCCGGGAGGTTCTGCTCGGCGTCTACCGCCCCGGGACGCACAGCGTCCTGCCGGCCGACGCCTGCATCGTCCATCACCGCCTCCTGCAGCCCGTGCTGCGCGGGCTCCGCCACGAGGTGGAGCGCCTCGGCATTCCGATCTTCGACGAGCGCTCGCGCGAGGGCGCGCTGCGCTACGCGCTGGTGCGCGCGTCGACGGCGCGTGGTGAGGTGCACCTGACGCTGGTGTCCGCGGTCGCCGATCCGCCGCAGCTCGACGAGCTGCTGCGCCGCATGCGTCGCGCGCATCGCGAGCTGACCGCGGCGTTCCTCTGCGTCAATCCCACGCCCGGCAACGCGATCCTGTCGGACGACGTGCGTCTCCTCTTCGGACGACCTGCTCTCGTCGAACGCTTCGGCAAGCTCGAGCTCGAGAGCCGTCCGGACGCGTTCCTGCAGGCAAACAGCGCGGTCGCGGGCCGGATCTACGCCACGGCGCGGCGCTGGCTCGCGCCGTCTGCGGACGACGTCGCGCTCGATCTGTACTGCGGTGTCGGGGCGCTCGCGCTGCACCTGGCACCCGGCGTGGCGCGCGTGGTCGGCATCGAGTCGCAGGCGTCTGCGGTCGCGTGTGCGGTCGCCAACGCGCGTCGCGCCGGAGCGGCCAACGCGCGCTTCGTCGCGGCACCCGCCGAGGACGCTCCGCAGGTGCTGCTCGGGCTCGGAGTGCCTGCCGTCACGCTGGCCTGCGTCAACCCGCCGCGCAAGGGCATGTCCGCGGCCGTGCTCGGGACGCTCGCCGACTGCGCCCCGCGACGCATCCTCTACGTGTCGTGCGACCCGGGCACTCTCGCGCGTGACCTCGCGCTCCTGGCCAGGCGCGGCTACCGCACGGTGCGCGTCCGCGCCTTCGACATGATGCCGCAGACGCCGCACGTCGAGGCCGTGGCGCTGCTCCTGCGCGAAGCGAACGCCTGACGCCGGCGCGCCTTGCGCGGGCCGCGGCGGCGTGAAAAGCGACCGCCGTGGCCAGGAAGCAGATCTGCGATTCCGCCCGGGAAGCCGTGGACGACGTCCCCGAGGGCGCGTCCATCCTGGTGCACAGCTTCGGTCCCCCGCAGGCATGGCCGACCGACTGCCTGCGCGCGCTCGCCGAGCGCGGCGTCAAGGGCCTGACCGTCGTCTGCAACACCCCCGCAGGCGGTCCGACGTCGCTCAACGTGCTCGCCGAGCGCAAGCAGATCCGGAAGCTGATCTGCTCCTACGTCACGTCGCCGACCCTCAAGACGCCCATCGCCGACCAGGTGAAGGCCGGCGAGATCGAGCTCGAGCTGGTGCCCCAGGGTACGCTGATCGAACGGGTGCGGGCGGGTGGGGCAGGGCTCGCCGGGTTCTTCACGCCGACCGGCGTCGGCACGGACATCGCGATCGGCAAGGAGCAGCGCGCGTTCGACGGCCGGCCGCACCTGTTCGAGCGCGCGATCCGGACCGACTACGCGCTGGTCAAGGCGCACCACGCGGACCACGCCGGCAATCTCGTCTACCGCCGCGGCGCGCGGAACTTCGGCCCGTGGATGGCGAGCGCGGCACGCATCACCATCGCCGAGGTCGAGGACATCGTCCCGACCGGCACCATCGATCCGGAAGCGGTGGTCACGCCGGGCATCTTCGTGGACCGGCTGGTCAAGACGACGACCCACATCGATGTCGGCGTGCTGCGCCAGATCCTCATGGCGGCCGGCCGGCAGAACAACATGGAAGGGCGCGCGCTCCGCGACGACGGCCCGACCGGGCTGCCGCCCGACCTGATGGCGATGCGTGCCGCGACGCTCCTCGAGGACGGCGAGTACGTGAACCTCGGCATCGGGCTGCCGACGATGGTGTCGAACTTCATCGCGGGCCGCGACGTCACACTCCACGCCGAGAACGGGATCCTCGGGTACGGCCCGTTCCCCGCAGAGGGAAGCGAGGACGTCGACCTCTACAACGCGAGCGGCCAGCTCGTCACGCCGCTCGCGGAAACGTCCTACTTCGACTCGACGGTGTCGTTCGCGATGGCGCGCACGGGGCGCGTCTCGACCGTCATCCTGGGTGCGTTCCAGGTGGCGCAGAACGGCGACCTCGCGAACTGGAGCATCCCGTCGGGGGGTGGCGGCATCGGCGGCGCGATGGACCTCGCCGCAGGCGGCGCCCGCGTGATCGCGCTGTGCTACCAGCTCGAGCGCAACGGCCGGTCGAAGCTGGTCGAGAAGCTGACGTACCCGGCGACGGCTCTGCGGTGCGTCAAGTCGGTGATCACCGACCTCGCGTACATCGATGTCGACGACGACGGCTTCCTGCTGCGCGAGGTCGCGCCGGGCGTCACGGCCGACGACGTCATCGCAGCGACCGGCGCGCCCCTCCGCGTCGCGAGCGACTGCCGCGACATGGCGTTCTGAGGAGGCGCGGTGCAGCGTGATCGCGACCGGTCCGGCGCGCCACACGTGGAGCACGACGGCTCCGACGCGGACCTCGAGCCCATCGAGGTGCCGCTCGCGGCGCTGTCCCCCGACGCACTGCGCGGACTCGTCGAGGAGTTCGTGACGCGCGACGGGACCGACTACGGCACGCGCGAGCGCACGCTGGACGAGAAGGTCCGCGACGTGATGCGACAGCTCGAGCGTGGCGAGGTGAGGATCGTCTTCGACCCGGCCTCGCGCACCGCGAACCTCCTTCCAGCTCGCCGCTGACCCTGCGGGACGTCCTGCGACGTCCTACCAGTGCGTCTCGACGTCTCCCTTGCGCAGCCGCTGCGCGATGAGGATCTGCTGCACCTCCGAGGACCCGTCGTAGACACGGACGACACGGGCATCTCGCCAGATGCGCTCGATCATGTACTCGTGGCTGATGTAGCCGTAGCCACCGAGCATCTGGATCGCGTCGTCGACCGTCTGCCAGAGCCCCTCACCGCAGAAGAACTTGGCGGTCGACGACTCGCGGATCGCCTGGCTGCCCTGATCGAGCATCCAGGCGCAGCGGTAGACGAGCATGCGGCTGGCCTCCGTCCGCGCGCTCATCTGCGCCAGGCGGAAGGCGAGCGCCTGGTGATCGAGGAGCGCCTTGCCGAAGGTGTGGCGGCTCTCGCCGTGCTCGATCGCCAGCTCCATCGCCTTCTGCGCCGCACCGACCGAGCGCGCCGACAGCATCGTGCGCCCTTCCGACAGCGAGCGCTTGGCGATGTCGAAACCCTTGCCCTCCTCGCCGACCAGATTGCTCGCCGGGATGCGGCAGTCCTCGAACACCAGCTCGCTGATGGCCGAGCCCTTGTGGCCCAGCGTGTCGAACACCTGTCCGATCTGGAACCCTTTGGTGTCCGTGTCGACGAGGAACGCGCTGATGCCCTTCGGCGCACGCGCGAAGACCAGCACGTGGTGCGCGTAGGGCGCGTTGGTGATGAAGATCTTGTGGCCGTTGATCACCCACTGGTCGCCGTCGCGCTCGGCACGGGTCTGCAGGTTGCCGGCGTCGGAGCCGGCGCCGGGCTCGGTGAGGCCGAAGCAGCCGAGCCACTCGCCGCTCGCCATCTTGGGCAGGTAACGCTCCTTCTGTTCCTTCGAACCGAAGAGGTTGATCCCCGTGCACCCGATGCCGGTGTGTACGCTGACGTAGCTCGCGAGACCCCACGGGCCACGGCCGAGCATCTCGTGCACGAGGGCCTTCTGCACGACCGACAGGCCCAGCCCGCCGTACTCGGGCGGGATGGTGAGGCCGAAGAGGCCGAGCTCCTTCGCGCGATCGATGACGGCCTGGGGAAGGCGGTCGTCCTTCTCGATCTGCTGCCAGACCGGGTTCGCGACCTCCTCGACGAACTCGCGTACGGTGTCGCGAAGCTGGCGGTCCTCGTCGCTCAGGGTGAAGTCCATCTGCTCTCCTTGTCCGATGAGGCACTTCCGGTGCTCTCCTTGTCCGATGAGGCACTTCCTGCCTACCGGCAACCCGAGATTGGTAGCGAAGCACCTTCGCGAGTCAACGTCGCAGCACGGCGCCGATCCCTGCGCGCACGCCTCCCGTGTCGCGGGGCCGATCCGGCTCTGGGTGGCGCCCGGCGGATGTGCTCAGCGCCAACCTCGCAGAGCGCGATACTCGTCGAGGCCGATCCGGTGCATGCGGTAGATGGCGCGCCGTCCAAGCTGATCGAAGTCCGGGTTCCAGAACCCCCAGACCACCCGGCCGGCGCGGGTGACCTCGAAGACGCGACCCTTGGTCGTCTCCGTGATCAGCACGTTCCCGTTGGCGAGCGGCTGCGCTCCGCCACGGCTCGGGCTGAAGAACGACTCGGGCGGACTGCCCCGGTACTCCCAGGCGATGCCGCCGTCACGCGGATCGAGCTCGACGACACGCGGGAACAACCGCGTGGGCGTGCCGTGGCTCGACGTCGGGCGGGCGCCGTTGTCGAACAGCAGGACGTTGCCGTTGGGAAGCAGCCGCGGGTCGTGTGGGCCG
Source organism: Deltaproteobacteria bacterium (assembly GCA_016874715.1). GTDB lineage: Bacteria > Desulfobacterota > Binatia > UBA12015 > UBA12015 > VGTK01. The sequence continues at coordinate 23,125 of VGTK01000018.1, read as the reverse complement.
ACGATCCGGCCGGCGCCCCATTCCCAGACGAGGCGGCGCTCGTCGAGGTCGATCACCGCAACGCGATCGAGCTGGCGGATCGCGGTCAGGACGCGCCGGCCGCCGCGTGGGGCGTGCGGCCAGTCGACCACCTCGACCGTGTTGGGGTGGAACACGTCGAGCGCCTACGCGTACTCCTCCTTCGGTACTCGCTCGCGCCGCGCCGTCACATCGGCGATCTGCTGCACACGCTCGTCGGGCACCAGCGGTCCGAGAAGCGGCGAGAGGTCGATCGAACGTTTCCGCCGGCCCTTTGCGTCCAGCACGTCGATCGACTGACCGGTGATCGGTACCGTGCGGCCGCCCCGAGCGAGAACGGCGTCGTGCCGCCGCAGAGCATAGAGGAGGCCAGCGGAATCGGTGCCGACGTCGTGATGGCAGGGGCCGAGCTGCGTCCAGCGAAGCTCCCCGCCGAGCCGGATCATCGAAAGCAGCGGGCTGGCGACCGTGAGCACCTCGCGGTCGCGGTACAGATCGGCGAGACACCCGCTCCCGGGCGAGGCTGCCACCCGCAGCGGCACCTCGTGGAGCAGCTTGCCGTCCATCGCCAGGCAGCGGATCGTCGCGTTGGTGCAGTCGTAGCTGACACCCGGCATGGCATCGGGATCGTTGCGTGTGACACCGCGGCGCGACGGGTCGGGATCGTCGGTGGCGTGCTCGCTGTAGCCGAGGGCCTCGAGCCGGAGCTGCGTGTCCAGCGACGGCCCACCCGGATCCGCCGCGGCGTGGCCGGCGTCAATCTCCACCGCGCCAGGCAGTGCCAGCGCAACGAAGAGCCTCGTCAGGACCAGGAGTGGCAGGCGCGACAGCACGACTGGACACCGTCCTATCGGAAGGCGACGCGGCGAGAAACCGCGGAATCGTCGAGGGAACCGCCCCACCGGCTCTCTTCGTCGTGGCCGGCGAAGCCGGCGGCGGCTTCGGAGTCTGTGAGCCCATCCCCTCCGGTCGCCGGGGATGGATTCGCGAGCTCTCAGTCCGCGAGCGGTGCGTTGAGGCGATCCTCCTCCACGCTTGCCACCAGCGGCAGCCGCTCGATCGTCGGGCGGCCAGCGGGCGCGATCGACAGCACGACCAGCGGCAGCGTGTCGTACGTGCGGACGACGCGCGGCGACAGCGACCCGATCGCCTTCAGGAACTGCTCACGGGTAGCGCGCAGCGCCTCCCGGTATGCATCCCCGTCGGGCGCCGCACCGTCCGGCGCCTCGAAGCGCAGGCGGACGATCACCTGGAGGCGCGGCTCCCGGGAGCTCTCGGCCACCGGCTCCCCCCGACCGTCGTGCGGCGGACTGCCGAGCGGGACGTCGCACGCGGCAAGCGTGCCGGCTGCAGCCGCGGCGAGGAGCGCCGTCGTCCCGGCCCGCGCGAGGCTCATGCCTCGGCCCGCAGGCCGGCGGGGGTGCCGCGCTTGACCACCTTGCTCCCCTTGCCCGCGCGATGCCCCTTGGGGAAGTCGTCGCGGGCCACGGCGCGCTCGCCCGCGCCGTCGATCTGGATGAAAAGCTTGCTCCGCGGCGGCGGCACGACGGCCCCCACCACGCGGTCCGTCGGGTCGAGCTTCATGAGGATCACGCCGCGTCCGGCGCCCGACAGCTCGGTCGCCTCGTCGAGCGGGAAGCGCAGTCCCTTGCCGCTGCGCGCGAGGCACAGGACCTCCGGTCCGTCGGGTGGAACGACCGCCACGAGCTCGTCTCCGTCGGCCACGCGCGCGAACCGCCGACCGGCGCGCGTCGTCGTCGCCAGCTCGGGGGCGGCGCGGAAGCCGTAGCCGCCCGCCGACACCACCAGGAACGGCCGAGCCTCCTCGACCAGCTCGATCACCTCGCCCTTGCCCGTTCCCGAGAACAGATCGCCCTGACCGGCCCGCTTCCCCTTCGCGCTCTCGACCGGCCTCTCGGGCTCCTTCTCCTCGCCGATCGGCGCCTCGGAAAGCAGGAGCGAGACCAGGACGCGCTCGCCGTCGCCGAACTTGAACAGCGACTGCACGGGCTCGCCATAGCCCGTCGTCGCCGGGACGTCGGTGACCGGCATCACGTAGAGCACGCCCTTGTTGGAGAACAGGGCGATCCGGTCGCGCGTCGTGCCCTCGTGCAACGCGAACAGCGCGTCCCCTTCGCGCAGACGCGCGCTCGACGGGTCCTTCAGCTCGCGCACACGGCGCAGCCACCCGTCGCGCGTCAGCAGCACCGTCGCCTCCTCGTGGACGATGTAGGCGTCGGGGTCGTAGGCGAGGTCCTCGCGGCCGCCCGCCGACACGACGGTGCGGCGCTTGTCGCCGAACTTCGTCCGGATCTCGCCGATCTCGCCGCGGATCAGCTTCCAGCGTTCGGCGGGCTTCTTCAGGAGCCGCTCGACCTCGGCGAGACGCTTCCGCTTCTCATCGCGCTCGGCGCGGATCTTGTCGATCTCGAGGCGTGCCAGCTGGTACAGGCGCAGCTCGAGGATCGCGTCCACCTGCTCCTGGTCGAGCGCGAAGCGCGCCATCAGCTTCTGCGCCGCGTCGGCCCGGCCCTGGGACTTGCGGATGATGCGGATCGCCTCGTCGAGATTGTCGTAGATCGCGATGAAGCCATCGAGGATGTGCAGCCGTGCCAGCAGCTTGCGCTTCTCGAACTCGAGGCGCCGCGTCACCACGTCCATCCGGAAGTCGAGGAACTGCCGGCACAGCTCGCGGAGCGACACGCGTCCAGGCTGACCCGCGGACGGGTTCGCCGTCGGGGACAGGCAGGTGAGGTTGACGTTGAAGTTGATCTGCAGGTCGGTGTGCTTGAAGAGGTACGCCATCGCCACCTCGGGCTCGGCGTCGCTCTTGAGCTCGAGCACGATACGCACGTCGGTCGTCGACTCGTCGCGAACGTCCATCACCTGAGGCAGCTTGCGCTCGAGGATCTGGGCGGCGATCTGCTCGATCAGCGTCGACTTGTTCACCGTGTACGGGATCGACGTCACGACCACCTGCCGCTTGCCGCGCGGCAGGTCCTCGACCCTGAACTGGCCACGCAGCCCGAGCGCCCCCTGGCCGGTCTCGTACGCGGAGCGCAGCTCGGCCTTGCTCGACAGCAGCTCGCCGCCGGTCGGGAAGTCCGGGCCCTTGATGTGCTTCAGCAGATCCTTGACCTCGAGCTCTGGCGTGTCGACGAGCGCGACCAGGGCGTCGCAGATCTCGTTCAGATTGTGCGGGGGAATGTTGGTCGCCATGCCGACCGCGATGCCGGTCGAGCCGTTCATCAGAAGCTGCGGGATGCGGCTCGGCAGGACCGTGGGCTCGTCGAGCGTCGCGTCGTAGTTGGCCCGCCACTCGACCGTGTCCGACCCGAGGTCGGCGAGCATCTCCTCGGCGATCGCGGTGAGGCGCGCCTCGGTGTAGCGGTAGGCGGCCGCCGCGTCGCCGTCGAGCGAGCCGAAGTTGCCCTCGCCGTGCACCAGCGGGTACCGCAGCGAGAAGTCCTGGGCCATGCGAACCATGGCGTCGTAGGCGGCGGTGTCGCCGTGCGGGTGGTACTTGCCGATCACCTCGCCGACGATCTGTGCCGACTTGCGAGCCTTGGCGCTGGCGACCAGGCGGAGGTTCTGGAACATCGCATAGAGGATCCGCCGCTGCACCGGCTTGAGCCCGTCGCGGACGTCGGGCAGGGCGCGCGCGGTGATCACGGACAGCGCGTAGGACAGGTAACGCTGCTCGGCTGCGCTGCGCAGATCGGCAGCTCTGCTCCCGTCTTCGCGGACCTCGCTCATGCCCACCCCCTTGGCACGCGCGGTTTAGGCGTTGCGCAACGCTTTCGCCAGCGCGGCGGGTGACAACTGGCGGCACCCGAGCGATGACGGATCGCGGCAGCGAGCGTCACGATCTCGTCGCTCGGGGGTTTCCCGCCTCTCGGCGCCCACAGCACGCCGGCGTGTTCCGCGTCGCGTACCACGCTTCGTCGTCGCCACGCGCCGGCATACCGCTTGCGGGGCTGGCCGGTCGGGTGTGCGGCAGGAGCGCCGGCAACGGGGACGAAGGCCGCGACGCGAATATCGGGTCGCGGGGGTGGGACGACGATGAAGAACGACGGACAAGACGGCTTCACCCTGGTCGAGCTGTTGGTTGTGGTGGCGATCATCGGCATCCTCGCCGCGATCGCGATCCCGGCCTTCTCCACCTATCGCGCCGACGGCTACGACGCGCACGCGAGATCGGGACTCAACAGCCTCGCCAAGGCCGAGGAGTCCTACTTCGCGACCCACGGGCGCTATACGACCGACATCGCGCAGCTGCCGCCGTACAATCCACCGAGCGGGGTCGTGCTCACGATCGTATCGATCAACCCGATGGACTTTCAGGCGGAGTCGTATCATCCGCTGGGCGCGAAGACCTTACGCTGGGACTCGAGCCAGGGCGGACTCCTGCCCTGAGGGGCCGGAGACCGCCGCTCCCAGGACGCCCGGCCCCGTGCCGTAGCGGCACGCCAGCCCCTTTGCTAGCCGCTGCCGGGTGAATCTGGAAGCCGTCGCCCCCGCACCGCGCGTCGAACGCCGCCCCGACATCCGCAACATCGCGATCATCGCGCACGTCGACCACGGCAAGACGACGCTGGTCGACGCGTTGCTGCGTCAGAGCGGGATCTTCCGCGCGAACGAGCAGGTCGCCGACCGGGTGATGGACTCGAACGCGATCGAGCGCGAGCGCGGTCTCACGATCCTCGCCAAGAACACCGCGGTGACCTACCGCGACGTGAAGATCAACATCATGGACACTCCCGGCCACGCCGACTTCGGCGGCGAGGTCGAGCGTACGCTCGCCATGGTCGACGGCGTCCTTCTCCTGGTCGACGCCTCCGAGGGGCCGCTACCGCAGACTCGCTTCGTTCTCCGCAAGGCGCTCGAGCGCGGCCTCACGCCGATCGTCTGCATCAACAAGATCGACCGCGCCGACGCGCGTATCGCCGAGGTTCTCGACGAGGTCTACGGGCTGTTCATCGATCTCGACGCGACCGAGGACCAGCTCGAGTTTCCGGTCGTGTACACGGTCGCGCGCGACGGCATCGCGAAGCGCAACCTCGAGGACGAAGGACAGGACCTGCGACCGCTCTTCGAGGTCATCCTGAGCGACCTCCCCGGACCCGAGGTCCAGCCCGGCACACCAACCCAGTTCCAGGCGAACAACCTCGACTACGACGACTACGTCGGGCGCCTGGCACTCGGGCGCGTCGTGAGCGGCGAGCTGGTCGCCGGGCAGACCTACGCGCTGTGCGGTGCCGACGGCGTCAAGACCGCGAAGCTGACCAACCTGTACGGCTGGCTCGGCCTCAAGCGCATCAACCTCGAGCGCGCGACCGCCGGGGACATCGTCGCGGTGGCCGGCATCGAGGAGATCCAGATCGGCGATACCGTCGCCGACCGCGAGACCCCCATCGCGCTGGCGCGTCTGCGCATCGACGAGCCGACGATCACGATGATCTTCGGCGTCAACACGTCTCCCTGGGCCGGGCGCGAGGGGCAGTGGGTCACGTCGCGCAAGCTCCGCGAACGCCTGGAGAACGAGACGAAACGCAACGTCTCGATCCGCGTCGAAGACACCGAGCAGCCCGACCGCCTGCGGGTCTCGGGACGCGGCGAGCTGCAGCTCGCGATCCTCGTCGAGACCATGCGGCGCGAGGGCTACGAGGTCGAGGTCTCGAAGCCCGACGTCGTGACGCAGCAGAAGGACGGTCAGACCCTCGAGCCGATGGAGCTCGCGGTGATCGACCTGCCCGAGGAGTTCATCGGCGTCGTGTCGCAGCTGCTCGCCATGCGCAAGGGCGTCATGACCAAGATGAGCCCGCCCGCGTCGGGGCGCGTGCGCCTCGAGTTCGCGGTGCCGTCGCGCGGGCTGATCGGCTTCCGCTCGTCGTTCCTGACCGACACGCGCGGCACCGGCATCATCAACGCCATGTTCAACGGCTACGCGCCGTGGGCGGGCGACATCCAGCGGCGAACGAACGGTGCGATGGTCGCCGACCGCGAGGGCGTCGCGACCCCGTATGCGATCTTCCACCTGCAGGAGCGGGGGCAGATGTTCATCTCGCCGGGGACCCGGGTCTACGAGGGAATGGTGATCGGTGAGTACTCGCGCGCCGGCGACCTCGACGTGAACATCGTGCGCGAGAAGAAGCTCACGAACATGCGGGCCTCCGGCCACGACGAGGCGATTCGCCTCACGCCGCCGAAGCAGATGGGCCTCGAGGACGCGCTCGACTGGATCGCCGACGACGAGTTCGTCGAGGTCACCCCGGAGTCGATCCGCGTCCGCAAGCGGGTCCTCGCGCAGGTGCACCGCCCGAAGCGCCGCAAGGAGGACTGAGCGGACGCCAGCGTCCCTGCGCAGCGCCTCGGCGTCTGCGCTGCCGACGCACCAGCGACCGCGCGTCCCACTGCGCGGAGCCGACGGCGAGTTTCACGCTCGCCGCTGTAAAGCGTTCCGCCAGCGGTGCCGAGGCCACGACTGGGTTCCTACCCTCGGGTACGGAGGGCTCGTTGGCACTCTTGAGGTCCCCGCACAGCGTCGGATTGCTCGATCGCACGGAGGCGGCCGCTCTCCGGCGGACCGCTCAAGAGACCGGCCAGCGTCCCATCGACGTCCTGCTGCAGCGGATCGACGACAAGCGTCTCGCCGAGCAGCTCCACGAGCACCTCGGCCTGCCGCTGGTGGACCTCCCCGGTGCGTCGATCGACCCCGCGGTCTTGCGTCTGCTGAGCAAGGAGCTCGCGAAGCGCTACGACGCCATGCCGATCCGCATGGAGCGCGGCCGCGTGGTCATCGCGTTCGCGAACACGCTCGACACCGAGGGGGTCAAGGCGGTCGAATTCTCGACCCGCAGCAAGGTCATGGCGACGCTCGACATCACCGAGCGGCGCCGCCCGCAGGACGGCGGCATCCGCGTCACGTTCGAGGATCGCAAGGCCGACGTCCGTGTATCGGTGCTGCCCACGCAGTTCGGCGAGAAGGTCGTCCTCCGGCTGCTCGACCCGACGTCCAAGGGGCACGAGCTCGAGAAGATGGGCCTCGCAGCTCCGGCCCTCGAGCTGCTGCGCCGCGAGATCCGTCGCCCCGAGGGCATGATCCTCATCAGTGGCCCGACCGGCAGCGGCGAGAGCACGACCGCGCACGGCCTGCTTCAGGACATCGCCGACTCGCGCCTCAACATCGTCACCATCGAGAACACGATCGAGCACCGCCTCGCGGGCATCTCGCAGGTCGAGGTGAACGAGAAGGCCGGCCTCAGCTTCGCGGATACGCTGTGCTCGATCCTCCGCCAGGATCCGGACGTCATCTTCGTCGGTGAGATCCGCGACGCGGAAACCGCGAGCATCGCGCTCCGCGCCGCACAGACCGGCCACCTGGTGGTGAGCACGGTGCACACGATCGATGCGAGCGCGAGCATCACGCGTCTGCTCGACCTCGGCATCGATCCGAGCCTGATCTCCGCGTCGCTGCGTCTGGTGATCGCCCAGCGCCTCGTGCGCTCCCTGTGCCGGTACTGCAAGCGTCCGCCGACGCCGCCCTCGGAGATCGATCTCGCGCGGCTCGCCCGGCATGGCCTCGCCGTCGAGACCGTGACGACGGCCCCGGGATGCAACCGCTGCCGCGACACCGGTTTCTGCCCGCGCGTCGGGGTGTTCGAGATCCTGCCGGTGTCGCGCCAGATGCGCGCGATGCTCGAGCGCCACGAGCCGGAAACCGTTCTGCGCAGCAGGCCCGGGCCGAGGGCGTCGAGTCGATGCCCGCGGCGGCGATCCGCGCGATCAACGCGGGCATCACGACGGTGGACGAGGTGCTCCGCGTCGTACCGGCCGAGGAGTCTGCGAGCGAAGATCCGCCAGAGGACGCGACCGACGAGACCACGGTGCCGGATGTCCCGGCCTTCCGCCCGCCGCAACCCTCCCCGGTACGCGAGGCGGCACTGCGCGTGCTGGTGGACGACGACCCGCTCATCCGCAAGGGGCTCTGCTTCGCACTCGCGAAGGCCCCGATCGCCCTCGAAACCGTCGTCGCCGCCGACGGAGCGAGGCCCTGCGGATCTGTGACGCCGAAACGATCCACATGGCGCTCCTCGACGTCGAGCTTCCCGACACCTCGGGTTTCAAGCTCTGCGCACGGATCCGCGCGCACGACCGGCTGATGTCGGTACCGATCTTCATGCTGACCGGGCGGGGCGACGTCGACGCGAAGGCCGAGGCGTTCCGCGCCGGCGCCGACGACTATCTGGTCAAGCCCATCGTCCCCGAGGAGCTCGTTGCGCGCGCCGTGCGCGCGCTCGAGCGGAACTACGGCGTGCGTCCGACGGTGCGCCGCCCCGATACGGCACCGGTCACGGAGCCCGAGCCGACCACCGTGGTGGTGCCGACCCGCGAGGTCGACCCGTCGGCACAACCTGCGGCCGCAGCAGCACCCGTGGCGCCGGGTTCGCCTGCGCTCCGTGTGCAAGCGGAGATCGTGCCGGAGGAGGCAGCGGGCGAAGAGCCGCTGGCGACGTCGCGATCGCGGCCGATCTTGCAGCCGTGGATGAAGCGAACGGCGATGCATCGCGAACCGAGCCGGCGACCGTGAGCTTCGCGGAGCCGGCGACGGTGAGCTTCCCGGAGCCGGCGCTCATTGGCTCGCCCGAGCCGCCGCCCGCCGTCACGACGATCGTGGCGCCGTCACCGGTGCCGCCGATCCTGGCACCCGGGCCGGGCGAGCCGCGCTCGCCCGCGTTTCTCTCGAGCCGGCCGCCGGTGCCACCGGCGGAGCAACCGGCGACTTCGGCGGAGGCGGGGCAGGGCACCCACCAGAACGCCTGGAGCAAGTTTCTCGGCCGCTCTCGGCCGCAGTGAAAACGGGCGCCCGCGAAGGGCGCCAGGGGGAAGAGGACGATGAACGATCTCATGACGCAGACCGAGGCTCTCCTCGGCTTCTCCGCCGACCTCGAGCGTCGGCTGACCGACCGCGGCCTCGGCGGCGTGACCGGCGCGGTCGAGCGCTTCGAGGAGCTGCTGCGCGGCCTCGACGAGGTGAGCAACGAACAGCTCGAGTGGGCGCGCCGCGAGATCGGCGACCTCATCTCGACCCTGACCGGCGTCGCGGAGCACCTCGACATGCTCCACGCGATCAAGCAGGCCGTGCCGCGCAGCCGGTTCCCGCAGCACGGCACCGGCATGGCCGCCGCGGCCTGACGCGAGATCCCTACCTCGGCCACCACTTCGGCCGCACGCGCGCGTGCAGGTGGTAGTGGTCGGGGATCTGCTTCATCCGGTCATCGAAGAACAGCTCGCCCAGGTCGTGGGTCTTGGCGACCCACTCCAGGGCGAGCTGCATCACCTGCCGCTCCTGTGGCGACACCGCGGCGCGGTGCTCGCCGAGGACGGCCATCGGCACGTCGCACGAGTCGCACTCGAGCAGCGTGAACGGAAAAGGCTCGAAGACCTGCGCGAACCAGCGTGTCGTCCGCGCCAGCTCGCACAGCTCGCAGCGCGTGCTCTCGGCCATCAGCCGACCAGCTCGCCGTAGGCCCTCTCGAGCTCGGCCTCGCTACGCGCCTGCACGGTCACGTTGTGCAGCCCGACTCCCGCCCGGGCCTCCTCGTCGAGCCGCGCAGCGCACGCGGCGACCGATCCGACGGTGGTGATCTCCTCGAGGAGCCCTTCGGGGACCGCGTCGATCCCGGCCTCGCTGCCGCGCTCGTTCCAGGCCCTGCGGACGGCGGCGACGGCGTCGCCGTAGCCGAAGCGCTCGAGCTGCGCGCCATAGAACGTCCCCATGCGCGCGATGTAGAACGCGAGGGTCCCGGCGGCCTGCCGGCGCGCCCGCTTCGGGTCGTCGAGGGCGGCGACCACCCGGTCCGGCGACCGCACGGCAACGGCGTCCGCCGGGCGCCCCGCGGCAGTCACGCGCTCGCGAAACGACTCGAGCTCGCTTGCCAGGTGGCTCGCGGGAATCATGATCGGCATCCAGCCGTCGGCGAGCTCCGCGGTGAGCTTCAGCGCTGCGGGATTGAGCGACGCGACCCACGTCGGGACGTGTGGCCGGATCGGCTCGAAACGCAGCTTGAAGCCGCGCCCGAGCTTGAACAGCTTGCCATCGAAGTTCAGCGGCTCGCCGGCCATCAGCATGTTCATGATCCCGATCGTCTCGCGCATGCGCGTCACGGCGGGCTTGAACGGCACGCCGTGAAAGTGCTCGATCACCTGCGGACCGCTGGTCCCGAAGCCCGCGACCGCGCGCCCCTCGGAGATCTCGTCCAGCGTCGCGAAGTGCTGCGCGAGAGCTGCCGGGGTGCGCGAGTAGACGTTCACGATGCCGGTGCCGAGCTTGATCCGCTTGGTGCGCGTCGCGAGCAGCGTGAGGATGGTGAAGGCATCCCGGCCCCAGGCTTCGGCCACCCAGACGGTGTCCACGCCCGCCCGGTCGGCGATCTCGGCCTGACGAAAGAGCCGTTCGCGATCGGCGAGCTGTTGCCAGTCGAGAGAGATGCAGATCTTGCGCGACATGGGGACTCCTTCGCATCGTATCGAGCGGAGCGCGACACCACGGTCCACGCCGGCTCCCGCGCATCGTACCGAGCCGGGCGCGACACCACGGTCCACGCCCGCTCCCGTATGCGTGGCGTCCCGGGCGGAGGCAAACCGACCCGCGCGTTGACCATCGCGGAGACGCTCGCTACACGCCGACCGCAACGCAGGACCTGGAGGATTCGATGAGACGCCGCTCGCTGAACCCCGTGACGCTCGCCTCGACGTTGCTTCTCACCGCAGCGCTGGCGCATGCCGCCGACCCGGCACCGGGTGCCGCCCCACCGGCCAAGGAAGGAACGAAGATGGAACAGACGGGCAAGAACCCGGTCGTCGTGATCTCGACCTCGATGGGCGACATCGAAGCGGAGCTCTATGCCGACAAGGCGCCGGAGTCCGTGAAGAACTTCATCGCCTACGCACAGTCGGGACACTACGACGGCACGGTCTTCCACCGCGTCATCAAGGACTTCATGATCCAGGGCGGTGGCATGACTCCCGACATGCAGCAAAAGCCGACCAAGGCCGCGATCAAGAACGAGGCCGACAACGGGCTTAAGAATCTCGACGGCACGCTCGCGATGGCGCGAACCAGCCAGGTCGACAGTGCGACCTCGCAGTTCTTCATCAACGTGAAGGACAACGCCTTCCTGGACCACAAGTCCAAGACGCCGCAGGGCTACGGCTACACGGTGTTCGGCAAGGTCATCGGCGGGATGGACGTCGTCGAGAAGATCGAGAAGGTCCCGACGGGCAACAAGGGCATGCACCAGGACGTCCCGACCGAGCCGGTCGTGATCAAGAGCATCACGGTCAAGTAGATCGAGGGGGCACGCGCCCCCTCGCCCCGACGGGCAGAGCCCGTCGGGGCCCCACTCCCGCGGTCGCTCGCGCTCCGCGCTCGCCTTCGGCTCGCGTGCGCGACGCGTGCCGGCGGCCACTTCCCGGTGCGACACCGTGCCGACGCCACGCGATCGCCGAGCTGGCGGTCGGCTGCGCACCCGCGTTCAGGGTACCAGCAGAACCTTGCCGACGTTGCGGCGCTCCTGGATGTAGGCGTGCGCGGCCGCGGCCTCGGCGAACGAAAAGGTCCGATCGACGTGCGGCCGCACCTTCCCCTCGGTCCACCAGCCGAGGATCCGGTCGAGCCAGCCGGTCAGGCGGTCGACCTCGCCCCACATGTGGCCGAGGTTCACGCCGAGGACGCCGGTGTTCTCGTTCATCAGCGAGATCGGGTTGACTTTCAGCCACGGCACCTGCGCGATCGCCCTCAGGCCGCCGAGAATCGAGCGCTCCTTCGACTGGTTCGCCGACGACATGCCGAAGCAGACGAGGCGACCGGTGGGCGCGAGCAACCGCAGACCCTTGCGCCACGAGTCGCCACCGATCGGGTCGAGGATCAGGTCGACGCCGCGACCGACGGTGAGCCGCCGCACCTCCTCCTCGTAGTCGCACGTGTGGTAGTCGATCGGGTGCGTGAGGCCGCGCTCGCGCACGAATCCGTGCTTGCTCGCCGATGCGGTACCGAAAGTCTCGACGCCGCCGGTGAGCGCACAGAGGTCGATCGCCGCCAGCCCGACGCCGCCCGCGGCCTGATGGATCAGCACGCGATCGCCGGGACGCACGCGTCCCATCTCGATCAGCATCTGGTAGGCGGTGAGGTACGTCACGGGGATCGCGGCTGCGGTCTGCGCATCGAGCCCGGCCGGGCGCTTCGTTGCCTGCTCCTGGGGAGCGACGACCACGTCGGAGTAGCCGCCGAATCGCGTCAGGGCGAGCACGTCCTCGCCGAGTCGGCTCGCCGCGACGCCCGCTCCGAGAGCATCGATGCGGCCAGCGACCTCGTAGCCGACGACGCACGGGATCGGCGGAGCGTCCGGATAGAACCCGAGGCGCGCCGAGATGTCGGCGAAGTTGATCCCGCTCGCCTCGACGCGAATGCGGACCTGGCCGGGCCCGGGGATCGGATCGGGAGCCTCACGGACCTGCAGAACGTCGGGTGCGCCGACCCTGGTGATCCAGACCTGTCTCATGGCAGTCTCCGTGCCGGACCGCGCGGCGGCGTTCAGGCGATGCCGAGTTTCCGGTAATGGGCGGACAGCATGACGTAGTTCGTGGCCGAACGCTCGAGATGCTCGATCTCGCCCGGCTCGAGACGCCGCCGGACGCGTGCCGGCGAGCCGACCGCCAGATGGCCGGACGGGATCCTCGTGCCGGGCGTCACCAGCGCACCCGCACCGATCATGCAGTCGGACTCGATCTCGGCACCGTCGAGGACGATCGACCCGATCCCGATCAGCACCCGCTCGTGAACCGTACAGCCGTGCAGGATCGCGCCGTGCCCGATGGTCACCTGGTCGCCGATGCGCGTCGAGAACTTCTTGGTCGTCACGTGGATCACCGCCCGATCCTGAACGTTCGTTCGAGCACCGATGGTCACGTCGTCGACGTCGCCGCGGACGATCGCGCCGAACCAGATGCTCGACTCCGCGCCGAGGATCACGCGGCCGACCACGGTCGCGCCTTCGAACACGATGGCGGAGGGATCGAGAAGCGGCACACGCTCTCCGAAGGCCGCGATCACGTCGCGCTCGCTTTCCGGCAGAACCACAACATGTTGTTGAGTACCCCCGATTCTTGCCACACGGCTTGCGGTCTGATAGCAGGCCCCATGGCTAGTCCCGAACGCGCGGATTCGCAACGCAGCCTGCTCCGAAGCTCGGCCTCACGCCCGGGCTTCGTCGTTCGTACCGGAGGCGGGTGATGGAACGGCATCCTCTCGGCGAAGGGCTCACGTTCGACGATGTCCTGCTGGTCCCGGCGGCCTCCGACGTCCTGCCGCGCATGACCGACGTCTCGACCTCGCTCACGCGTCGTATCTCCCTGCGCCTTCCACTGGTCAGCGCGGCGATGGACACGGTGACGGAAGCTCGCACCGCCATCGCGATGGCACAGGAGGGCGGGATCGGCTTCGTCCACAAGAATCTCCCGGTCGCGACGCAGGCCGCCGAGGTCGCGCAGGTCAAGAAGTTCGAGAGCGGCATGGTCGCCGATCCGCTCACCGTCGAGCCCGACCAGTCGATTTCCGACGCGCTCGAGATCATGCGGCGATACAACATCTCGGGCCTGCCGGTCACGCGCGACGGACACCTCGTCGGCATCCTCACCAACCGCGACCTGCGCTTCGAGAGCCGCCTCGACCGGCGCGTCTCGGAGGTGATGACTAAGGACGACCTCGTCACGGCACGTCCGGGCGTCACACCGGAGCAGGCCAAGAAGCTCCTGCACGAGCACCGCATCGAGAAGCTGCTGGTCGTCGACGACGGGCAGCGTCTGATCGGCCTCATCACCGTCAAGGACATCGAGAAGACGACCCAGTACCCGGACGCGTGCCGCGACGACCGCGGCCGCCTGCGGGTCGGCGCCGCCGTCGGCGTCGGGGCGGACTGGGAGGAGCGGGCGGCGGCTCTGGTCGATGCGGGGGCCGACGTGATCTGCGTGGACACCGCTCACGGGCACTCGAGCAACGTGCTGCGGACGGTCACCCAGCTCAAGGAGCTCTACCCGGACATGGACGTGGTGGCCGGCAACGTCGGGACGGGTGCCGGCGCCGACGCCCTCATCCGCGCGGGCGCCGACGCCGTGAAGGTCGGCATGGGCGTGGGCTCGATCTGCACGACACGCATCATCTCCGGGGTGGGCATGCCCCAGGTGACCGCACTCCTCGACGCCACCGCCGTCGCGCGCGCCGCCGGAATTCCCGTGATTGCCGACGGTGGCATCCGCTTCTCCGGCGACGTCGTGAAGTCGCTCGCCTGCGGCGCTTCCGCCGTCATGATCGGCAGCCTGTTCGCCGGCACGGAAGAGAGCCCGGGCGAGACGATCCTTTACGGCGGCCGCACCTACAAGATGTACCGCGGCATGGGCTCTCTCGGAGCGATGGCCCAGGGCAGCCGCGACCGCTACTTCCAGGACACCGGGGTGGAGGCGCTCAAGCTCGTGCCCGAGGGCATCGAGGGACGCGTGCCCTACAAGGGCGCGCTCGCACCGAACATCCACCAGCTCGTCGGCGGGCTGCGCGCCGGAATGGGCTACCTCGGGGTGAGGAACCTCGCGGAGCTGCACTCGAAGGCACGTTTCATCCGGATCAGCGAGGCTGGCCACCGCGAGAGCCACGTGCACGACGTCATCGTCACCAAGGAAGCGCCGAACTACCGGCTGGATTGATGGACGCGCGGCAACCACGACCAGCTCCCCACGACGGACTCGATGGATCGGCGTGATGCGACCTCGACCATTGGCAACGCCCCCTCTGCGAGGCGGTAGGCGAACAGCCGAGCGTCAGCGAGCGGGGAGTGGATCCTCCGCGCGGCCTCGCTGCGTGGAGGCGAGGGGCGGCGCCCCTCTCGGTGGGAAATGATCCTCGTTCTCGACTTCGGCAGTCAGTACACCCAGCTCATCGCGCGACGCGTGCGCGAATCGCGCGTCTACTGCGAGATCCTGCCCTGCACGGTCGACGTCGACGAGGTCGCGCGACGCAAGCCGACGGGAATCATCCTGTCGGGCGGTCCCGCGAGCGTCTACGTACCGACCGCACCGCAGCTCGCGCGCGGCATCCTCGACCTCGGCGTACCGGTGCTCGGCATCTGCTACGGAATGGGCATCCTCAACGTGCAAGCCGGCGCCAGCGTCGCGCGGGCCGATCGCCGCGAATACGGGCGGACTCCGATCGAGGTGCTCGACGATCACGACCTCTTCCGCGGCTTCGTGGTCGGGGCTCACACCACCGTCTGGATGTCGCACGGCGATCGCATGGAGACGCTGCCCGACGGCTGGAGCGTGCTCGCGCGCAGCGCGAACGCGCCCATCCAGGCGTTCCGGGACCAGACCAGGCGGCTCTTCGGCGTCCAGTTCCACCCCGAGGTCGTGCACAGCGAGCGCGGCACCGAGATGCTCGCGAACTTCGTCCACGGCGTCTGTGGCGCAGCCCCCGACTGGACGCCCGGCTCGTTCATCGATCAGGCGGTGGCACGCATCCGCGAGCAGGCGCCCGTGGGCCGGGTGATCTGCGGCCTCTCCGGGGGCGTCGACTCCACCGTGGCGGCCGCCCTCCTGCACCGCGCGATCGGCGAGCGCCTGACCTGCATCTTCGTCGACAACGGCCTCCTGCGCGCTGGCGATCGCGCCATGGTCGAGGAGTCGCTCGCCCACCTGGGACTGGACATCCGCACGATCGACGCAGGCACACGTTTTCTCGCCGCGCTGAAGGACGTCGCCGATCCCGAGGTCAAGCGCAAGCGGATCGGCAACCTGTTCGTCGAGGTCTTCGACGAGGCCGCGCAGACGCTCGACGACGTGCGCTTCCTCGCGCAGGGCACCCTCTACCCCGACGTCATCGAATCGGTGTCGGTGCGGGGCCCGTCCGCGACCATCAAGACGCACCACAACGTCGGCGGACTTCCCGAGCGAATGAAGCTCAAGCTGATCGAGCCGCTCCGCGAGCTGTTCAAGGACGAGGTGCGCGCGGTCGGACGCGACCTCGGCCTCGCCGAGGAGCTGATCGCCCGCGAGCCGTTCCCGGGACCCGGCCTCGCCGTGCGCATCGTCGGCGCGGTCGATCCCGAGCGCGTGGCACGTGTCCGCGCGGCCGACGCGATCGTGCGCGACGAGCTGCGCCGGTCCGGTGAGTCCAGGCGAATCTGGCAGGGATTTGCGGTCCTGCTGCCCGTGCAGACGGTCGGCGTGCAGGGCGACGAACGCACCTACGACGAGGTGATCGCGCTCCGCGCCGTCGAGAGTCAGGACGGCATGACCGCCGACTGGGCGCGGCTGTCGCACGAGACACTGGAGTCGATCGCCCGCCGTATCACCAACGAGGTACGCGGCATCAACCGCGTGGTGTACGACATCTCGTCCAAGCCGCCGGCCACGATCGAGTGGGAGTGAGTATGGCGAGCGTTCGCGATTCCGTCCCGGCGCCGCGAACGCGAGGCGTGCGGCATCGTGATTCGCGCGCGGCCGTACGCTACCCGTGGGGTCGGGTGATCCGCGCGCAGAGCGTGAGCCCGAATGCCGCGAGCGCGGCGAGTGAGGCCTGGTCGGGCGGAGCCCGACCAGGCGAGGGGGCGCGTGCCCTCTCGGAAGAGTAGGGGAAGTTCGGATGTCGTTCGTGCACCTCCATCTGCACACGCAGTACTCGCTTCTCGACGGTGCCAACAAGATCGGCGAGCTGCTGCCGACCGTCGCGAAGCTCGGCATGCCAGCGGTGGCGATGACCGACCACGGCAACATGTTCGGCGCCGTGCAGTTCTACACGAAGGCGAAGGACGCAGGCGTGCAGCCGATCATCGGCTGCGAGGTCTACGTCGCGCCCAGGAGCCGATTCGACAAGAGCTCGGCGCGCGCCGACGACCCCGAGGCCGGAGGCAACTACCACCTCGTCCTGCTCGCGCAGAACGAGAAGGGCTACCGCAACCTCTGCCGCCTCGTCACCGCCGGCTACAAGGAAGGCTTCTACTACAAGCCGCGCATCGACCGCGAGCTCCTGAAGGAGCTGAACGAGGGGCTGTTCTGCCTCTCGGGCTGCCTGGCCAGCGAGGTGAACCAGGCGATCGCGCGCAGCGACCTCGCGCGCGCCCGCGAGGTCGCCGGCGAGTTCGCCCGCATCTTCTCGGGCGATCGCTACTACGTCGAGATCCAGGACAACCACCTCCCGGAGCAGGTGATCGCCAACCGCGAGCTCGTGTCGCTGGCCAAGGACCTCGGCCTGCCGATGGTCGCGACCAACGACTGCCACTACCTGCACCGTGGCGACGCCGAGGCGCACGAGGCTCTGCTCTGCATCCAGACCGGCAAGACGCTGGCCGACCCGAAGCGCTGGAAGTTCGGGACGGACCAGCTGTTCGTGAAGTCGCCCGACGAGATGCGTGCCGCCTTCGCCGAGTTCCCGCAGGCGATCGACAACACGCTCGACCTCGCGAAGCGATGCGACTTCAAGATGAGCTTCGGGCAGTACCAGTTCCCGGAGTTCGCCGTCCCGGAGAACGAGACGCTCGAGGAGGTCCTCGACAAGGAAGCCCGCGAGGGCCTCGAGAGCCGGCTCCGCGCGCTCCGTACGTTCGACAAGTCCTGGCGAGAGGAGCGCGTGCCGCAGTACCTCGAGCGGCTGCGCATCGAGCTCGACGTCATCAACCGGATGGGCTTCGCCGGCTACTTCCTGATCGTGTCCGACTTCATCACGTGGGCGAAGCGGCAGGGCATCCCGGTGGGGCCGGGGCGGGGCTCCGCGGCGGGCAGCCTCGTCGCCTGGGTCATGTCGATCACCGATCTCGACCCGATCGCGCACGGACTCCTGTTCGAGCGCTTTCTCAATCCCGAGCGCAAGTCGATGCCCGACATCGACGTCGACTTCTGCTTCGAGCGCCGCGACGAGGTGATCCAGTACGTCCGCCAGAAGTACGGCGACGACCGCGTGGCGCAGATCATCACCTTCGGAACGCTGAAGGGGAAGGCTGCGCTGAAGGACGTCGGCCGCGTCCTCGACTTCACCTTCGGCGAGACCGACCGGCTCGCCAAGCTCTATCCCGCGCCGCGCCAGGGCAAGGACTTCCCGCTCGACAAGGCGCTCGAGATGGAGCCCAAGCTGCGCGAGATCCGCGACAAGAGCGAGCGCGAGGGCAAGCTCTTCACCTACGCGCTGAAGCTCGAAGGGTTGATGCGGCACCACTCGAAGCACGCGGCGGGCATCGTCATCAGCTCGAAGCCGCTGGTCGAGTCGTGCCCGCTGTGCGTCGACAAGGACGGCAACGTCCTCACGCAGTACTCCGGCACCGACATCGAGAAGATCGGTCTCATCAAGTTCGACTTCCTGGGCCTCAAGAACCTGACGCTGATCCAGAACACGCTGAACCGGATCAACGCGAGCGGGCGTCAGGCCCCCGACGTGTCGGCTCTGCCCCTCGACGACAAGAAGACCTACAAGGTCCTTTGCCGCGGCGAGACCGTCGGCGTGTTCCAGATGGAATCGAGCGGTATGCGCGACCTCACAGTTCGCGTCAAGCCGACCTGCTTCGAGGACATCGTCGCGATCAACGCGCTCTTCCGGCCCGGACCGCTCGACTCCGGCATGGTCGACTCCTACGTCCAGCGCAAGCACGGGCGCGAGGAGATCGTGAACCTCCACCCGAAGCTCGAGCCGATCCTGCGCGAGACCTACGGCATCATGGTCTACCAGGAGCAGGTCATGCAGGCGGCGCAGGTGCTCGGCGGCTACTCGCTCGGCGACGCCGACAACCTCCGCCGCGCCATGGGCAAGAAGAAGGCCGAGGAGATGGCGCGGGAGCGCCTGCGCTTCGTCGAGGGCGCCGTCAAGAACGGACTGACCGACAAGCTCGCCGGCGACATCTTCGACCAGATGGAGACGTTCGCGGGCTACGGCTTCAACAAGTCGCACGCGGCAGCGTACGCGCTGGTGTCGTTCCAGACCGCGTATCTCAAGGCGCATTACCCCGAGGAGTTCATCGCCGCGCTGATGACCCTCGAAATGGACGACGCCGACCGCACCCACAAGAACATCGCCGAAGCCCGCGAGCGGAAGATCCAAGTCCTGCCGCCGGACGTCAATCAGAGCCGCGACACGTTCACCGTCGTGCAGGGCTCCATCCGCTTCGGACTCGGTGGGATCAAGGGCGTCGGCGCGAAGGCGATCCAGGCGATCCTCGCCGAGCGCGACGCGAACGGTCCGTTTCTCGGACTGGACGACCTGGTGCGCCGTGTACGCTCCGCACACGCCAACCGGCGCGTGCTCGAGAGCCTGATCAAGTGCGGCGCGCTCGATTCCACGGGCGTCGATCGATCGAGCTTGCTGGCCGGCCTGGACGATGTCATGCGTTGGGCGAACAACGCAGCGAGCAACCTCGACCAGCACAATCTCTTCGCTGGCGGGGTCAACGGGCAGCCCGAGCGCTTCAACTTTCCGCCAGCCACCAGCTGGTCGCAGCAGGAGCTGCTGGCAGCAGAGAAGGAGACGCTCGGCTTCTTCATCACGGCGCACCCGCTGGATCGCTTCGAGAAGCAGCTCGCCCGACTGGTGACATGCAAGACCGTCGATCTGCGCAGCCTTCCCGGACAGACCAAGGTGACCCTCGCCGGAGTCGTCCAGGGGCTGCGACTCAAGAACAGCAAGAAGGGCGACCGGTACGCGACCTTCTTCCTCGAGGACAAGCACGGTATCGTCGAGGTCATCGCGTGGCCCGACACCTTCCGGAAGAACGAGCCCCTCATCACCGGCAGCGATCCGATCTGCATGGGCGGGCGGCTCGACGTCAGCGAGGAGCGGCGGCAGATCATCGCCGAGGAGTTCTCCCGGCTCGAGGACGCGCGCGCGCGCTCGATCCGCGAGCTGCAGATCTCGCTCGACGCACGCCACGTCACCCGAGCGGACATGGAACGCCTGCTGCAGACGCTCACCCGCTACCCGGGGCCCTGCCCGACGTTTCTGCACGTCGTGCGCGAGGGCTACGAGACGCGGATCGCGCTCGAGAAGCTCGGCGTCGTGGCGTCGCACGAGCTGATCGCGGCCCTCGGCGAACGCGTCTCCGGCGCGGAGGCCCGATTCGTCTCGTGAGGCAGGCGTTCGCCGGGAGGGCCGCCGCTTGAGCCGCGGCGGCACGCACGAAGTCACGCGCCCGCGCGAGCGCGCGCTGCTGGTCGGGATCGAGCTCGGCCGGACGAAGGAAGGCTACGAGGGGCTCGAAGGCTCTCTCGCCGAGCTCGCGCAGCTCTGCCGCACCGCCGGCGTGACCGTGGTCGGACAGAGCTCGCAGCGTCGCGCGGTCCCCGACGTCCGCACGTTCGTCGGCAAGGGCAAGGTCGAGGAGATCCGCCAGCTGGTGGCGGAGCTGGAGGCCGACGTGGTCGTCTTCGACGATCCGCTGGCACCGGCCCAGCAGCGCAACCTCGAGAAGGACATCGGGCTCGGCCCCGGTGGCGACCCGACGGTCAAGGTCATCGACCGCAGCCAGCTCATCCTCGACATCTTCGCGCAGCGCGCCCACTCGCTCGAGGGCAAGCTGCAGGTCGAGCTGGCGCAGCTCGAGTACCTGACGCCGCGTCTGACCCGGCACTGGACGCACCTCTCGCGCATCAAGGCCGGCGTCGCCATGCGCGGGCCCGGCGAGACCCAGCTCGAGGTCGACCGCCGGCGGGTGCGCGAACGCATCGCCATGCTCCGCAAGCGCCTCACGGAGGTCTCGCGAACGCGGCGCCTGCACCGCGACGAGAGGGCCGAGGTACCCTTCCCGACGGTGGCGCTGGTGGGCTACACCAACGCCGGCAAGTCGACCCTGATGCGGCGGCTCACCGGCGCCGACGTGCTGATCGACGACATGCTGTTCGCGACGCTCGACCCGACGGTGCGACGCATCGATCTACCGCGCGCCGGCACGGCCCTCCTGTCCGACACGGTCGGGTTCATCCACAAGCTGCCGCACCAGCTCGTCCAGGCGTTCAAGAGCACGCTCGAGGAAGTCCGTACCGCGGACCTGCTGCTGCACGTGGTCGACGCATCGAACGACGCACGCGCGAGCCACATGGCGGTCGTGCGCGACGTCCTCGCCGAGATCGGCGCCGCCGAGCGTCCGACGCTGCTCGTGCTGAACAAGATCGACCGCCTCGAGGGCGCCGCGCGCGAGGCAGCGATCCTCGAGGCCCAGCGCGACGACGGGGTGGCCGTTTCGGCGGCCGACGACCTCGGCATCGCGGCGCTGCGAGGACGCATCGACGAGCTGCTGGACGGGCGAATGACGCGCGCCGAGTTCCGCGTCCCCTTCGAGCGCGGCGAGGTCCTGGCACGGCTGCACCGCCACGGCTCGGTGCTGGAGTGCCGGCAGGACGACCACGCGACGCACGTCACGGCGCTCGTCACGCCGAAGCTCGCCGGGCAGATCCGCAAGGCACTGGGCGGCGTCTGCTGAGTCGTGCAGGGGCAGGAACGGCGATGCTCAACATCCCGAACACGCTCACTCTGCTGCGCATCGCTGCGATCCCGGCGATCCTGATCGCACTCGACGAGCGGCACTTCGTGCTCGCCTTCGGGCTCTTCGTTGCCGCCGGCATGACCGACGGGGTGGACGGCTTGATCGCGCGCTTGACGAACACGCGCACCGACCTCGGCGCCTACCTCGACCCGCTGGCCGACAAGGGGCTGGTCCTGAGCCTGCTGCTGAAGCTCACCTGGATGGGGCTCGTCCCGCAGTGGGTTCTGACGATCATCCTGACGCGCGACATCGTATGCTTGACAGGGTACGCGCTCCTCTTCTTCCTGACCGGCGAGCGGCTCGAGGTCCTGCCGACGCTGGTGGGAAAGCTCGCGACTTTTCTTCAGCTCTGCGGCCTCGCGATCACACTGGTCGTGCTCGCGTACCCCGGGCTCGACGGTGCGGTACCCGGCGGCACGATCTTCGCCGGAGCCGCTTTCGCGACCGCATTCGCCGGCGTGCAATACGTCGGGCGCGGGCTCCGCTGGTACCAGACGCGGCCAGTGTGACCTGCCCACGGCAAGGAACGGCCACGACGCTCCCGCGACCGGCGGCGTCCTGCTACGCTGGCATCATGCTGGACCGATTCCGCCTGCCGATCGCCCGTTCCGCACACTTGGCAGCCCTCGTCGCGACGACGCTCGCGATCGCAGCGCCTGCACCGGGTCAGGAGGGCGCCGTTCCCGTGCCGACCCCGGCCGCGGCCAGCGCGCCTTCCCCTGCCGCGTCGGCCAACGAGGCCCGCGTTCTGCTCGAAGCCGTCGATCGGCTCGACGACACCACGCGCCACTGGAACGACCGCACCCAGCGGATGAAGCTGCACATCGTCGACGGCCGAGGGATCGAGCGAAATCGCGAGCTCATCATGCGCACGCTCAAGCGCCCGAACGGTGAGGACAAGACGTCCACGGTGTTCGTCGTGCCGCCCGAGGTTCGTGGAACGGCGTTCCTCCAGTTCGCGCACAAGGACCGCGACGCCGAGCAGTGGCTCTTTCTGCCGGCGCTGGGCCGCATCCGCCAGATCGCCGCGCAATCCAAGAACGAGAGCTTCATGGGGACGGACTTCAGCTATCGCGACCTCGAGCTGCTGACCGACGTGTTCGAGTGGACCGAGGATGAGGCGTCCGCGCGGCTCGTGAGGAACGAGTCGATCGACGGCCGGGAAGCCGTGCTGATCGAGATCGTGCCGAAGAAGAAGGACGTCGGCTACCAGCGGATCCTCTTGCTGCTGGAGCGACAGGACCTCCTGCTGCGCCGGATGGAGTTCTACGGTTCCGGCGACACCCCGAAGAAGCGGCTGCAGCTGGACGCGGTGCGCGACGTACAGGGCATTCCCACCGCGTTCACGCTGGAGATGGTGCAGCCACCCCTGAACAGCAAGACCGACGTCACGGTGGTCGACGTCAAGTACAACCAGAACCTGCCGGAGGACCTCTTCACCACCCGCGCCCTCGAGCGCGGCGCGCTCGATGCCGAGTGAGCGGGCAGGGCGCGGGCGGCTGCGCGCACCCCTCGACGGGCGCGGGCGGCTGCGCGCACCC
>VGTK01000017.1 GCA_016874715.1 Deltaproteobacteria bacterium | reverse complement strand
GTTTGTGGAGCCGAACCTAAATTCAACAGGTCCGGGCGAATCCCCCGAACACGTCGAGCCCAACTGCCCAACACCCTCCCGCGCGGATCCCGACCCGAGATTCTCGCGCGCACCGGCGCCAGTTCCCAGCTAGCCGTCCACGACGCGTCCGGCGTTCGCCAGATCTGCCTAATTCCGCGACCACCGCCAGCGCGCGCTATGCGAGACACGCCCGTCATCGACCATCCCCTCCCCCGCCCGCGCGCCCTGCCAGCAGCAGCCGGTCCGCCGGGCTCCGCACGCCGCCCGGCCCGCGGTTCAGCACGTGCGTGTAGATCATGGTGGTAGCCACGTCGCGGTGCCCGAGCAGCTCCTGCACCGTGCGGATGTCGCTGCCGTCCTCGAGCAGGTGCGTCGCGAAGGAGTGCCGGAAGGTGTGGCACGTCGCCCGCTTGGCGATCCCCGACGCGAGGACTGCCCGCCGCACCGCCTGCTGCACGACGGTCTCGTGCAGGTGGTGCCGCCGCCGCTGGCCGGTCTCGCGCTCGAGGTAGCCGCGCGTCGCGGGGAAGACCCACTGCCATGGCCACTCGCGGCCCGCGGAGGGCAGCTTGGTCGCCAGCGCGTCGGGCAGCTCGACCCAGCCGCCTCCCTGCGCGAGGTCGCGCCGGTGCTGCGCGTGCACCCGGTCGAGGTGGCTGGCCAGCTCGTCGGCGACGATCGCCGGCAGCATCGTCACCCGGTCCTTGTCGCCCTTGCCACGCCGGACGACGATGTGCCGCCGCCCGAAGTCGACGTCCTTCACGCGCAGCCGGCAGCACTCGAGGAGGCGCAGACCGGATCCGTAGAGCATGGTCGCCATCAGTCGCGTGACGCCGCTCATCTCGGACAGGACTGCACGCACCTCCTCCCGCGACAGCACGACGGGCAGCCGCTCGGCGCCCCGGGCGCGGACGAGATCGTCGAGCCACGGCAGCTCCAGGCCGAGCACCCTGCGGTAGAGGAAGAGCAGTGCCGCGAGCGCCTGGTTCTGTGTCGACGCCGCGACCCGCCGCTCGGTCGCGAGCGTGTTGAGAAACGCCGTCACGTGCGCCGCGCCGAGCGTCGCGGGATCCTTGCGGCCGTTGAACTCGTGGTAACGGCGCATCCAGCCGAGGTACGCCTCCTCGGTTCGCGGGCTCAGGTGCTCGAGGCGCATGGCCGCACGCGCGCGCTCGCCGAGCCGCGGCGGGCGTGCGGCCGAACGGGACCCGACGCTGCGCGCGTAGCTGCGGTCGGCAGCTTCGCGCACCAGCGACGCACCACGCGGCGCGGACGTGGCGAGCGCCGCCGTCCGCCTCGAGGAGCGTTCAGCGAGGGTGGCCGCATGGCCGACGTCCGCGGGAGCGATCACAGTCCGACCCGAGGTGATTGACGCACCATTGCGCGCCGCCAAGCTAGGTCCTGCATCCGAGCTTTGCAATGCGCGACGTGCATTCGTCGCGTCGAATCCGCGCGCCAGCGCGCTCGATCTCCGCTGGAGAGGACACTGGCGCTCCGCCGAGCCAGCTCGCTACCGCAACTCCGGCAACGCTCGCACCGCCGCGAGAAACGCATCCGGTTCGCGCGGGCTCAGCAGCACGCCGTATCCGGCCGTGGTCGGGACGTAGACCGCCCGCGCCGCATCGGTCAAGTAGAGCAGCGCGCTCGCCGCCCTGCAGGCGGAACCAGCCCGAGCGGTACCCGGGCAGCGCCGTGCCCCAGGTCCGCCCGCCGAGAACGAGCAACCGGACCCACCGTGTCATCCTGACGCCCTCCGTGCGACGCCCGTCGTCGGACGTCCCGGCCCGGGACGAGGCGGCTGCACGGTCTTCTGCCACCATCGGCCGGTAGATTCGAGTCGGGTCGCGGCAGGCCGGTCTCCCATCGGCCACGTGCGCGGCACCGCGCACCGCGGCCACGCGTCACGCGAGCAGGAAGCGCTCGACCGACGCCGCGTACAGCTCCGGCGCCGTCGTCATCGCCTCGTGCGCCTGTCGCTCGAGAGCGGCGATGCGGACGTCGGGCAGAACCGCTGCCAGTGCATCGGTCACGTACAGCTCGCGCGCGCTCTCCGTCCCGACCTGCAGCAGCGTCGGCACGCGCAGCGCGGCGAAACGCTCCGGGCGGAACGCGTGACGGGCGAGCGCGCGCAGGTCGTGCAGCGTGGCCGGCGAATCGGCGACGATCGGCGGCCATGGCTCGGAGCCGCGCACGGCGTCGAGCTCAGCGGGCGGCACGCGCAGCCCGTCGCGGAAGAACGCGACCGTGAACGCGTCCCAGTCGCCCGCGCCGGCGAGTGCTTCGAGCGGGCCCATCGTGGCCGCGTCGAGCAGCGACGGCCGGGCGGGCTCGTAGAGCACGAGCTTCCGCACGCGCTCGGGATGCATCGCCGCCGCGGCGAGCGCCACGGGCGCGCCGTACGAGTGTCCGAGCAGGAACACCGGCTCGCCGATCGCGTCGGCCACCCCCGCGACGTCGCGCACCTCGTCCTCGAGGGTGTGCCCGATCGTCGCCGGCGTCGCACCGCGCCCGCGTCGCGCGACGGCGTGCACGCGGAAGCGCCGCGCGAAACGCTCACGCACCAGCTCCCAGTTGCTGTCGTGGTCGCTGAACGCGCCGTGCACCAGCACCAGCGGCGGCCCGGCGCCGAACTCGTCGAACGACACCGGCGTCCCGTCCGACGAGACGACGCGGCGTAGCTCGCGCGCGCGCCGGTGCTGCGGCGGCGGCTCGACCGCCGCCGCAGTCGCCGCGCCGTCCGCGCTCAGCCCGCGCACTGGACCGATCCGCGCGACACGACGCGCGTCGCCGCCGCGATCTCCGTCACGTGCTCGGCGTCGGTGCCGCAGCAGCCGCCGACGATGCGCAGGCCGTAGTCACGCCGCAGCTCGGCGAGCTCGCGGCCGAGCTCCTGCGGGTTGCCGCGGTCGAGCTCGGTGCTCTCGTCGAGCTCGGCGTGGCTCTTCCTCGACGAGTTGGCGCGCAGGCCGCCGAAGCGCGCGAGCCAGCCTTCCCCGCTGCACGCGCGCGCGCGAGCGTCGGTGCCAGGTGCGCCGGGTGCGCGCAGTTCACCATGTAGGTGAGCGGCGCGCCGGCGGTCTCCTCGAAGACGCTGCGGATCAGCTCGCCGAGCGACGTGCCGTCGGGCAGCGTGCCGTCGGTCTCGACGGTCGGTGACACGACGACGGGCAGGCCCGCGTCGCGCGCGGCGAGCGTCACGCCGACCGACTCGGCGACGCTGGTCATGGTGTACGCGCACAGCAGGTCGACGCCCGCGCGCGCCAGCACCTCGATCTGCGCCCGGTGATAGTCGCGCGCGGCCGCGGGCGTGAGGTCGGTGTCGGCCACCTTGTAGCCGTCGCCGCGCGGACCGAGGTCCCCCGTGACCAGGACCGTGCCGTCGCGCGTCGCGTCGCGGCCGAGCTCGCGCTCGACGAGGTCGCGGACGCGGCGCACGCCGAGCTCGTTGACGCGCGCGAGCTCGCCGGCCCGCGTTCCCGGCTTCGTCACGAAGTCCGGGTGCGCGCGCCACGCCAGGGTGTCGAGCAGCAGGGTGTTCCCGCTCGCGCGCGCCGCGGCGAGGATCGGGCGGAAATACTCGCGCCCGAGCCGCTCCCACGCCGCGTCGTCGTCGAGCACGTGAAAGGCTCACATCTCGGGCAGGACGTAGCCCTGCTGGAACATCAGGTACGTCTCGGTCCCGCCAGGGGTGAGAAAGGTCCGCTCGGAGCGGAAGGCCTCGATCGCTGCGTTCATGGTTCTCCTCCATGACAGCCGTGGCCCGGAGGTCGCACCCCCGGGAACGTGCCGGCTGCCGTGTTGGCGTTCACCGGACAGGCGGTGGGGCCGGCCTCACGATGTGAGGGCCGACGCTCAGGGCCGCCAGTCGACGGGCGATTCGGGCTGGGAGACGCAGCCCGGCCGGTGCGGACCGCGTTGCCGAGGTGCCGGGCGAGCGCCTCCTGCCGGCCGCGTACGAGCTCAGGGCATCATTCCCGCGAAGCGATCCTGCAGGCGGCGCATGCCGCGCAGCCAGCGGTCGTAGTCGCCGGCCTTTCTCTGGAAGTACTCGAGCACCTGCGGGTGCGGCAGAATGAGGAAGCGCTCGTCGCCGAGCCCTTCGATCACGGCGTCTGCGACCTGCTCGGGCGAGATGACGCCGTCGACGCCCGCGACGCCGCCCTGCTCCGTTCCGGCGATCATCGCGGTGTCCACGGCCTGCGGGCACAGCACGGAGACCGTCAGCCCCTGCGTGCCGTGCGTGATCGCGAGCCACTCGGCGAACGCGAGCGCCGCGTGCTTGGTCACCGCGTACGGCGCCGACCCGATCTGCGTCAGCAGCCCCGCCGCCGACGCGGTGTTCAGCAGGTAGCCGCCGCCGCGCGCCAGCATGCGCGGCACCAGAGCACGCGCCGCGTACACGTGCGCCATGACGTTGATCTGCCAGATGCGCTCCCAGTCGGCGTTCGGGACTTCCGCGCCGCCGATCACGAAGATGCCGGCGTTGGAGAAGAACAGGTCGATCGGCCCGACCTCCTTCTCGGTGCGCTCGACGAGCCCGGTCACGTCGGACTCGACGGCGACGTCGACGCGCTCCGCGACCGCACGCAGCGCCGCGCCGTGACGCCCGGCGAGCTCCTCGGCGACCGTGCGCGCGCCGTCGCCGTCGCGATCGGCGCACACGACGGCGGCCGCACCCTCGGCCGCGAACCGGCGGGCGAGCGAGCGGCCGATGCCGCTCGCCGCACCCGTCACGACGACGATCTTTCGCGCGACGTTCACTTGTACTTCTTCAGCTCGAGGCGGCCGATCTGGTTGCGGTGCACCTCGTCGGGGCCGTCGGCCAGACGCAGCGTGCGGGCGCCCGCCCACATCCTGGCGAGCCCGAAGTCGGTGGTGACGCCGGCGCCGCCGTGCGCCTGGATCGCCCAGTCGACGACCTTGAGCGCCATGTTGGGTGCCGCGACCTTGATCGCCGCGATCTCGACGCGCGCCGCCTTGTTCCCGACGGTGTCCATCATGTACGCGGCCTTGAGCGTCAAGAGCCGGCACTGCTCGATCGCGATGCGCGACTCGGCGATGCGCTCGAGCGTGACCGTCTGCTCGGCGATCGGCCTGCCGAA
Source organism: Deltaproteobacteria bacterium (assembly GCA_016874715.1). Taxonomy (GTDB): domain Bacteria; phylum Desulfobacterota; class Binatia; order UBA12015; family UBA12015; genus VGTK01. The sequence goes on along the minus strand of VGTK01000017.1, from coordinate 41,692 downwards.
GGCGACGCGGCCGAGCGTGCGCTTGCACATCGCCTCGAGCGCGCGCTCGGCGAGGCCGATGAGCCGCATGCAGTGGTGGATGCGGCCGGGGCCGAGGCGTCCCTGCGCGATCTCGAAGCCGCGGCCCTCGCCCAGCACGATGCTCGACGATGGCACGCGCACGTCGGTGAAGGTCACCTCGGCGTGGCCGTGCGGCGCGTCGTCGTAGCCGAAGACCGGCAGATAGCGCTCGACCTTCACTCCCTTGGCGTCCATCGGCACCAGGATCTGCGACTGCCGCTGGTGCGGCTCCGCGCCTGGGTTGGTCTGCCCCATGACGATCATGATCTTGCAGCGCGGGTCCATGGCACCCGAGGTCCACCACTTGCGCCCGTTGATCACGTACTCGTCGCCGTTGCGGACGATGGCGCAGCGGATGTTGGTCGCGTCGGACGACGCGACCTCGGGCTCGGTCATCGCGAACGCGGAGCGGATCTTGCCGTCGAGCAACGGCTCGAGCCACTGCTTCTTCTGCTCCTCGGATCCGTAGCGGTCGATCACCTCCATGTTGCCGGTGTCCGGTGCGGCGCAGTTGAACACCTCGGGCGCGATGCCCGAGCGGCCCATGATCTCGCACAGCGGCGCGTACTCGAGGTTGGTGAGACCGGCGCCGCGCTTGCTCTCGGGCAGGAAGAGGTTCCACAGGCCGGCGGCCTTCGCCTTCGCCTTCAGCTCCTCCATGATCGGCGGGATGTCCCAGCGCGAAGCGCCCTCGTCGAGCTGGCGCCCGTAGGTCGCCTCGTTCGGATAGACGTGCTCGTCCATGAAGGCCTGGAGCTTCTTCTGCAGCGCCTTCACCTTGTCGGAATACTCGAAGTACATGGAACCTCCCTTTCTCGATCGCGGATCTCGACCGCGGAAGTCGTACCGCACCCCGTGGCCCGAATGCACGCGCCCCGTCGCCTCGCGTCCGCCGCGTGCTGCGCGGTGTTCTGGGGCGAGCGGGCGCCCCGTCGGGCGTGCTCACGATAGGTCGTCCTCGCCCTGGCCGACGAGCAGCAGCTCGCGCAGGATCGTGCGATGGCAGCGCGCCTCGTCGGTACAGGCGGACGAGCAGAGCAGCGTCACGCACTCGCCCGAGGCGACGCGCGCGCGCAGCTCGCGCAGCCGCGCCCGCGCGGGGTTCTCGGCCATCTCGGCGAGGTAGCGACGCCGGTACTCGTCGAAGCCGATCGCCTGCTGTCCCTTGCCGTACACGGCCGCGTGCAGCTCCGCGCTCGGACCCAGCTCGCGCCACCACTCGTCCCAGGTCTCGTCCTGCTTCTTCAGCGCCCGCGGGCGAAAGCGGCAGACGAGGACGCGCGTACCGTCGCCGGGCTGCTTCGGGTCGCTCCAGCGGCGGGTTCGGACGCGACCGTCCATCGTGAGAGAGGAGATAGCGCCGCCGCGGGCCCGGTGCAGCGGCGCCCGGGCCGTCGACGTTCCGGGTGCCCGCGGTGTAGCGCGGTGCGCGATGAAGGACGTGCTGCTCGAGCGCGTGACCGGCGACCCGACGGCGTGGGCGATGATCCTCCGGCACCTGGTGCCGATCGTCGGGGTGCTGCTCTTCGGCTGGTCGGCGCTCCAGTCGCTGGTCGCGCTGTTCCTCGACGCGTGGAGCGTGCTGCTGTGTCTCGCAGCCGTCGCCGCGACGTGGTCCATGCGCGGCTTCGTCCACGACGACATGGACCTCGCCGACTGGGCGAACCTGGTGACCGGCGGCGCGGTCCTGTTCGCCTTCATCGGCGGGCTGCTCGGCTTCGCGATCGCGGTTCCGGCAACGATGCTGCTCGGGGCCGTCGCGCACGACGAGGCCGAAACGCTGTGGCAGATGCTGCGCTCGACGAGCCTGCTGTCGTCGCTCGCGACCATGCTCGCGTTCCAGGTGCCGCGCTGGTGGGCCCTCTCCACCCGCGCCGACGAGGCGCACGCGCGCCGCGTGGTCGAGCTCGAGGTCGGCTTCGTGCTCGTGCTCGTGCGCACGGTGTGGACCGGCATGGCGGGGCTCGCGTTCGCAGTGCTGCCCGCGGGCGCGGCCGTGCTGGGTGCGCTGGTCGCAGCGCAGACCGTGCTCGCGGTGACCGAGATCCTGTCGGACCGCATGCTGCTCGGCCTCGACGCCGGATCGCGCACGCGCGACACGGCGTCCGGGTCCGCAGGTGCTGCGCGCTCCGCGCGCAAGCGCCGCCGCCGGCGCCGCTGACCGCGCGCCGGCGCCTCGTCCGTGCGACACCGGGCAGAGGTGCAAGCACGATGGGGAGGGATGCATGGCGCCTCTCGCGGAGCCTTCCTTGCGGGTTGCGGGCGGAGCGCCGGAAACCTCCCGGAATCGCGCGCGCCGAGGCGCGTGGCACGCGCGCTGCAACCCGCTCCCCACGCGCGGCCGGAGCACGGAGGGCCGCAGGGGAGAGCCATGAACGACCTTTCGAAGAGGATCGGTTTCGCGAAGAAGATTCGGGTTCAGATGCCGTTCGGCGCACGCGAGGAGGCCTGGGATCTGCGGCCGTTCGGCCTCGGTCGCGTCATCGCGCCGGCGCTGCCGACGCGCGTCGAGATCGCGCAGGGCACGTTCCTCGATCTCGCCTCCGGCGAGGTCCGGGCCGCCCGCCGCAGGGCCGCGGCGTGACGAGCGGGGCCGGCACGCAGCCCGGGGCACCTTCCCCCAGGGCGCGGCTCACGGTGGTCTCCGTCCGCCCGCACGAGGACGCCGAGGACTCGCGCGCCCGCGCCCGGCGCGACCTCGCCAAGCTGCGCGCGCTGCTGGTGGAGAAGCTCGCCGCCGAGCCGGTCGCGGCGACGGCGCCGCGACCGACGCCCGACGCGGTGCCGGGCGTCGGCCGCGTCAGGCTTCTCGGAAGCTCGCGGCGAGCTGGTCGAGCCTGGCCAGCCTCGAGCCGAACGCGGTCTCGAAGCTACGTGCGCGCTTGACGAAGAGGTGCGCGTCGCACTCCCACGTGAAGCCCATGCCGCCGTGGTTCTGGACGTTGTCGGCGGCGTTCTGCACGTAGGCGCCCGAGGCCAGGATCTTCGCGACCGACACCTGGAAGTCCTGGTCCGCTGCCCCGTCGCGCGCCGACACGATCGCGTAGGTCGTCGCCGAGCGCGCCACTTCCGCCCGCACCGCCATGTCCGCGCAGCGGTGCTTGACCGCCTGGAACGAGCCGATCGGCTTGTCGAACTGCTTGCGGACCTTGCCGTACTCGACCGACATGTCCACTGTGCGCTGGATTCCGCCCACCGCCTCGGCGCACGACAGCAGCGCCGCGCGGCGCAGGAGCGCCGTCACCGCGTCCCTCCCGTCGGCGACGACCAGGCCGCGCACGCCGGCAAAGCGCACGACGGCGATCGCGCGCGTCGGGTCCATGCTCGGCCGACGGTCGACCTGCGCGCCCCCGCCCGCCGCGACGTAAACGACCGAGGACGGCGCCACGACCAGGAACGCCGTTCCCGCATCCGCGCCCGCGACGTAGCCGCTCTCGCCCGACACCTCGTTGCCGCGTACGACGATCGAGCTCGCAGAGCTCGTCGCGTCGACGACGGCGACCTGCAGCTCGCCGGCAAGAACCCGCGCCAGCTCGTCGTTCGAGCTGCCCGCCGTCGCGAGCGCGTGCGACGCGAGCACCGAGCCTAGCCACGGTCCCGGTGCCAGCGCGCGGCCCAGCTCCTCGAAGAGCACCATCTCCTCGGTGATCGAGTAGCCCGCGCCGCCCGAAGCCTCGGGCACCGCGAGGCCGAAGAAGCCGAGCTCGCCCGCCGCACGCCACAGCGGGGCCAGCTCCTTCGCACCGGCCTGCGCGATCGCGCGCACGCGCGCCATCGGCAGCTCGCCGTCGAGGAAAGAGCGGACGGACGCCTGGATGGCCTCCTGGTCCGGGGTGAGCATCAGATCCATGACGATGAGATCCTCTCGCGTGGCCCTCAGCGCGGCAGACCGAGCACGCGCTCGCCGATGATGTTGCGCTGGATGTCCTTCGAGCCGGCCGCGATCGTCGAGGCGAACGACAGCAGCCAGCGGAACACCCAGGTCTCGCGGATGCGGCGTCGCTTCGCGCCGAGCGACGTCGTCACCGGCTGCTCGTCCGCGTCCCACTCGAGGATCTGCGGCCCGAGAATCTCCATCGCGAGCGCGTGCACGCGCTGCTGCAGCTCGGAGAAGAAGATGCGGATCAGCGACGCCTCGGAGCTCGGCACGCCGGTGCGCGCGGTACGGCTCACGCTGCGGTAGGTCATCGAGCGCAGCGCTTCGACCTCGGCGCGCATCAGCGCGAGGCGACGTCCGATGTCGGCGTCGTCGATCGTGCGCGTCGCCCGGTCGCCCGCGCTCGCCGCGGCGCCGCCGAGCGGCGTCAGCTTCGCGAGCTCGATCAGCTCGCCGACCATGCGCGTGAGCCGCACCTGCTCCGAGAGGAACGCGGTGCCGCGCTCGAAGCCCAGCGTCGACATCGCGACGCGCCAGCCGTCGTTGATCTGACCCACGACGTTCGCGCGCGGAATGCGCACCTCGTCGTAGAACACCTCGCAGAAGTCCTGGTGCCCGGCCATGCTGCGGATGGGGCGGATGTCGATGCCCTTCGCATCCATCGGGCAGATCACCCAGCTGATGCCCTTGTGCTTGGGGGCATCGGGGTCGGTGCGCACCAGCAGCTCCTGGAACTCCGCGATGTTCGCGAAGCTGGTCCAGATCTTCTGGCCGGTGACGACGAGGTCGTCGCCGTCGATGACCGCGCGCGTCGAGAGGCTGCCCAGGTCGGAGCCCGCGCCGGGCTCGGAGAAGCCCTGGCACCACACGGTCTCGCCGCGCAGGATCCGCGGCAGGTGGAACGACTTCTGCGCCTCGCTGCCGCAGGCGATGAGCGTCGGGCCACCGTGGTTGAGGCCGACGAACAGCGTCGAGGGCTCGTGCGCACCGGCCGAGGCGAACTCCTCGTACCAGATCAGCTGCTCCATCAACGACGCGCCGCGTCCGCCGTACTCCTTCGGCCACGAGATGCCCGCCCAGCCGGCCTCGTACATCCTGCTCTGCCACGCGAGGTCGAAGTCGCGGCGCGCCTCGAGATCGTTCTCGACCGGCGGATCGCTCGGCTTGTTGGCCTCGATCCACTCGCGGGCACGGGCGCGGAAGCGCTCCTCGTCGGGCGTGAAGGTGATGTCCATCGCCCCGAGTTATTAGCGGGTGGGTCCGGGACAGCAAGCGCGACGGGCGACCGGGGACGGGGGCACGCACGATCCCCCGCGGGCGTGAACGCCGGGCATTGCCGCGAGCGGGCATGGACGGCTAGCCTCACGTGCGCCTCGGCTCCCGCGATGACTTCTCAGACCCGCACCCCAACCCGCGAGACCGTCGCCTCCGCCGCCGGCATCGTACCCGCGGTCGTACCGTCGGTCGACGGCCTGCGCGGGCTCGCGTCGCTGCTGGTCGCGATCTTCCACTGCTGGGTGTTCACCGACGCGCACCTCGGTGGCGGCGACCTGCGCGCGCTGGTCGCCGCGTTCGGGCGCGGCGTCGACTTCTTCTTCGTGATCAGCGGCTTCGTGCTGTTCCTGCCGGTGGTGCTCCGCGGCGGCAGCTTCGACGACGTGCGCGCCTACCTCGTGCGGCGCGCCGCGCGCATCGTCCCGGCCTACTACGTCAGCCTCGCGATCCAGGCGTTCACCGTGCGCTGGCTCACCGGCTTCCCGCTGCCGTTCACGACGCTCGGCGGCTGGATCGTGATCGTCGCCCACCTTCTCTTCCTGCAGCACGAGCTGCCCGCGTCGCTCGCGCGCGCGGCGGGCTTCTGGGGCAACGTCATGGGCTTCGGCGTGAACGGCGTGGTGTGGTCGCTGTCGGTCGAGGCTCTGTTCTACGTCACGCTGCCGCTGGTCGCAGCGGCGTTCTTCCGGCGACCGGCGCGCGCGGTGGTGATCGCGGTGGCCACGAGCCTGGTCTGGCGCGCGCTCGCCCTGCGCACGCCGTCGCTGGTGGCCGCCACGACCAACGTCACCGCGGCGCCGCGGCTGCTCGACCAGTTTCCCGCCTACCTCGGGCACTTCGCGTTCGGCATGAGCGCAGCGATGCTCTACGTGCGCGTGGTGCGCGACCGGCTCTGGCGGCTTCCGACGTCCGCCACGGCGACGCTCGCGGGCGCGCTGGTCGTGCTGCTCGCGTGGACGCTCATCGCGCACGGTCGCGGCCTCGGACGCTCGCTGACGTACTTTCGGCAGCTGCAGGAGATCCTGCCGTCGCTGGTGTTCGCGGCCCTCCTGGCGCTCGCGGCGATCGCGCCGGTGGGGCCGCTGTCGCTGCTCGAGCGTCCGGCGATGCGCTGGCTCGGCGACGTGTCGTACGGTGTGTTCCTGTGGCACCAGCCGATGATCCTCGTCGTGCGCCGCTACCTGCGCGTCGTGCACCAGAAGGGCGACGCGAGCTTCTTCCTGATGCTCGCGCTGGTGATCCCGGCGAGCCTGCTCGCGGGCTGGCTGTCGCGCCGGTACGTCGAGGAGCCGGCGATCGCATGGGCGCGACGGCGCACGGCGTCGCGCCGCGCGTGACGGCGGTCGACCGCGCCCGGCTACCCGAACTCCGGCGCGACCAGGCGCGCGAAGATCTCGAGCTGCTCGAGCAGGTGGTCGCAGCTCGTGCTGCGGAAGCGCAGCGTGAGGACGTCCGAGCCGATCGCGGCGTAGCGGCGCAGCAGCGCCGCCATCTCCGTGCGCTGCTCCGGGACGGCGACGTCGAACACGTCGTCGGGCGAGAACACGAGGGTGAGCTTCGTCCCCTGCTCCTCGCGGGCGCGCCACTCCGGCCACGCACGGGCGCGCGCGAGCAGCGCACGGAGCTCGTCCACGGTCAGGTAGAACGGGTCCCAGCCGTCGGCGAACGTCAGCGCGCGGCGCAACGAGCGCGGCGTCTTCCCGCCGAGCCAGATCGGCACGCGCTCCTGGCGCGCGCACGGGTCGACGACGAAGCCCGCGACGTCGTAGTGCGAGCCGTGGTACTCGGGCTCCCGCTTGCCGAGCACCGCTCGCAGCGCGCGCAGCGCGTCCTCGTAGCGCGCGCCGCGGCCGCCGAAGTCCGCGCCCAGCAGATCGAACTCGGGCTCGAGGCTGCCGACGCCGACGCCGAGGATCAACCGTCCGCCACAGATCACGTCGAGCGTGCCGTAGCGCTTCGCCACCTCCAGCGGGTGGTGGTACGGCAGGACGATCACGTGCGTGGCGAGGCGGATGCGCTCGGTGAACGCGGCGAGATAGCCGAACGTCGCGAGCGGGTCGTAGTAGCGCGCGCCGCGCGTCGCGACGGCCTCCTGCGGGATCGCCACGTGCTCGCTGCACGTCAGGTGGTGGAAGCCGAGGGTGTCGGCCGCGATCGCGATGCGGCGCAGCTCGTCGGGACCGGCGTCGCGCTCCCAGGCGCCGTGGCCGCGCGCGGTGAGCGTGACGATCGGGGTGGTGAGTCCGAAGCGCATGACGCTGCCTTATCGGCTCGCGGGCCCGCGGGCGAGCACCCGCGGTGCCCGACATGGTAGGACGGGCCATGCGCTTCGACTCGATCTTCCGACCGGGCCTGTTCGCGGGCCAGACCATCATCGTCACCGGCGGCGGCAGCGGCATCGGGCGCTGCACCGCGCACGAGCTCGCGCACCTCGGTGCGACCGTGGCGATCGTGGGACGCTCGACCGCGAAGCTCGAGACCGTCGCCGCCGAGATCGCCGACGCCGGGGGCACGGCGCTGAGCTTCACGTGCGACATCCGCGAGGAGACGCAGGTGCGCGAGGTCGTGCGGCAGCTGCTCGTGCGGCAGGGGCGCGTCGACGGCCTGGTGAACAATGCCGGCGGCCAGTTCGCGGCCCCGCTCGCGGCCATCAGCCAGCGCGGCTGGGATGCGGTGGTGCGCAACAACCTGACCGGCGGCTTTCTCTTCGCGCGCGAGTGCTACACGCAGTGGATGGCCGACCACGGCGGTGCCATCATCAACATGGTCGCCGACTTCTTCGGCAGCATGGTCGGCATGGGACACTCCGGCGCGGCGCGCGCGGGCATGGTGAGCTTCACCGAGACCGCGGCGGTCGAGTGGGGAATCAGCGGCGTGCGCGTCAACGCGATCGCGCCCGGCTGGATCGCGTCGTCCGGCATGCAGACGTACCCCGAGGCGCTGCGCCCGCACCTGAAGGTCATGCACCGTGCGATCCCGCTGCAGCGGCTCGGCACCGAGTCCGAGGTGTCGGCCGCGATCTGCTTTCTGCTGTCGCCCGCCGCGGCGTTCATCTCGGGAATCACGCTGCGCGTCGACGGTGCCGCGCCGAACGCGCGGCTCGCGTCGCCGCTGTCGGCGTTCCTGCCCGGCGCGCCGGAGAACGCCGCGCGCGGCCAGTGCACCTGGCCGCTCGGCGAGCACGAGCTGTCGCAGCCGTGGAACGGCTTCCACCTCGCGGGGCCGACGAAGCTGTTCACCGACGAGTGACGCGACCGTGAGCGCACGTCCAGCCGGCACGCGGCCGCACGCGCCGCGCACGCGGGTCCAGGCGCGCGCGCGTCTGGCACCCGGACTGCTCTACGACGCGACCTTCGTCGCGCCCGACGAGCGCGCGGAGCTCGTCGCGTGGCTCGAGACGCTGCACCCGATCTGGGAGGAGCGCTTCACCGCGCGGAAGGCCGCGGCGACGGGCCAGCAGCGCCGGCTCCTGCGTCCCGTGTACTGGCTCGGCAACTGGCAGTTCGCGTGCCTCGACTACTACCGGCCGCCGAACGGCGTCGACGACCGCTGCGTCGCGGCCGAGCCCTTCCCGCCCGTGCTCGCGCGCATGGTCGAGCGCATCGAGCAACGCACCCGCGCGTCGTTTCGCGGCCCCGACCTGCCCACCGGCTGGCACCTCAACACGTGCCTGATCAACCTCTACGGCAGCGCCCTGCAGGACGGACGCACCGTCGACACCGCACGCGTCGGCGAGCACCGCGACTTCGAGCCCGGGCCGGTCGCGTCCATCTCGATCGGCGAGCGGGCGCTCTTCCAGTTCACGACGCGCGGGCGGCGTGGCGAGCCGTCGCAGGTTGCGGCGCAGCAGTGGCTCGACGACGGCTCGCTGCTGATCTTCGGCGGCGAGCTCTGGAAGGACCGCACGCTGCACCGCGTGCAGCGTGTCGATCGCCGGCTCGGCGCGCGCTTCACGTTTCCCGTCGAGGGCTTCGCCACGCGGCGCGTGAACTTCACGCTGCGCTACGTGCCGGACCGCCACGTCAAGCCGTTCGCGGAGCTCGCGGCACAGGCGCGCGACGACGTGCGCCCGTACGTGCAGGAGCTCGCGAAGCACTCCGCGTTCTTCCGCCGGCTGCTCGACGGGGAGCGCACTCCGGGCTGACGTCGCGCCGCAGCGCTCGGCCGGCACCCGGCGCCGCCGCCCTGAGCGCGGCAGCCGCTACCCTGCGTGCGGCACGAGCCGCGCTCGAGCGCCGAGGCACACGGACCGTCCGCTGCCGCACCGGCAGAACGACCTGCGGCGTACGCCGTCGTTGACATCGGATCCGCGGCGACCTTACGGTCCCGGCCCGAGGCGCCGCGGGTCGAAGGTCGGTGGTCGTCACCATTCGTGGCCAGCCGACCTCGGTGCCCATTGCAAACCCAGGCGCGATCCACGATCGCGCCGCTGAGAAAGGGCGGGAATCTCATGGCTCGTGAAGCGTGGATCATCGACGCGGTGCGCACCCCGCGCGGCATCGGCAAGCCCGGCAAGGGCGCCCTCTCGCACCTGCACCCGCAGCGCCTGGGAGCAGCGGTGCTGACCGCGCTGCGGGAGCGCAACGACATCCGCACCGAGGAGGTCGACGACGTCATCTGGGGCTGCAGCGCGCAGGTGGGCAAGCAGGGCACGTGCATCGGCCGCATGTCCGCGCTCGATGCCGGCTGGAGCACGCTCGCCAGCGGCATGACGCTCGATCGCTTCTGCGGCTCCGGCATAACCGTCGCCAACCTGGCCGCCGCCAGCATCATGTCCGGCATGGAGGACCTGGTGGTCGCCGGCGGGGTCGAGATGATGTCGTTCACCGGCCAGCTCCCCCCGGCCATGCTCGACGCGGGCAACCTGCATCTCCGGGATCTGCACCCGCAACCCCACCAGGGCGTCTGCGCCGACGTGATCGCCACCCTGGAGGGAGCGACGCGCGACGACGTGGACGCGATCGCCCTGGAGAGCCAGCGCCGCGCGGCGGTCGCCCTGGAGGGCGGCTACTTCGCGCGCAGTGTCGTGCCGGTGCACAACGACGACGGCAGCATGGCGCTCGAGCGCGACGAGTACCCCCGCCCGCAGACCACGCGCGAAGGTCTCGCCAAGCTCCCCACCGTGTTTTCGAGCTTCATGAACATGGCCGTGGACGAAGCCGGTGAGACTTTCGCGCAGCTCGTGCGCCGCTCGTACCCCGACCTGAAGATCAACCACGTCCACCACGCGGGCAACTCGTCCGGCGTCGTCGACGGTGCCGCAGCCCTGCTCCTCGCCTCGCCCGACTACGCCCGCGCGCAGGGCTGGAAGCCGCGTGCCCGGATCCGCGCCATGGCGAACGTCGCGGGCAGCCCGGAGCTGATGCTGAACGAGCCCGTACCCGCAGCGCGCAAGGTGCTCAAGAAGGCCGGCATGTCGCTCGCCGACATCGACCTGTTCGAGATCAACGAGGCCTTCGCGGTGGTGGCGTGGAAGTTCATGCGCGACCTGGAGCTCGACCCGGCGAAGTGCAACGTGAACGGCGGCGCGATCGCGCTCGGACACCCGATCGCCGCGACCGGATCGATCCTCATCGGCACGGTGCTCGACGAGCTCGAGCGGCGTGGGCTCGGTACCGGCCTCGTGACCATGTGCGCGGCGGGCGGCATGGCGCCGGCGGTGATCATCGAGCGAACGTGACGCGACGCGGGGGCCCCCGCCGCTCGGGCGTCGCGAACCCGGATCAGGATCCCCCGCCTGCGCCTGCCCGTGCGGACATCTCGATCGGAAAGCGTAGACGTCCCGCCAAGGCGTCGCTCCCGCAGGAGGCTGCTCGCGCGTCGGTCCGGCTGCACGCTGCGGCCGGACCGACGCTCCGGTCACCTGGGCGAGAAGCGCTGGCCTGCGTCGAGGCGGTACGTCGAGCCGTTGATCATCGGGTTCTCGAAGATCGCGCGCGCCAGCAGCGCGTACTCGCGCGGCTGGCCCATGCGCTTGGGGAACGCGGCGTCGCGCGTGAGCCCGTCCGCCATCTGCTGCGGAATGCCGTGCGTGAGGCCGGTGTCGAACAGGCTCGGCGCGATCGTCATCACGCGGATGCCGAGGCTGCCGAGATCGCGCGCCATGGTGAGCGTCATGCCGGCGATGCCGGCCTTGGCCGCGCTGTAGGCGACCTGCCCGATCTGGCCCTCGAAGGCCGCGATCGACGCGGTCATGAGGATCACGCCGCGCTCGCCGTTCTCGTCGGGCTGGTTGCGGGTCATGGCCTCGGCCTGGAGGCGCGCGATGTTGAAGCTCGCGATCAGGTTCAAGTCGACCACCGCCCGGAACTGGTCGAGCGGGTGCGGACCGTCCTTCGACATCGTCCGCTTCGCGATGCCGCCACCCGCGGTGTTGACGCCGAAGTGCACCGCGCCGAGGTCGCTCGCGGCGGCCTTGATCGCCTTCTCGGTGCCCTCGAAATCGGTGACGTCGCACGGGTAGAACTTCGCTCCACCACCGAGTGCCGCCGCGACCTCCGCGCCCCTGGAACCAGGACGGTCGAGGATCGCGACCGCCCCGCCGTCGCGCACCAGAAGCTCCGCGGTCGCGCGCGCCATGCCCGATGCGCCACCGACGACGATCGCCTTCGAACCCTGAATCTTCATCGCTTGGTTGACCCCTTCGTTCTTCGTTCATCGATCAGCGCTTGGCCGAGGGGCTGCGCGGCACGTCGCGAAAGGCGACGTCCTTGTCGAGCGTGCGCTCGCGCGGCATGCCGAGCACGCGCTCGCTGACGACGTTGCGCGCCATCTCGGTCGTGCCGCCGCCGATGCACGCGACCTGGCGCATGAGGAAATCGGTACCCGCGCGCGCGAGTGGACCGTCGTCGTCGGTCCACGCGCCACCGGCGGCGCCGGCGACGTCGAACGCGATGGTCGTCTGTCGCATCGACGCGCCACAGTGGAAGACGCGCGCGACCGCGGATGCCTGGCTCGACATCGCACCGGTCGCGATGCCGACCCCGACGCGATGCTGCAGCTCGCGCCACACGACCTCCAGCGCCCGCGCCTCGCCGATCAGCTCGCGGACTCGCGGGTCGTCGGCTCGTCCGGCGGCGCGCGCGAGCTCCAGCGTCGAGGCGCCGCCCGCGACGCCGTGCACCGCGTCCGTCGGGAACGTCACGAGCGGCGAGTTGTAGGACATGCGCTCGTGGAACATCCACCGCGTACCGACCGTCCAGCCGTCGTTGACGCCGCCGACCCGGTCGCCGTCCGGCACGCGCACCTCGTTCAGGAACTCCTGACAGAACTCGCGGTTGCCGTTGAGCATCTCGATGCGGTGCACGTCGATGCTGGGCTGGTGGATCGGCAGGATGAACACCGTGAGGCCCGCGTGCTTCGCCACGTCCCAGTCGGTGCGGGCGAGGCAGAGTGCCCAGTCCGACCACCACGCGCCCGTCGTCCAGACCTTGGAGCCGCTGAGCAGCCAGCCGTCGCCGTCGCGCACGGCGCTGGTGAGTGCGCCGGCGACGTCCGAGCCGCCGCTCGGCTCGGACAGGAACTGCATCCAGATCTCCTCGCCGCGCAGCATGGGGGGGATGTGGCGCTGCTTCTGCTCCTCGGTGCCGAACTCGAGCAGCACCGCCGCGCACGGCGCGAAGGTCGGCACCTGGATGCGGCTCGGGAACTCGAAGCCCGCGAGCTCCTCGTTGAGGACGCGCTGGTGCGCCGGCGTGAGCCCCTGGCCCCCGTACTCGCGCGGCACGCACACGCCCGCGAGGCCCGCGTCGAAGAGCATGCGCTGCACCTCCCGGTCGCGCGCCACGGCCGCGAGCTCCTCCTCGTCGCTGACCCGGCTGCGCACGGTCATGACGGCGCTGCCCACGGGACGCAGGTTGGCGCGCACGAACGTCCGCGCGCGCCGACGGAACGCCTCGAGGTCCTCCGTCGCCACGGCGCTCAAGCCGCCTCCGCGCGGCGCTCGAGCAGCCCGGCGATGCGCACGCGGTGCTCCGCCGGCGTGCCGCAGAGCGCGCGGTCGACCGTGAGGCGCCGCAGGAAGAAGTGCAGATCGTGCTCGAACGTGACGCCGATGCCGCCGTGGATCTGCACGCAGTCGTGCAGCACCTCGGCACCGGCGTCGCCGACGTAGGCCTTCGCAACGCTCGCCAGCTCCGCGGCCTCGTCCGAACCCGCGCCCGCATCGACCGCGGCGGCGGCCGCGTCGGCAATCGCGTGGCTCGCCTCGAGCCACGCCTTCAGGTCGGCGAAGCGGTGCTTGATCGCCTGGTAGGACGCGAGCGGGCGACCGAAGGAGTAGCGGTCGAAGGCCCAGTCGACGGTCATGTCGAAGCCCCTCTGCATGGCGCCGACGGACTCCGCGGCGAGCAGCACGAGGGCCTGCTGCAGCTGCCGCTCGACCTGCGCGTCGGCGCTGCCGAGCTCGCCGACCAGCGCCGACACGGGCACGCGTACGCGATCGAAGGTCACGACGTGGAAGCGGCGCGTCAGGTCCACGCTCTGCATCGGCGCGATCGTGACACCGGGCGTGTCGGCGGGCACGAGCACCTGCGCCAGTCCGTCGGCGGTGCGTCCGGTGACCAGCAGGTGGCTGGCACGCACGGCTGCCTCCACCGGGCGCTTCACGCCGCTCAACACGAGGTCGCCGCCGTCGCGGCGGATCTCGAGCGCGATCGCGCCCAGGCGATCGTTCGGCCGCGGCTCGGCGAAGCACCACGTCGCGATCGCGTCTCCGGAGAGCAGGCGTGCGAGCACCGGCGTGTGCCTCGCGCCGCTCGCGCTGCTCAACGCGGCGGCGACGACGCTCGACGCGACGAGCGGTCCGGGGGCGGCGCGGCGGCCGAACTCGTACGCGATGAGCGACAGGTCGACGAGCCCGCGGCCGCTGATCGAGCCGCCGCCGTCGTCCTCGGACACCAGCAGGGAGGTCCAGCCCAGCTCCGCGCCGCGCTTCCACCACGCGTCGCCGAATCCGACCGGATCGTCGCGCAGGCGGCGCAGCTCCGCCGGGGGGACGGTCTCGTCGAGAAACCTCGCGGTGGTCTCCCGGAGGAGCTCCTGGTCGGACGTCAGCTGCAACAGCATGGCTCGCGCGCCTCTTTGGATCTCTGCGAAGCGGGTCTCTGCGAAGGATCTTCACGACGGCGCCACACGGTGCGCCACAGAAGGGACGGCGCTGCACGTTCGTTCACCACCCGGGCCGATGTCAAGCTCGCGCGGCGACCGCGGGTGCGGGTGCGGGTGGGACTCCTCGAGACGAAGCCGATTGCCCGGGTCGTCCGCCGCTGATACATCTTCTGGCAGTGTCGTCCGCTGACCCGGTCGGCATCCCGTCCATCTTCTTCCGGGAGATCGCCTGCTGGTCCGCACGAAGAGCAGATGAAGTTCATCCTGCAGTACCCCCAGGCGAACGGGCTCGAGCGCGACATGCTCGACGCGGGCGACGTCGGCGAGATGGCGGCGGCCGCCGAGAGGGCCGGCTTCGACGGCTTCTCGCTCACCGAGCATCCCATCCCCGGCGCCAGGTGGCTCGCGCACGGCGGTCACCAGAGCGTCGACCCGTTCGTCGCGCTCGCGTTCGCGGCCGCTGCGACGAAGCGGCTCCGCCTGCTCACGTATCTCGCCGTCGTGCCGTACCGGAACCCGTTCCTGCTCGCGAAGGCGTCGGCGACGCTCGACCGGATGTCGAACGGACGCTTCGTGCTCGGCGTCGGCAGCGGCTACCACAAGACGGAGTTCCACGCGCTCGGCGTCGACTTCGAGGAGCGCAACGCGCTCTTCGACGAGGCGCTCGACGTCCTGCCGCTCGCATGGAGCGGCGAGGCGTTCTCGTTCAAGGGCCGCCACTTCGAGGCACGCAACGTGATCCAGCTGCCACGCCCGACGCAGCAGCCGATTCCGATCTGGATCGGCGGCAACTCGAGGCTCGCGCGGCGCCGCGTCGCGCGAGCCGCGCAGGCCTGGATGCCGATGGGCGGAACGGAAGAGCTGGCGAAAACCACGCGCACGGCGCACATCGGCTCGCTCGACGTCCTGCGCGACATGATCGCCGAGGTGAAGGACATGGCGCGCGAGCGCGCGGGTGCGCTGGACTTCGTCGGCCAGTACCCCGACCCCGACCTCTCGACCAGCCCGACGCGCGACGTGGCGCGCCACCGCGACGCCTTCGCGCGCCAGGCGCGAGCGGGGATCACCTGGATCGTCGTCGGCGCGTCGCACGCCGCACCCGAGCGGCACCGCGCGTTCATCGAGGAGTTCGGCGCGACCTACATCGCCGCAGGGGGCTGACGGCGCTCGACGCTCGCCGCAGGGGGCCACGGCTCCGCGACCTCGCGAACGCCGTGCGGCCTGCGTCGTCGGCGCGGGCCCGTCGCGAACCGCTTCATGCGCGCGGGGCGGTGAGCCGATGTACTTCAGGACGATGCCTTCGGCGCACCCTACCCGACTTCAGCAGGACGTCCTCGACGGCATCGTCGCGGAGCTTGTTCGACCCGTGGCGGCGGGGCTCACCGGCCTGACGCTGCTCTACGCGGGGGGGCATGCGATCCTCCTCACGGGCACGGCGCGCGAGGTCATGGTGTGCGTCGCACTCGCGTCGGCGCTCGTCCTCGCCGCGATCGCGTGGCGCGCTCCGTCGCTGCCACGCTCGATCGCGCAGCCCGCAGCGATGGTCTTCGTTGCGGTCATGCTGACGGGCTCGCTCGTGCACCTGTACGTCGCAGGCGACGACTTCCAGACGCACAACGTGATGCTGATCGTGATCGCCGTCGGCGCCTTCTTCCTTTCGTGGCGCTGGTTCTGGACCGCGATCGCGCTGACGTGGACCGGCTGGTCGGTCGTCATGGCGATCACACCGCTGCGCGCGCAGGCGCCGCTCACGCACTGGGCGTTCTCGCTCCTCACCGCGACGCTGCTCGCGGCGCTGCTGCACCGCTCGCGCATTCGCTCGCTGACCCGTCTCGAGCAGATGCGCGAGGCCGAGAAGGATCGGGCGGTCGAGCTCGAGGGCGCGGTGGTAGCCGCCGAGGAGGCGACGCGGGTGAAGTCCGAGTTTCTCGCGACGATGAGCCACGAGCTGCGCACGCCGATGAACGCGGTGATCGGCATGACCAGCTTGCTGCTCGACACGCCGCTCGAGCGCGAGCAGCGCGAGTACGCGGAGGTCGCGAAGAGCAGCGGCGAGTCGCTGCTCGCCGTGATCAACGACATCCTCGACTTCTCGAAGATCGAGGCCGGCCGCATCGAGCTCGAGGAGGACGCCTTCGCGGTGCGTACCTGCGTCGCGGAAGCCGTCCGGACCGTCGACGCGCGCGCGACCGAGAAGGGCCTGCGGATCGTGTCGCAGGTCCACGACGCCGTGCCCGAGGCGGTGGTCGGCGACGCCACGCGCCTGCGTCAGATCCTGCTGAACCTGCTGTCGAACGCCATCAATTTCACCGAGGTGGGCGGCGTGACCGTGTCCGTCGCTGCGCGTTTGGTGCAGGACGGCGTCGTCTGGCTCGACTTCTCGGTGACGGACACGGGTATCGGGATCCCCGAGGACCGGCTGCCGCGGTTGTTCCAGTCGTTCGTGCAGGCCGACGCGTCGACGACGCGCCGCTTCGGCGGAACCGGCCTCGGGCTCGCGATCTCGAAGCGGCTCGTGGAGCAGATGTCGGGCACGATCCGCGCCGCCAGCGTCCCCGGCGAGGGCACGACGTTCTCGTTCTCGGTTCTCACGCGAGAAGCGTGCGTCCTCCGCGGCGCGGACGATGGTGCACGCGCCGCCTCAGCCGAGCCGGGGCTCGCGCGACGATGCCCACTGCGGGTCCTGCTCGCCGACGACAACCGGATCAACCAGAAGGTCGCCATCCGCACCCTCGAGAAGATGGGCTACCGACCGGACCTCGCCACGACCGGCATCGAGGCGCTGCGCGCCGTGGGCGAGCACACGTACGATCTGGTGCTGATGGACGTGCAGATGCCGGAGATGGACGGCATCGAGGCGACCCGGCGCGTCCGCGAGCTCGCGCTCGAGCGGCAGCCGCGCATCTACGCCATGACCGCGAGCGTGCTGGAGCGCGACCGCGACGAGTGCCTCGAGGCCGGCATGGACGGCTTCCTCGTGAAGCCGTTCCGGCCGGCGGATCTGGCCAGGGTCCTCGAGACGGTTCACGGGCAGCTGCAGGAGAGCGTCGCGGCCGACGACCTCGAGCGTCCCCGACTGCGTCGCGGCGCATAGCGGCGCACCGCGACCTGCGTGGCGGCGGTCACGGCAGCCGCGCGCGCAGCAGCTCCGCGAGCCCGTGCTCCGCGACCGCCGCGTCCGCGCGCCGGGTCGCGGCCATGCCGACCTCGATCGGCTGCCAGTGCGAACCCATCGCCGCGGTGATCACCGCCGCGATCCACGCCGTGAGCAGGTTCAACCGGTACTGCCGCCACGCCTCGCCCGGCTCGAGCGTCGCGCCGCCCGCGTGCAGCTGCTCGCAGTAGCGCGCGACGAGATCGCGCTCGCACGCGCGGCGCAGCTCGGTCGGCACCGACCCGCCGAGGAAGTAGGCGACGTCGCGCATCCCCGGGGCGCTGCTCACCATCGCCCAGTCGAGGAAGCCCGGGGTGTCGCCCAGCGCGAACATGTTGCCGAGGTGCGCGTCGCCGTGGATCAGCGTCGGGGTTCCTTCGGCGAGCAGTGCGGGGATCCGCTCCGCGCGCGGAACGTACGCGTCGGCAAGCTCGCGCGACGCCGGCGGCAGCCGTTCGCCGAGTTGCTCGACGGCGAAGCGCACCAGCGGCGCCGCCGAGCCGTAGCTGCGCGAGCGACGCTCGACCCACGCGAGGTCGCCCGCTGCCGCGAAGCGCGCGCTGCCCCAGAAAGCCGCGTGCAGGGCGGCGAACGCGTCGATCGTGCCTTCGACGAAGCCGGTGAGGTGCGAGTCGCCCGCGCCGGGATAGCGTGCACCGGCGGCCTGCAGGTCCTCGAGCACCATGACGTAGCGGCCTTCGCCGTCGTACGCCGCGTGGAACGAGCGCGGCACGCGCACCGGGACTTCCCGCGCCAGCTCCCCGTAGAAGCGCGCCTCGGCGCTTCCCATGCCCTGCGCCTCGACGAACTGGCGCTGTCCCTCGTCGAACGGCGGCAGCTTGACGAAGACCGAGCGCGGCAACCGCGCGTCGTCGTGCCGCAGCAGCACGCGCACGCGGCCGGTCGTGCCGGAGTGCGCCTCGGCGATCTCGATGCCCTCGAGCTGCGCGCCGGGCGCGTGCGGCTGCAGCGCCTGCTGCAGCCACGCGGCGTCGATGTCCGCGACCTCGACGGGAACGAACGACGACGCCTCGCGCACGGCAGAGCTCCTCGGGTCACGCGCGAAGGCAGCGGCGGCGCGCGCGGACGTCGCGTCGTCGCTCGGTCGTCGCGTCGTTGCTCGGCATCGTCGGCTCACCTCCCGGTCGACGTCAGTTGTCGGCAGCTCCCTCGAGGATCCAGTCGCGGATCGCGTTCTCCTGCGCCTGATCGAGGTAGGGGCCGCCGAGCGGCATGCGCTCGCCGTCCTCCTGGCCGATGATCTTGAGGAACAGGTGGCTCGAAGACGGGTCGAACGGCTCGATCTGGAAATGCTCGCCTCCGTGCATCGGCCGCGCCAGGAGCCCAAGGGGGCGCGACGCGGCCTCCGAGTGACCGCCGCCCTCGAGCACCAGGAAGATGTTGTCGTAGGCCTTGCCATCCTCGAGGTTCAGACCTTCGGCGGGCATGGCACCGGTGTGGCAGCCGCTGAGCGCGCAGCGCGCGGTGAAGATCGGCTGCACCGCGCCACGGAACGTCGCCTTGGTGTCCTTCGGCAGCAGGAAGTCGCCGGTGATGATGAGGCCCGACGCGATCTCCGTCCAGCCGCCGCTGCTGCACGGCGCCGCGCCGCAGGCGTCCGCGCCCGAGCAGTCGAGGGTATACGACGTCTGGCGCGGATCCGCGCTGGGCGTCTCCGACGTGATCCGGCACCAGATGAACGACGGCGCGCTGCCGTCGGTCCGGAAGACGTTCCCCGTCACCGTCCGGTCGTCCAGGTTGAACGAGATGGCCCAGCGCTCGGCGCCGACGTCCTTGCTGATGAGGTAACGTCGCGAGTCGGGCGTCATCTGGGGGCCGGAGCCGGACTGCGCGAGAGCGCCGCCGGCGAGCTGCAGGGTGACGGCTAACGCCAGGATCGCGATGCGGACGGGACGGAACATCGAGTTCTCCTTCATGGAGCCGGTGTCGGCTGCGGGGCGAACGGATCCGCGAAGCGTGGGTCCGTCAAGAAGTCGCGGTCGGTGAGGCTCTCGAGGAACGCGAGCAGATCTGCCTTCGCGCCATCCGGAAGCGGGAAGCCGGTGACGAACTGGCCCTTGTTCGGGTTGAGCGCGCCGTCTCCTGCGTTCGGACCCGACGGCGTCAGCCGTCCGCCGCGCGCGTAGTGGTCGACGACCTCCGACAGCGTCGCGATGCTGCCGTCGTGCATGTACGGCGCGGTGAGGGCCACGTTGCGCAGCGACGGCGGCTTCATGCGGCCCATGTCGCCGGGCCTGCCGGTGAACGCGAACAGGCCGGTGTTCGGCTCGGGGTACGCCCCCGTCCCGCCCACGTTGTACATGCCGTTGTTCTCGAACGGCGTCGACTCGCGCGGATTGCCCTCGTGCGTGAGCGCGCTCGCGAACGTCACGCCGCCGTGGCAGTGGTCGCACTCGAGGAACTCCGAGAAGAACAGCGCCATGCCGCGCTTCTCCGATTCGTCGAGCGCGCCGTCGTCGTGCTGGTAGACGTAGCGGTCGTAGGGCGAGCGGCCGGAGATCAGCGTGCGCTCGAAGGCCGCGATCGCCTTGGCGACGTTGCCGACGGTGATCGGGTCGCCGTCCGCCGGGAACGACGTCCCGAACAGTTCGCGGTAGAGCGCGTCGGCGCGCAGGCGCGCGAGCAGCTCGTCCTCGCGCCCCGCGAAGCCGAGCTCGACGGGCGCCTCGCCGAACAGCGGGACGAGCAGCTGCTGCTCGAGCGTCACCAGGTTGGGGCTCATCCACGTGAGCGTCGGGGTGTACGCGACGTTCGCGAGGCTCTGCGTGCCACGAGGGTGCACCTCGCCGGTCGAGCCGAGCGCGGTCGCGCGCCCGTCGGTGAACGCTCGCGCCTGCTCGTGGCACGACGCGCACGACTGCGTGCCGTTGCGCGACAGCCTCGTGTCGTGGAACAGGTGGCGTCCGAGCTCGACCTTGACGGCGCTCATCGGGTTGTCGGCGGGGACCAGCGGCTGCGGGAAGCCGGGCGGCAGGTCCCAGACGTACGCGCCGCCGAGCGGCGTCGGGCCCGGCTCCGGCGTCGGCGTCGGCGTCGGCGCCGTTGGCTCGGGCGGCAGCGCCCGCCCGGCGGCCACGGCGAAGACCCGCTGCGGCGCCGCCGGACGCCCGTCGAACGGCAGGCCGAGACGCCCGAACGGCGCCGCGCAGTCGTCGTCGTTCGGCGAGCCCATGCACCCGGGCGGCGTCTGCGGCGCGTTGCGCTCGACGTTCGAGTCCGCCAGCAGCGATCCGAGGTCCACGACGACCGCGTCCGCGCGCGGATCGAAGGGTGCCAGCTCGACGGCGACCCGGTTCGGGTTGCCGCACGCCGTGACGTTGCCGCGGCCGTCGCCGTCGCAGCGCGTGGCACCGACGTGCATGCGGAACTCGTTGCCGTTGCTCTGGCTCCAGTTGTCGAACAGCAGGAACTTGTAGCCGGCGTTCCAGTTCCAGAAGAGCGCCGTGCGGTTGAGCGGAGACGGCGCGGTCGCGGCGTCGCCGTGGTTGCGCGCGAACGGCACGCCGAGGGCGAAGCGCACGCCGGCGTACGCTCCCGGCCGAGCGGTCCCGCGCACGCTGCGGTTGGTCTCGGGCGTACCCGCGAACGAGCACCGCCCGGTGGCGTTCTCGAAGTCGAGCAGCGCCAGATCGTCGAGCTGCCAGAGGCCGTCCTGGTCGAGAGCGACTGGCTCCTCGCCGCCGTCCTCGCGGACCAGGCGAACCTCCGACACGTAGAAGCGCAGGTCGCCCGGCTCGATCGTGGCGCCGGTCGTGCCGATGCCGCCGAAGGTACGCCCGCATGCGAACGGCTCGCCGGCGAACTCGGCGAGAAACGTGAGATTCACGCGGCCCGGGTCGGTGGTCTCTGGCGAAGGCACGGGCGCAGCGGCGTCGCCGCCGTCGCCGCAGCCCAGCGCTAGAGTCGCGAGCAGCAGCGTCGCGGCGGCGCGCCTCAGAACTCGGTGGGCTTGCACGAGTCGGGTCCGCGCGGCGGCACGACCCCGGACGGCGGCAGCGACGGCAGGCCGCGGCTCGCGAGGCGCCATGCGTCGTGGTCGATCAGCGAGACGCCGCGCGCGCTCGCTTCGACCAGGCTGTAGTCGTTGTCGCCGTGGTTCTGCACGTGCACGTAGATCGGCGTCCCCGCCGGTGCTGCGAAGTCGGCGGTGAAGCGTGCCGGGCCGACGTCGGCGAGACCGGGCGTGTCGATGCAGTCGCCGCCCGGAATCAGGCCGACGAGCCCGCCGCGGCACGGGATCGGCAGGCGCGCGTCCCACACGATGCGGTCGCCGATCTGGATCGCGAGATACGCCCGGCCGGGATCGGGAGCGGTGAGCGCAAAGTGCCAGAAGCGGATCAGGATCTCGTCGCCAGGCGCGATCGCGGTGCGCGTCCCCTGCACCAGCGTCAAGTAGTTGCAGTACTCGGACTCCAGCGTGTACGAGTACTCGCCGACCTGCAGGAACTCCGCGAAGTGGCAGGTGTCGTCGCAGAAGTGCTCCTCGGTCCGGAGCGGTGCGAACGGGTCTTCCGCGGGCAGGAAGAACGCGCCCGGCAGCGCCACGTCGGCGAGCGTCGTCCACGCCGACGCCTCGCACGGCGACGCCTCGCACAGTGCGGCACCCCGGCAGGAGTAGCGGATCTCGCCACTCACCGGATCGAGCGATCCGTCGTCCCCGGTCCGCTCGCACCAGACGAAGCTCGGCACGTCGCCGGAGCGGAAGACGTTGCCGGTCACCGTGCCGTCGGCGAGGTTCATCGAGATCGCCCAGCGCTCCTTGCCGACGTCCTTGCTGATGAGCACCTGCTTGCCGTCCGGCGTGGTGCGCGTACCCGCCGCAATCTGCGCACGCGCGGGCGGCACGCCGTGCAACAGCGCGACGAGCACACCGATGATCGACGCCTTCAGGCCCATGGCAGGGGGCTCACGCCATGATGACAACACGCGACCGCCGGCCTTCGCAAGGCCGATTCTCCGGCAGAGACGCGCCCGGCCCGGACGAAGGGCGTGCGCCGCACGCGCCCCGCCTGGTCACTCGGCCTTGCGGATGTACGTCGGCACGATGACGAACATCTCGTTCTCGGTCGTGACCCCGGCGGTGATCGGGCATGCGTCGCACTCGCCGTCGCCGGCGCCCGGCGACGAGTCGCACGCCGCGTCGTCGGCGGCGCCGTTGCACGTGGCACCGACGTTGCCCGCGGTACAGGCCACGGGCGTGCAGGACGACCGGTCCGGCATCCGCGAGAGGCGGGTGACGGTCGACGGGTCGGGCGAGCCGTCGTCCTCGACGCCGTTGTTGTAGGTCGCGCAGAAGCGCAGCGTGCGGTCCTTCGCGTCCGCCGAGTCGAACTGCAGCGGCGGATCGTACTGCTGCTCGATTGGGTCCGAGTAGACGAAGCTCTCGTAGATCTGCGAGCCGTCGGGCGCCTCGACCCAGAAGTGCTTGCCGCGCTTGTGGGTGTGCGACGAGATGCTGATCACCTCCACGTCACGCGGCACGACGTGGTCCGCACAGTACGACCGGATCGTGTACGGCGGCTGTCCGCTCGCGATGAACACGTGCGAGGGGTCGGTGCCGTCGATCCACTGAAAGCGGCGATCCTGTGCGTAGAAGACGTTGATGCGCCCGTTCATGTCGTGGGCCCGGGACGTCAGATTGAAGGCGTGCGAGTTCCAGTAGAGGATGCCGCGCAGCGGCACCTCGCGGTAGACGCCGTCGCGCGGCGGCACGTACTGCTGCGCGGTCTGCGCGCCCGCGAGACCGCCCGACGCGAGGTCGAGGGCGCCTTCGGGCGGGCCGTAGCCGATGCACGCGACGGTGTTCCGGATCTCGCTGGTACAGATGCCGTCACCGCAGAACGCGAGATCGGTCGGCTCGCAGACCTCGCCGGCGCGCGCACCGCCGTGGCACGTCCAGGTGCCGAATGCGGGATGGTGCACGAACGATTCGTCGAGGCCCGAGTGCTTGAAGATGAAGTGGTGACTCTGCGGGTCCTGACGGACGCGGCTGCCGTTCATGAAAAAGACGCCCCGCTCCGGATCCTGCATCTCCGGCGGGACGACGTCCGACATGTCGTAGTAGGACGCGAAGCAGGTCTCGAGCTCGGTGCTGGCAGGCAGGACGTAGGTCGGCATCACGAACTGCACGCCCTCGTCCGCCGCGGGCGGGTCGAGCGGCTCGATCGTGATCGGCCCGGCCGGCGGCAGGCACGCGTCGAGCAGCTCCCCGATCACGTCGGACGATCCGGTGTCGGCGTCGCCCACCGAGCCGCTCTCCGGCGCGCCCGCCTCGATCCACATCCGCAGCGCCTCGAGCTCGTTCTCGGACAGCGGCTCGAGCCCGCTCGGCATCGGGCTCCCCACCACCGCGAAGCTCCCCGGCCGCGTCGCCGCCGACAGCTTCTGGAAGAGGAAGCTCTCCGACGGCTCGCCCGGCTGGATGCGCGGGTGCGGGCTACCGAGCGATGCCACCTCGAGCAGGTTCGCGTACGCCGCCCCTGGACGGAGATCGAGTGCCCCGGAGCGCGCGCTGCCATGGCAGACGTCCTGCGTGCAGCCCCGGTTCTCGAACACCACCTGCTGGATCGCCGCGAAGGTGCTGTCGAACTCCTCGCACGCGGGTCCCGGGGTCGGCTCGGTCGTCGGCACGCCGCCGCTCGTCGAGCCGCCGCTGCCGCCGCCGCACGCCGACGCGAGCACTGCCAGGGCGATGCCGCAGATTCCCGCTCTCGAGCGCATGCTCTCTCCTCGTCGCGGCCGGTGAGCCGGCTGCGACGCTCCGATGGTTACCGGCGGTAACTACGACGGGCCGGCGGTGCGAGTCAATGCGCGACGTGGGCGCGAAGTGCGCACGAAGGGGGCGCGAAGTGGGCGGGCGCCCGCGTCGAACCCGCCGAGGCCTCTCTGCTACGGGCAGGGGGATGATGCGCCGCCCCGCACCGCCGCCGGCCCGCCGCGCCCCCGACACCGAAGCGCGCCGCGGCGAGCAGCGGCGGCGCCTCCTGCAGGCGGCGCAGCAGGCGATCCACCGCGACGGGCCGCACGTCTCCATGGACGACATCGCCGCCGAGGCCGGCATCACCAAGCCGATCGTCTACCGGTACTTCGGCGACCGCCGCGGGCTCGCAATCGCGCTCCGCGACACGGCGTTCGGGGCGATGCTCGCGACACCCGCCGGCGACGCCGGGCGTGACCGCGAGCAGGCGCGCGAGCGCATCGCGTCGTTCTACCCGGTCGTTTCCGACGCCGAGCACCTGCGGCGCGTCCTCGTCGGCTGGGCGACGTCGTTCCAGATGTTCGTCGCGATGAATCGCAACCTCTACCGCTTCCTCCGCGCGGAGGGTGTGCTCGAGTCGGTGTTCGAGAATCGCGACGGCGACGATCCGCTCACGGTGTCGCTCGCCGCGTCGCTGCGCGAGGTCTTCGGGCGACGGATCGACGAGAGAACCGCCACGCTGTGGGCGCAGGGCGCGCGCAGCATGCTGGGCGGGCTCGTCGACTGGGCGAGCCGCCGCGACGACGTCGACCGCTTCGAGGTCGAGGCGCAGTTCGAGGTCCTCGCCGGCGCGCTGCTCGATGGGCTCGGGCGCTCGGTCGAGTCGACACCGCCGCCCCCGGCCCGGCGCCGCCCGGCAGCCCGCCGCACGCGCGCATCCCGTCGGCGCTGATCGAACGACGCTGCTGCCCGCTGCGCTGGGGCCCCGCAGAGACCCCGGCGGCGCCCCTACGCCCGCGGGTGCCGCGGCCACAGCGCCGGCACGCGCCGCATGTGCTCCTCGTACCCCGGACGCCGCGCGGCCGAGCGCCGGTCGAGCATCGGGATGCTCGCCGCGAGGAACATCACCGTCATCGCGACCGGACCGACGACGGTCCACCACCACGACGCGTCCGCCGCCACGCCGAACAGCCAGAGCCCCCACCAGAAACCCAGCTCCCCGAGGTAGTTCGGATGACGCGACCAGGCCCACAAGCCGCGATTCATGATCGCGCCGGGCTCCTTGGTGCGCGCGAACGCGCGCATCTGCTCGTCGGCGACGGCCTCGAGGAGAATGGCAGCGCCGGTCACGAGCAGGGCGACACCGTCGAGGAACCCGACCGGTGCCGTGCCGTACGCCAGCGCCGGTGCGAGCGCGAGCCCACCGAGGAACACCTGGATCGTCGGGAAGACGTGGATGCCGAGCAGGCTCACGAGCCACTTCGGCAGCGGCGCCTGCGCGTAGAGGTCGGTGTAGCGCCAGTCCTCGTGGTGCAGGCCCTGCCAGCCACGCGCCCAGTTCCACGTCAGGCGGATCGCCCACGCCAGCACCAGCGCCGTCACCAGTGCTTGACGAAGCGACGACGCGTCCGCAGCCGCGTGCCCGATCCAGAACGCGACGAAGAACGGCGGCGCCACGCTCCAGTACGCGTCGTACATGCTGCCGTTGTCGAGCTTGATGCTCGACGCGAAGATCACCAGCGTCGCCACCAGGTCCGCCATCGCGAGCGACCAGAACGGCCGTGCCGGGTCGCACCAGGCGACGGTCCAGAGCGCGGCCGTCAGCGCGACCAGATACGCGAGGGTCACGATGCCGAACGAGTCGCTGCGGCCTGGGCGCGCCGCCCCGTCGTGTCCGTGATCGCTCACGACGCCTCCGCTCCGGCGGAGGGTGCCCCCGGAATCCCCGACCAGCTCGTCGGGTCGCGCCGTCCCGCGGCCGGCCGCACGTCGACCTCGAGGCCGCACAGCGCCTCGCAGATGCGGCAGAACGTATGCCTCGTCGCGCGGCTCATCGCCCTGCCTTCACCGCGGCAGCCTCGCCCGACCAGCAGCGCCGGTCGGGCGAGGCTCACCGGCCACGCGATCAGGTCGTCCGCGACCGCCGGCCAGCCGTTGATGCCGGCGGGCGCGTCGCGCGTCCACACGATCGCGCCGGTCGCACGGTCGAGCGCGAGCATCTGGCCCTGCAGGGTCGCGGTGAGCACCAGGTCGTTGACGACGGTGGCACCACCGGTGGGATCTCCAGGCACCACGGTATCCCAGAGGATGCGCCCGGTCGCGGCGTCGATCGCCACCACCTCGCCGTCCATGGTGCCGACGTCGCCGCCGATGTTCTCCTCGCGGTTCGGCTCGTAGGTGCTCGGCGCGTTGAGCGTCGCGACGTAGACCACGCCGTCGGCCGCCGCCGGCGGCGTCAGCACACCGCCGAACGTCCCGGGCAGGACGACGGTCGGCCCGTCGAGCGCAGTCAGGTCGTCGTTCTCGTGGATGCCCACGGGTGTCGTCCAGAGCATCTTGCCGGTGTCGACGTCGTGACCGATGACCTTGCCGCCCTTGCCCGTCGCGACCGCGATGCGCCTCCTCGTGCCGCCCTGCTTCACGTCGACCAGCAGCGCGTGCACCAGGTCGTGGTCGAAGATGTCGTGCGGGATCGCCTGGCGGAACCAGTCGAGCTCGCCGCTCAGCACGTCGAGCACGACCAGCGAGTCGGTGTACAGGTTCGGGCCCGGGCGGCTGGTGCCGTTCGGGAACTCCCGCGTGCCGGGATACGGCGCGGGGTTCGCGATGCCCCAGTAGATGCGTCCGCGCCGCGTGTCGATCGCCGGCGGGAACCACGCGCCGCCGCCGGAGTTGACCTTGGGATTGCCCCACAGGTCGGGCGAGTCCACGGTGTCGAAGGACCACACGGCCTCGCCGGTCGCCTGGTCGAGCGCGAACAGCGTGCCGCGGTCGCCGCCGGTGTAGATGCCGTCGAGGCTCACCGGCACCGTGCTGACGAAGACGCGATCGCCGTAGACCGTCGGCTGGATGTCGACGCCGTTGGTCCGCGTGAGCTTGAGCGGCCGCGCCCAGATCTCGGCGCCGGTGATCTCGTCGAGCGCAACCACGGTGTCGGTGCCACGGATCGCGAACACCTTGCCCCAGCCGACCGCGACGCCGTTCGGGCCGATCACGAAGCCGCCGTACTCCCGCGCCCAGAGCAGCGCGCCGCTCTCGCGGTCGATCGCTCGGATGTTGCTCGACAGGTCCTCGATGTAGATCCGGTCGCCGACGATCAGCGGCGTGGTCGCGGCGTTGCCGTAGCCGCCCGCGCCGGGCAGCGGCACCTGCCACACCGGCGTGAGGGTCGCGATGTTGGTCGAGTCGATCGACGAGTCGAAGGTCGCGCGCGAGTTCAGGTAGTCGCGTCCCGGCAGCGGCCAGTCGTCGGCGTACTGCACGACCTCCGGCGGAATGCCGGGGTCGACCGCCGAACGCGGAGAGTCGGAGCAGGCGCTCGCGAGCACCAGGGCGAGAACGAGTGGGGTCGTGCGGGTCTTCGTCCACCGACGCTTCCACGGCCGCCGCCGGATCTCAACCCCGCGTCGCTCCGCTTGCGCGGCACGGCCGCAACCGGCACGCGAGAGGGGCAAGGAGGAAACGAGCCGATGCGAGCAGCCGTTCTGGTCGAGGCGGGAAAGCCCCTCGTGGTGTGTGACGACGTCGAGATCTCCGAGCCGAAGGCCGGGCAGGTCCGCGTGAAGGTGAAGCACTGCGGGATCTGCCACTCGGATCTCAGCATCGTGGACGGCGTGTTCCCGGCGCCGATGCCGGTCGTGCTGGGCCACGAGGCGGCGGGCATCGTCGACGCGGTCGGACCCGACGTCACCAGCCTCGCGCCCGGCGATCACGTCGTGCTGACCCCCGTCCCGCCGTGCGGCAGCTGCTACTTCTGCTTGCGCGGCGAGCCCGGCGTGTGCGTCAACGCGAACGCGATCATGACCAACTCGTTCGCGGACGGCACGACCGGGCTGTCGCGCGGCGGCAGCGTCGTCTTCCGTGGCGTCGGCCTCGGCGCCTTCGGCGAGTACGTCCTCACGCCGGCGTCCGGGGCCGTCAAGATCGCGCATGACGTGCCGCTGGACGTCGCCTGCGTGATCGGCTGCGCGGTGCAGACGGGCGTCGGCGCGGTGTTGAACACCGCGCGTGTCGAGGCGGGGGCCACGGTGCTCGTCATGGGGCTCGGCGGCATCGGGCTCAGCATCGTGCAGGGTGCCGTGGTCGCCGGCGCGGCGCGCATCATCGCGGCCGATCCGCTGCCGGCGCGCCGCGAGGTCGCGAGGAAGCTCGGCGCGACCGATCTGCTCGACCCGAAGGAGATCGACGTCGTCGCGCGCACGCAGGAGCTCACCGGCGTCGGCGCGGACTACGCGTTCGACGCGGTCGGCCGCTCGAGCCTGATCGAGGACGGGCTCCGCGCGACGCGCCCGGGCGGCACGACGGTATGCGTCGGCGCCGCGCCGATCGACCAGAACATCACCATCGCGCCGGCCGCGCTGTTCACGATCACGGAGAAGAAGCTGCTCGGCTGCACGCTCGGCGGCTGCAACTCGCTGCGCGAGATCCCGCGCCTGATCGCGCTCTGGCAGTCGGGACGCCTCGACCTGGCGAGCCTCGTCACCGCGCGCCGCCCGCTCGGCGAGATCGACGCCGCGATGGCGGACCTGCGGGCCGGGAAAGGAATCCGCACCGTACTCGACATGGCCGCCTAGAACGTGACTACGATGGAGCAGGCACGCGCCGTCGCGTGCCGCATCCATCCGATGGAGGGGCACGCGGGCCGTCGCGTGCCCCTCCCATCCGACGAGGGAGGAATCGCGAAGCGCTCGAGGACCATTGCGCTCGCCGCCGCGGCGGGCCTCGCTCTGTTCGTTCCGGCCGCTCGGGCGGCCGATCCCGGCACCGCGCACGCGAGGATCGCGGACGCGTCGGGCAAGGAGATCGGCGTCGTCCAGTTCCGGGACACGCCGAATGGTGTGATCGTCCATGCCGAGTTCACGGCGCTGCCGCCCGGCGGGCACGCGTTCCACGTGCACGCGGTCGGCAAGTGCGAGCCGCCGACCTTCGACTCGGCCGGCGGGCACTTCGACCCCGAGAACCACCAGCACGGCTTCGCCGTCGACGGCGGCTGGCACGCGGGCGACCTGCCGAACGTCACCGCACCCGCCGATGGCAAGGTGACGATCGACGTGCTCGCGGCCGAGCTGTCGGTCGCGGACGGCGACAAGAAGATGCTCGACGCCGACGGTGCCTCGGTCGTCGTCCACGAGGCCGTCGACGACTACACCGCGCAGCCAGCCGGCAACGCCGGCAAGCGCATCGCGTGCGGCGTCGTGCAGGCGGGTCCCGCGAAGTAACGGCTCGCTGTCGCGTCCGCCGCGCGTGCGCTAACAGCAGCGCGTGGCGGACGCGACCTCCGAATCCGTCCCGGCGGCGCGCAAGCCGCTGGTCGGCCTCGCGCTCGGCGGCGGCAGTGCGCGCGGCTGGGCGCACATCGGCGTGATCCGCGCCCTCGGGGCGGCGGGCGTCCGCCCCGACCTCGTGTGCGGGACGTCGATCGGCGCGCTGGTCGGCGCCGCGTGGGCGGCGGGCGAGCTCGAGCGCTTCGCCGCCTGGGTGCTCGCGATGCGCGTCAAGGATGTCGTGTCGTTCGTGGACCTCGGCCTGTCGGGCGGCTTCCTGAAGGGCGAGCGCCTGATGGACTTCGTGCGCCGCAGCTTCGTCGACCGGCCGATCGAGGACCTGCCGGTGCCGTTCGCCGCGGTCGCGACCGCGCTGCAGTCCGGCGCCGAGGTGTGGCTGCGCAGCGGCTCGACGGTCGACGCCGTGCGCGCGTCGATCGCGCTGCCGGCGCTGTTCACGCCGGTGGTGCGTGACCGCGTGATGCTGGTCGACGGAGGGCTGGTGAATCCGGTCCCGGTTTCGCTCGCGCGCGCGATGGGCGCCGAGCTGGTGATCGCCGTGGACCTGAGCTCGGACCTGCTCGGCCGCCACCTGCGGCCCGACGCGAAGCCGTCGGCGGCGTCGAGCCCGGTCGGCGACTGGCTGCGCAAGCTGCAGGAGAGCCTCGGTATCGACAGCCCAGCGGGCCCGGTGAAGCCGCGCGTGCCGTCGATGCTCGACGTGGTGGCGTCGAGCCTGAACGTCATGCAGGTGCGCATCGCGCGCAGCCGGCTCGCCGGCGACCCCGCGGACGCGCTGATCGCGCCGCGCCTCGCGCACCTCGGCCTGCTCGACTTCCACCGCGGCGAGGAGGCGATCGAGGAAGGATCGCGCGCCGTCGAGAGCGCGCTGCCGAACCTGCGCGCGCTCGGCCTCGCTGGGCGCGGACTGGTTCCGGAAGACGTCCCGGCCGGCTGAGCTGAGACCGCAGAGACGACGATGAGTCGCCGCACCACGCCACCGCCCGAGCTCGAGCCGCCCGCGACCGGCGTCCGCATCGGACAGGCCGTGCGCGAACGCGACGCCGCCGACGAGGCAGGTTCGATGCTCGACGTCGCGCGCATCTCGATCGCGGTGCGCGACTACGACGAGGCGATCGCGTTCTTCACCGGCGCGCTCGGCTTCGAGCTGCTCGAGGACGAGCCGCGCGGCGGCGGCAAGCGCTGGGTCGTGGTGGCGCCGCGCCGCTCGGGCGTCGGCCTCCTGCTGGCGAAGGCCGTGACGCCCGAGCAGCAGGCGCGCGTCGGTGACCAGACCGGCGGACGCGTGCTGCTCTTCCTGCACACCGACGACTTCGACGCGGCGCACGCGCGCATGCAGGCGCACGGCGTGCGCTTCGTCGAGGAGCCGCGCCGCGAGCCGCACGGCAAGGTCGCGATCTTCCTCGACCTGTACGGCAACCGTTGCGAGCTCATCGAGCCCGCGTGAGCGGCCGCGCGGCCGGGCAGCGCGTCAGGCAACTTTGCCGACGAGCCCCGCCATGCCGTCGAGCATCTTCAGGGCCTTGTCCTTGCCCACCGGCGGCAGTGCGAGCACCCCACGCGCGACCCCCATGTCCTGGTAGCGCCGGAGCTCGTCCGCGTCGGTCGGCGCCCAGAACAGCGACACCTCGATCGACTGCGGATCGCGTCCCTTCGCCTTCGCCTGCGCGTGCAGATCCCTGATCGCGGCCGGCATGTCGCGCACCGCCAGCCCGATCGGAATCCAGCCGTCGCAGTACTCGACGACGCGCTTGATGCCCATCTTCGACGCCGAGCCCAGGATGATCGGCGGGTGCGGCTTCTGCTGCGGCTTGGGCCACGACCAGATCGGGTCGAAGCTGACGAGCTCGCCGTGGTACTCGGCCTCGTCCTTCGTCCAGATCTCCTTCATCGCCTCGATGCGCTCGCGCAGCAGCTTCCACCGCGTGCGGAACGGCATGCCGTGGTTCTCCATCTCCTCGACGTTCCAGCCGCCGCCGACGCCGAACAGGAAGCGCCCGTTCGACAGCAGGTCGAGCGACGCGACCTCCTTTGCCGTGACGATCGGATCGCGCTCGATCACGAGACAGATCCCGGTCGCGACCTTGATGGTCTTCGTCACCGCGGCCGCCGCCATCAGCGCGACGAACGGGTCGTAGGTGTGCGAGTACTCCTTCGGCAGCTCGCCGCCCGCCGGGTACGGCGTCTTGCGGCTCGCCGGGATGTGCGTGTGCTCCGGGAACCACACCGACTCGAAGCCGCGCTCCTCGCAGGCACGCGCGAAGTCGTCGGGACGGATCGAGTATGCGGTCGGAAAGATGACGGTGCCGAGCTTCATGCGCCTTGCCTATCGCACCGCGCGCGACGAGGTCCAGGCGATCGGGCCGGCGGCAGATGCAGCTCCAGACCGGTGGAGTGTCCTGCTTAGCGGTGTCGGCGGGTACGCAAAGTGGCTCTCTAGGACGGCCAGATTATACAACTTCCGGTTTTGACAGACGTCCACTCTTGCCTGATCCTTTCGTCTCGTCATGCCGCTTCACCCGGTCCTGCTCGAGAAGCTCAACGCCGCGTTCGAGCCGACAGAGGCGGCGCCATGGACGCGCCGCGAGGTGCACCTGCCACGAATTGCCCACAAGGCGCACTCGGTGATCGGGATGCGCCGCGCCGGCAAGACGACATTCCTCCGCCAGCTGCTCGCCGAACGCCGGTCGAGGGTCCCCGCGGAACGCGCGGTGTACATCAGCTTCGACGACGACCGCCTGGCCGGCATCGGCGTGGAGCAACTCGGGTTCCTGCTGGAAGAGTACTATCGCGCACACCCCACCCTGCGCGGACGAGAGACCGCGCACTGGTTCCTCGACGAGATCCAGCTGATTCCGGGCTGGGAGCGCTTCGTCCGGCGCGTGCTCGACAGCGAGCGGATCGAGGTCGTCGTCTCGGGATCGTCTGCTCGCCTCCTGTCGCGCGAGGTCCACACGTCTCTTCGCGGCCGCGGGATGGCGACCGTGATTCGACCGTTCAGCTTTCGCGAGTTCCTCACCGAGTCGAAGACGATCATCGCCGGGTGCCGCGCAGGTCGCGGACCGACCGCTCGAGGGCCGACGCCGCCTCGTCGTCGAGCGTACCGAGCGTCTGCAGCGCGCGAGTCACCAGGTCGCGGCGCCCGAGGCGCTCCTCGACGTAGTGATCGATCGCGTCACGCACGATCGCGGAGAAGCCCTTTTCTCCACTCTGAGCGGCGAGCTCGAGCAGCTCGGCGCGCTGGGCGTCGTGATTTCGATGGTCGTTCGCACCGTTACAGAAGGACATGCATGTGCATGCACTGTCGAGTACGATCGGACACTCCGGGCAGAACAGCTTCCCCCCCCAGCAGGTCACTGCACATCGTCGATCGGCGCGCGGACTCCCCGCACGGCGCGCCGTTCACCCCCCGGCACCCGCGAGCGCGCGTCCGACGATCTCGCGTGCGTCCTGCTGGATGCGGCGCAGGTGGTCCGCGCCGCGGAAGCTCTCGGCGTAGATCTTGTAGACGTCCTCGGTGCCCGACGGCCGCGCCGCGAACCAGCCGGACGCGGTCTCGACCTTGACGCCGCCGATCGCGCCGCCGGCGGGCGCGTCGGACAGCGCGCGCGTGATCGGCTCCCCGGCGAGCTCGGTCGCGCCGAGCTTGTCGGGCGAGAGCTTCTTCAGCGCGTCCTTCTGCGCGCGCGTCGCCGGCGCGTCGATGCGCTCGTAGGCGGGGGCGCCGAACTCCTTCGTCAACGCCTCGTAGTGCTCCCCGGGATCCTTCCCGGTACGCGCGGTCATCTCGGCCGCCAGCAGGCAGAGGATCGGGCCGTCCTTGTCGGTGGTCCACACCGTGCCGTCGCGGCGCAGGTAGGACGCACCCGCGCTCTCCTCGCCGCCGAAGCCGAGCGAGCCGTCCACGAGCCCGGACACGAACCACTTGAAGCCGACCGGGACCTCGACGAGCTTCCGCCCGAGGCGCGCCGCGACGCGGTCGATCATGCTGCTCGACACGACCGTCTTGCCAACGGCGGCGCTGGCGGACCAGCCGGAGCGATTCTGGAACAGGTAGTCGATCGCCACCGCGAGGTAGTGGTTCGGGTTCAGAAGACCGGCGGTTCGCGTGACGATGCCGTGACGATCCGAATCGGTGTCGTTGCCGAACGCGACGTCGAAGCGGTCCTTGAGATGGATCAGCGTCGCCATCGCGTAGGGCGACGAGCAGTCCATGCGGATCTTGCCGTCGTGATCGACCGCCATGAAGCGGAACGTCGGGTCGATCGTGCGGTCGACGATCTCGAGGTCGAGGCCGCAGCGCTCGGCGACCGCACTCCAGATCGGCAGGCTCGCACCGCCCAGCGGGTGGACGCCGAGCTTCAGCTTTGCTTGACGGATGATGTCCATCTCGACGACGTTCGCGAGGTCGCCGACGTACTCGCCAGTGTAGTCGTGGCGCTGCGCGTTCGACTGCAGCGCGCGCTCCAGCGGCACGCGGCGCACGCCGGCGAGGCCGCCCGCGAGCAGCTCGTTGGCGCGGTCCTGGATCCAACCGGTGACGTCGGTGTCGGCGGGGCCGCCGTTGGGCGGGTTGTACTTGTAGCCGCCGTCCTCGGGCGGGTTGTGCGACGGCGTGATGACGATGCCGTCGGACAAGTGATCCTTGCGGCCCCGGTTGTAGACCAGGATCGCGTGCGACAGGACCGGCGTCGCGACCGGGCCGTCGGCCGCGTCGATCATCACCTGCACGCCGTTGCCGGCGAGCACTTCCAGAATCGTCGCGAACGCGGGCTCGGACAGCGCGTGCGTGTCCTTCGCGAGGAAGAGCGGGCCGTCGATGCCGTGCTGCGCCCGATGTTCGCAGATGGCCTGCGTCATCGCGACGATGTGCGCCTCGTTGAAGGCCCGCTTGAAGGCCGAGCCGCGATGGCCCGACGTACCGAACGCGACGCGCTGCTCGGCGACCGCGGGATCGGGGCGGTCGTCGTGGTAGGCGCGGACCAGGCTCGTCACGTCGAGCAGCAGATCGGCGGGCGGCAGCTTTCCGGCTAGAGGGCTCGTGCTCACGACGTTCTCCTGTCCATGCTTCCTTCTAGCCGAAGTGCCGCGGGTTGGCAGCGCGCGCCGCCCTCACAGGATCGCTCCGGCATCGAGCTGCCGGGGGAACTCCGCGAACGGCAGGATCCAGATGCCGTCGTCGGTGCGCCGAGCGCGGGGCTCCAGGCAGACCACGTAGCGCTCCCCGACGCGGGGGTGGTCCTGCGCGAGCGCACGCAGGCCCTTGAGATGGTCGGAGGTGACCTTGATGGTCGCCTTGGCCTCGATCGCCACGCGCAGGTCGTCGACGACGAAGTCGACCTCGATGCCGCTCGCCAGCCGCCAGTAGGTCAGACGTGCTAGCGCTCCCGAGTACGCGTTCCGAGCCACCAGCTCGTGGAAGACCCAGCTCTCGAACGCCTTCCCGAAGAGCTCCGAGCCGCGCTGCAGGGAGCCGCGCCGCGCGAGGTGGTTCACCACGCCGGTGTCGGCGAAGTAGAACTTGGGTGCCGCGATCACGCGTCGCTTCGCACGCTTGACGTAGCCCGGAAGCCAGCGCCCGAGGAGAGTGTCCTCGAGGATGCCGAAGTAGCTCTTGATCGCGTGGCTCGAAACGCCGCAGTCGCGAGCGATCGTCGAGAAGTTGACCAGCTCGGCGTCGGCGAGAGCGGCGCTCTCGAGGAAACCCGAGAAGCCCGGCAGGTTGCGGACCAGCGCTTCGGCCGCGACCTCCTCCCGCAGGTAGTCCGCGACGTAGGACTCGAGCAATCGCTGCGGGCGCGACGACTCGTAGATGCGCGGCAGGAAGCCGTGATTGACCATCCGATCGAGGTCGAAGTCCGACCCGAGCTCGACCGCGGTGAGTCCGTGCAGCTCGTAACGGAGCGCCCTTCCACCGAGCAGGTTCGCAGCACCGCGCTTCACCTTCCGGGCGCTCGAGCCGCAGAGCGCGAAGCGGACCCCGCGGTTCTCGATCAGCCAGTGGACCTCGTCGAGCAGCGCCGGGACCTTCTGCACCTCGTCGATCACGACCTGGCGCACGTCGGTCCGAGCCGCGAGATCCTCCCGAAGCCTCTCCGGGTTCTGCAGATGGCGGCGATACTCGTCCGCCTTCAGGAGATCGACCCAGAGAGCGTCGGGATAGGTTGCCCGCAGCAACGTGCTCTTCCCCGTCTGGCGCGGCCCCCAGAGAAAGAAGCTCTCCGTGGCCGGCGCGGGCAGGACCAGGCTACGCTTGAACATGAGATTCAAACTATCATGATGAATTGAAGTAGTGGAGCCGGCGCATCCGGGAATCTCTACCCGACGTCGTCGATTCGCGGCCCGCGAGCGACGCGGGCGACCTCCTCTTTCCTCCACCCCGGCAAATGCAGATTGACCGCCGCCAGAACCGCGGTACACGCCGCCAACGCATGGACGGAGACTGATCCCGTCCGCACGCGGAGAGACGAGGGACGCCAGATGCGCAATGCGATGGTCCGCACGGTCGTTCTGGGAGCCACGCTGATCGGGGCGCACGTCCTTGCCGCCACCGGCCCCGCCGTCCGCTGCGGCGCGGCGAAGGTCCGCGCGGTCGCCGGGGCGACCGCGGCGAAGCTCCGCTGTCACGCGGACGAGGTGCTGCGTGGCTCGACGTCCGCGGCCGCCTGCCTCGAGCGCGCGCAGACGCGTCTCGCGGATGCCTTCGCGCGCGCGCAGTCAAAGGGTGGCTGCGCCAGCAGCCTCGGCGCCGCGCGCCTCGGCTTCGCGCTCGACTCCTGGGTCGCCGGAGCCGTCGCGACGTTCGCCCCACCTGCGCTGCCGCCGCTCGGCCCGCCGACCGAGGCGTCGCTGCGCTGCGCGCGCAGCAAGGTCCGCTCGGTGTCGCGCGCGTTCGTGGGCAAGCTCCGCTGCCGCGCGGCTGCCGTGCGGCGCGCCGCGAGCGATGTCGCCTGCGACAGGCGCGTACAGGATGCCCTGGCAGACGCGTTCGCGCGGGTCGATGCCCGCGGTGGGTGCACCGCGAGCGTCGATGCTGCGGCCTTCGGAGCCGCGACGGGCGCCTTCGTCGCAAGCACGGTCGCAGCCGTCACGGCCCCGGCGGCCACGCCGACGCCGGCACCGAGCATGACGCCGGCTCCCACGGGATCGCCGGCGCCCTCGGCCGACGGCTGGGCTTGCTGCGAGGTGAACCATCCCGAGCTGGGCAGCTGCAACGGCGGCGTCACGGGCCCCTCGGGGTCGCCACTCGCCGACGCCTTCCGCAGCTTCTGCGAAGGCCAGAGCGGAACGTGGACGCCCCTGCGATGCGCCAGCGCGCAATGCGGAGCGGCCGTGACGTGCTGCTCGGTCGGAGGCGGCGCGATCGGCACCAGCGAGTACTTCGGCTCGCCGGATCCGGCCGCGATCGCCCAGCTGTGTGCGATCAACGGGGGGACGCTGCTTCCCGGGGCGTGCCCGCCCTGACCCGAGCACGCGAGGGTGCGCGCGACGACGCGCGCACCGCGGCATCGCGCGTCGCCACGAATTGACAGCACGGCCCCGCCGCCCGTATGCCCGCTCGATGCTCTCCAGGATGGACGACTATCCTCTGCACCAGGTCTCCGAGGTCATTCGCCACGCCGGCACCAGCGATCGCAACTTCTACGACCGCTACTACTTCAACCTGCACGGCTCGAGCGACGAGCTGTTCATGGTCATGGGGATGGGCCAGTACCCGAACCTCGCCGTGCAGGACGCGTTCGCGGTCGTGCGGCGCGGCGACGCGCACGTCGTGGTGCGCGCCTCGAAGGAGCTCGGCGACCGCATGGACACCTCGGTGGGACCGTTCCGCATCGAGGTGATCGAGCCGCTGAAGAAGCTGCGCTTCGTCCTCGAGCCCACCGAGCACGGCATCGCGTACGACCTCGTCTGGAACGCCGCGATCGACGCCTTCCTCGAGCCGCGGCAGTACATCCGCAAGCACGGCCGCGTGCTGTTCGACACGCAGCGCTTCTTCCAGACCGGGACGTGGGAGGGCACGCTCGAGGTGAAGGGCGAGAAGTTCGCCGTCACGCCCGACCGCTGGAGGGGCACGCGCGACCGCTCGTGGGGCGTGCGTCCGGTCGGCGAGGCGGAGCCGCCGGGCATCCGTCAGGGCGAGGGGCAGATGGTCGGCATGTGGAACTACGCGCCGATGCAGTTCGACGACCACTCGCTGCTCTACATGGTCCAGGAGGAGCCCGACGGGAAGCGCACGCTGTCCGAGGCGATCCGGGTGTGGAACGACCCGAAGCGCGAGCCGGAGTGGCTCGGCGAGCCCGCGTACGAGCACACGCTGGTCGAGGGCGGCGCGCGCATGATCCTCGCCCCGTCCACGCTGCACTTCCCGAAGGCGCCCGGCGGCCCGTTCTCCATCAAGGTCACGCCGCTCACGCACTGCTTCGTCGCGGTCGGCACCGGCTACGGCATGGACAGCGACTGGCGGCACGGCATGTACCAGGGGAAGCTCGTCGTGCAGGGGAAGGAATGGACGATGCAGGAGCTCGCGACCTGGGGCTGGTTCGGCATCGTCGACCACGCCGCGCGCTTCGAGATCGTCGGTACTGGCAAGACCGGATTCGGGCTGCACGAGCACGGCTTCTTCGGACCGTTCCCCAAGTACGGACTGGCGTGAGCGCGCACGTCTTCACCTACGGCACTCTGCTGTTCGCCGAGGTGATGGAGGCGGTCGCCGGCGCGCGCCACGCGAGCGTTCCGGCCCGCCTCGACGGCTGGGAGCGCGTCTGCGTGCGCGGCGCCGTCTATCCGGGGGCGCGCGAGGCGGCGTCCGCATCGATCGACGGTGTGCTGTGGCTCGACGTCGACGACGACGCCCTCACCCGCCTCGACCGCTTCGAGGGCGAGAGCTACCAGCGGCGCGTCCTGCGCGTCGCCGCCGCCGAGGGAGCGCGGTCGGCGCAGGTCTACGTCGTGCCGCCGGCATACGCGCACCTGCTCGACGACACGCCGTGGGACGTCGAGCGCTTCCGGCGCGAGCACCTCGCGCGCTACCTCGAGCACTGCCGCACCGGCGAGGCTGCCGAGGTCTTCTGACGTCCGCATCGGCTTCGCCGACCACGGAGGAGGGAGCCGGCACGGCGTGTTCATCGCACGCACGCGACCGCGCGGTACACCCCCGGGCGCCATGGCGAACGCGGGGCACGAGACGCGAACGGGCGGACCCCCGTGGGGAGTCCGCCCGTAGCACGTCCGGCTCCGACCGAGCGCGGATCAGCCCGGCATCAGGTTCTGCAGGCGCTCGACCGAGGCCACGTAGTCCGCGACCAGGTCCTGGATGACCGCGCGCACCGAGCGCGACTCGTTGATCATGCCGACCACCTGGCCGACCGGATTGAACGCGACCTTCTGCGCCTTGTCGGCGTAGCGGTGCGTGCGCGTGATCATGTCCATCGTGACCATGCCCTGCAGCGGCATCGGCAGGTAGCCGGGTGACTCGGGCTTCTCCCACGCCTCGGTCCACTCGTTCTTCAGCATGCGGCACGGCTTGCCGGTGACCGAGCGCGAGCGCACCGTGTCCTTGCTGGTCGCGTCGAAGTACGACTGCCGCTGCGCCGGCGGCGCCTCCGCTTCGTCCACCGCGAGCCACAGCGAGCCCGTCCACACGCCCGCCGCGCCGACGGCGAGCGCCGACGCGATCTGGCGTCCGCTACCGATGCCGCCCGCCGCGAGCACGGGAGTCGGCGCGACCGCGTCGATCACCTGCGGCCACAGGACCAGGCTGCCGATCTCGCCGGTGTGGCCGCCGCCCTCGGTGCCCTGCGCGATGATGATGTCGACGCCTGCCTTCTTGTGCGCGAGCGCCTGCCGCGGGCTGCCGCACAGCGCGGCGACGAGGCGTCCCGACTCGTGCACGCGCTCGATGACGTCCTCCGGCGGCGTGCCGAGCGCGTTGGCGATCAGGCGCACCTTCTCGTGCTTGAGTGCCACGTCGACCTGCGGGCTCGCGGTGGCGGCGGTCCAGCCGAGCAGCTGGTGGTGGCGCTCCTCGGGCGGCAGCTCGGGCACGCCCGCCTCGGTGAGCAGCTTCGCGGCGAACTGCCGGTGCTGCGCCGGGATCGCGGCGAGCAGCGTCGCCTCGAGCTTCGCCGGGTCCATCTCGCCCATGCCCTCGTATTTTCCGGGGATGACGATGTCGACGCCGTACGGCTTGTCGCCGATGTGCTCGTCGATCCACTTGAGCTCGACCTCGAGCTGCTCGGGCGAGAAGCCGACCGCGCCCAGCACGCCGAAGCCGCCGTTGCGCGACACCGCGACCACGACGTCGCGGCAGTGGGTGAAGGCGAAGATGGGCAACTCGATCCCCAGACGATCGCAAAGCTCGGTGTGCACGACAGAACCTCCTCGGGGTGATCGGCGGGATATAGCAGCCGTTACACGGGTCACGCGAGCCCCGACCGCACGCTCGCGTCCCGTGCGTCCGGGCGGCCCCGGCCCTCGTGACGCGTTGTCAACGGCGCGCGGTGTGGGATAGACCGCCGGAATGCGTCGTCATCGCGTCATCCAGTGGAGCACCGGCAACGTCGGGAAGATGGCCCTGCGGGCCATCCTGCAGCGTCCGGACCTGGAGCTCGTCGGCCTCTGGGTGCACGGCCAGGACAAGGTCGGCCGCGACGCCGGCGAGCTGTGCGGCCTGCCGCCCTGCGGCGTCGAGGCGACCAGCGACGCGGACGCGCTGCTGAAGCTCGACGCCGACTGCGTGTCGTACACCGCGACCGGCGACCTCCGGCCCGCCGAGGCCATCGACGACATGTGCCGCATGCTGGAAGCCGGCAAGAACGTCGTCTCGACCTCGGTCGTGTCGCTGATCTACCCGCCTGCGGCGGACCCGAAGTCGGTCGCGAAGCTCGAAGCCGCCTGCCGCAAGGGCAACACCTCGTGCTTCACCTCCGGCATCGACCCCGGCTTCGCCAACGACGCGCTGCCGATCACGCTGCTCGGCGCGTGCCAGCGCGTCGACTCCGTGCGCGTGATGGAGATCCTCAACTACGACACCTACGACCAGGGCACGGTGCTGTTCGACACCATGGGCTTTGCTGCGCCGCTCGATCACCAGCCGCTGATCCTGATCCCCGGCGTGCTGACGATGGCGTGGGGTGCCGTCGTCCGGGTGATCGCCGCGGCGCTCGGCGTCGAGGTCGAGGAGATCCGCGAGACGCACGAGAAGGCCGCCGCGGAGACGACGTTCCGCATCCCCGCGGGTGAAGTCCCGAAGGGCACGCAGGCGGGGCTGCGCTTCGAGGTGCAGGCGATCGTCGGCGGCAAGCCGAAGATCGTTCTCGAGCACGTGACCCGGCTGCGCGACGACGTTGCACCGCAATGGCCGAAGCTCGCGCAGCACGGCGGCTACCGCGTCGACATCCGGGGCAACCCGTCGTTCCTCTGCGAGCTGCAGATGAACGGCGAGAGCGGCGACCACAACGAGGGCGGCCTCGTCGCGACGGCGCTGCGCGTGCTGAACGCGATTCCGGCGGTGTGCGCGGCGAAGCCGGGGGTGCTGTCGATCCTCGATCTGCCGGTCGGGATGTGCGCGGGCGCGATGTACGCGCGATGAGCGTCCGCCGCCCGCCGGATCAGCGGACGATCGACGAGGCGTTCGCGGACGACCTCGATCGCATCACCCGCGAGCAGCCACCGGCCGAGCCCTCGCCGTGGGGACGCTGATCGATACGAGCGTGGTCGTCGCGGCGGAGCGGGGGACGCTGCGGGACTCGTTCTGATTCCGCGATGCGATCGCCGAGACTCCGCTCGGTTGTCGTGATGTCGCCACCCGCCCTTCCTGGTCGGGCAGCATTTTTTGTGCGTGCAGCCCTTGACGGATTTCGCGAGGGCCACCCGGCCATCGCGACCGGACCATCGAGGCGCCCCCGCCGGGCGCGTACGACGCCCGCCAGCGCACGCGCGCCGCGCCGGGCCGCGTTGCCCCGCGCGCGCCGAGATCGCCGCGCACGGCCCGCCGG
>VGTK01000016.1 GCA_016874715.1 Deltaproteobacteria bacterium | reverse complement strand
GGGCAGCGGGCAGACGTACTACGTCGACCCGGTGACCGGGTCGAACGCGCACGGCCTCGTCCAGGCACGCTCGCCGTCGACGCCGTGGCAGACGATCGGCCGCGCCATGAACGCGGTGTCGGCGGGTGACGTGATCGTGCTCGCGCCCGGCACCTATGCCGGGCAGGCGGACTTCACGCGGCACGCGCTCACGCTCCGCGGTGCCGGCGCGCCCGGCACGACGGTGATCGCACCGCCGGTCGAGATGTCGGGGATCAACGTCAACGGCCTCACCGATGCTCGCATCTCGAACCTCGTCGTGCAGGGCGGCGCGCTCGGCATCACTGCGGCGATGGCCGACCGCATCCGCATCGATGGCGTGGTGGTCGTGAGTCCGGCCACCGTCGGAATCCGCATCCGGCAGAGCGACGGAGTCGTCATCGACCGCTCCACCGTGACCGGTGCCGGCACCTACGGCGTCCTCCTGCCGCGCACGAAGAACGTCTACCTGCGCAACAACCTGATCTACGCCAACGCGGGCTGGGCCGTGTCGATCGACGCCGACGGCTTCGCGACCTCGACCGGCAACGTCGTCGCGTTCAACACGATCCACCAGAACGGGAACGGCGTGCGCCTGCTGAA
Source organism: Deltaproteobacteria bacterium (assembly GCA_016874715.1). Classification (GTDB taxonomy): domain Bacteria; phylum Desulfobacterota; class Binatia; order UBA12015; family UBA12015; genus VGTK01. The sequence goes on along the minus strand of VGTK01000016.1, from coordinate 47,756 downwards.
CGCCAGCGGCGAGGTGCGCGACAACAACCTGACCGGCACGATCGACCTGGCGCTCTACCTCGCGGGGCAGGACATCCTCGCGCACCACAACAACTTCTCGGCGAACGGGCGCGACCGCGACAAGGAGTCGCAGTTCGCGAGCACGATCTTCATCTGGGCGAACGTCGGCAAGAACCCGCGCTACGAGGAGGCCGCCGGCACCGACGGCATCCTCGGCGGCAGCGGCTGGACCGACGACGACTTCCGCCTCGAGCAGTTCGACTCCGGCGGCCAGTTCGACAGCCCGGTGGTCAACGCAGGCTCCGGCGACGTCGCGACCCGTGACATCGGCGGCGCCACCCGCACCAGCGACGTCGCCGACGACGGCATCGCCGACATCGGCTTCCACTACGGCGCCCCGGCGGCGGGCACGCCGCCCGCGTTCGCGACGCCGACGATGAACGTGACGCACACCTACTACGTCGGCCCCAACGGCGACGACGCACGCACCTCCGCCACGGCGCGCAACATCGCCACGCCGTGGCAGACCATCGGCAAGGCGCTGCGGAAGATCGGCAAGGGCGACACCGTCGTCGTCCTGCCCGGCAGCTACACCCAGTCGCTCCAGGTGCAGGACGTCGACGCCACCCTCATGGCACAGCAGCCCGGGACGGTGACGATCAGTCCGCCGGCGGGCCAGAACGGCATCACGGTGGAGCGCCACGGCGTCACCATCGACGGCTTCATCGTGCGCGACGCGAACACCGGGATCTCTGCGATCGCCGGGTCCGACGAGATCACGGTGCGCAACTGCGCGGTGATCGACGCGGCGCAGGACGGCATCCGCGCGGCTTCGCTGGACACCGTGACGCTCGACAGCAACGTGGTCGCCGGATCGGGCGGTGCGGGCGTCGCGCTGCGCAAGGCGACCAACGCGGTCGTGCGCAACAACCTGCTCTACGACAACACCGAGTGGGGCATCCACCTCGACAACACGCCGGTCGGCAGCGAGGTCGTTCCGGTCTCGAACGGGAACCTGGTCGCGGAGAATTCCGTCGCGTTCAACGGCACCGGCAACATCCGCCTCGCCAATGCGATCGGCGAGGTGCGAGACAACGTGATCGCCGGCACCGGCGGCGTCGGGCTCGCGGTCACCACCGCGGGCGCGCTTCTCCTGCACAACGGCTTCTCCGGGATGGGCACGCTGCTCGACCCACCGAGCTACGTCTTCTGCGCCGGCTGCACGGGCAACGTCGTGCGCGACCCACGCTTCATCAACCCGGCCGGCAACGACGGAGTGCGTGGCGGCGCGAACTGGGCCGACGACGACTTCCGCCTGTCGCAGACGGCGGCCGGGCAAGGAGCCCAGAGCGACGCGGTGGACTTCGGCTCGGCGAGCGCTGCGGCGCTGGGCATCAGCGGGACCACCGCAACCAGCGGGGCTGCCGACGAGGGCGCCGCCGACCTGGGCTTCCACTACGCGGCGTCGAGCCGGGCCCTGCCCTCGCCGCCACTCCCCGGCGCGCCGACGCCCACGCCGTCGCCGACGCCGACGGCCACGCCGACTCCCACTCCGTCGCCCACTCCGACGCCGACCCCCACTCCGTCGCCGACGCCGACGCCGACCCCCACCCCGTCGCCGACGCCGACGCCGACCCCCACCCCGTCGCCGACGCCGACGCCGACGGCAACGCCGACACCCTCGCCCACCCCGACACCCTCGCCCACCCCGACCGCGAGCCCGACTCCGTCGCCCTCGCCGGCCGCGACGGCCCTCTACATCGACGCCGCGACCGGCGACGACTCGCGGACGCGCGCCCAGGCGGCCTCGCCGACCACGCCGTGGCAGACCATCGGCCACGCGCTGACCCAGGCGGTGGCCGGAGACATGCTGCTCGTCGAGCCGGGCGTGTACGCCGAGACCGCGTCGCTGGCGGTGAACGCCGACGATCTGTCGCTGATCGGCCAGGGCAGCGATCCATCGGCGGTACGCGTGACCGTGCCGGTCGCGTCCGACGCCTTGCGCGTGAAGGCCGCACGCGTCCGCGTCGAGAACCTCTGGATCGACGGCGGCAAGCGCGGCGTGTTCGCGATGAACGCCGGGGACGGCCTCGTGCTGCGAGACGTCGCCGTCACCAATACCGCCGAGGAGGGCATCTTTGCGGACCTCGCCGACGACGTCTCGATCCGCGGCTGCATCGTCACTGGTGCCGCATCGAGCGGCATCGCGACCCGGCGGGCGAAGCGGCTCGAGATCCGCGACTGCGACGTCTACGCGAACGCCGGATCCGGCCTCTTCCTCCGCAAGGCGGACGCCGAGCTGAGCTTCCTCACCGTCCACGAGAACGGCGGCCGCGGCGTGCGCTCGCTCGGCGCGACGGTTCACCTGCACGACAGCATCCTGTCCTGGAACGGCGGCGCAGCCGTGTTCGCGCGCGGCACGAAGACCGTCACGCTCGACCACCTCCTGCTCTACCTGAACGACAGCGACCTGAACGACGATACGCCTCCGGTGATCGTCCAGAACGGCCCGCCCTTCCTGAAGCTCGACCCCATTTACGTCGACCCCGACGGAGGCGATGGCGTTCTCGGTGGCACAAGCTGGGCCGATGACGACCTGAGCCTCCGCCAGCCGTCGGCGCAGGGCGAGACCAGCCCCGCGGTCGACGCCGGCTCGGCCAGCGTCGCGGCGCTAGGCGTCACCGGATCGACTTCTTCGAATGGCGCAGCCGATACCGGCGTGGCAGACTTGGGTGCACACCGATGATCCGCATCCGTATCCTCCGTGTTCTCTTCACCGCCGCCGTCTCGCTGGCGCTGCTGGTATCCAGCGTCGAGGTCTCGCGATCGCAGTCGGGCGGCGACGGTGGCCGCATCTACGATCCGAAGCGCCTGCGCACGCAGCGCGAGAGGCCGCTCGGTGGACGAACGATGTCCCGGCCCGCGGTCCCCGAGCCCGACCAGCGCAAGCCGCTGCGCTCGAGCGCGCTGATCCCGGACCCCGGGCCGAGCAAGCGCGGCGGCAGCGGGTACACGCGCAAGGGCAAGTACTTCTACGAGACGCCGAAGGACATCGAGCTCACGCGCAGCAAGCCGGGCGCCGGCTACAACGCGACCGTCCCGCGACCGGAGCAGCTCGGAACCGAGCGTCGCGCGAAGGACGGCCGGCGCAAGGTGCCGAAGTGATGGCTCGAAGGCACCTGCACCCCCTCGAGCCGTCAAGCCAAGCTTGACGGCGCCCCACTCCCCGCACGCCCTTCGGTCGGCCGCGCGGTCGCGGAACCAGGCCCCCGGCGCGCGCCCTGCGTCGGTCGCGCCCCTTCGGGTTGAATCGGCCGCAGGGGGTTGCGATAAGCCCGCATGGGGTCGCTGGAGGGGAAGCGCGCGCTGGTGGTCGGCGTCGCGAACGAGCGCAGCATCGCGTGGGGGATCGCCCAGGGTCTTTCGCGCGAGGGCGCACGCCTCGCGTTCACCTTCCTCGGCGAGTCGCTGGAGCGGCGGGTGCGGCCGCTCGCGGAGAGCGTGCACGCGGACGTGATCGCGCCGTGCGACGTCACCGACGACGCGCAGATCGATGCGCTGTTCGCCGAGCTGGATCGGGTCTGGGGCGGCCTCGACGTTCTGGTCCACGCGGTCGCCTTCGCCAACCGCGAGGACCTCTCCGGCCGCTTCGTCGACACCGGCCGTGACGGCTTCCGCCTGGCGCTCGACGTGAGCGCCTACTCGCTCGTCGCGCTGACCCGCGCGGCCGGGCCACGCATGAAAAACGGCGGCACGATCCTCACGCTGACCTTCGCCGGCAGCGAGCGCGTCTTTCCGAACTACAACGTGATGGGCGTCGCCAAGGCGGCGCTCGAGGCGTCCATGCGCTACCTCGCGGCCGACGTCGGGCCGGCCGGCATCCGCGTGAACGCGATCAGCGCGGGACCGATCAAGACCCTCTCGGCCGCGGGAATCAACGGCTTCCGCGACATACTCCGCGTCGCCGAGGCGCGCGCACCGCTCCGCCGAAACGTGAGCCAGGGCGACGTCGGCGAGCTGGCGGTCGCACTCTGCGGTCCGGCGGGTGCCGGCGTCACCGGACAGGTCCTCTACCTCGATGCCGGACTCAGCATCCTTGGCGTCTGAAGCCGGCCCGCGGGTGCGTGCCGCGCGCGAGGCTCTGCGGTGAGCTTCGGCGCGTGGGCGCTCCTCGTCGTCGGCGTCGTCGCCGGCCTCGCGCTGGTGCGGGCGATCAGCCGCTGATCTGCGTCCGAGCGGCGCTCGAGGCCCGGTCGGCGGAGTCGCCGCGAGCGCGTGCCCGGTCAGGGCTTCGGCGACGGTTCGACGGCGATGCCGCTCACCCGCTCGAGCGTCGCCACCGCGAGATTGTAGTCGCGCACCGCCTCGTAGTAGTGGCCCGACACCTGCGCGTAGCTCGAGAGGCCCTGCATGATCTCCTTCGCGTCCCCGATGCCGATGTCGAAGTTGGTCACCGACAGCGTGAGGATCGCGCGGCCGGCCTTACGGCCGTCCTCGAGCTTGTCGAGCGCGGCCCGGCTCCCGACCACCTTCGCGTAGGCCTGCTCGAGCTGCAGCGCGAGACCGTCGTGCGCTTGCCGGCGCTGGCTCTCGAGCTTGCCGAGCTCGGCGCGCTTCGCGTCCACCTTCGCCGCGGTGATGTGGAAGTTGAGCGGCCAGCGAATGCCGAACACGCCGCCGGGCCCGCGCTGATAGTTGAACTGGTCCCAGGCGAACGGGTTCAGCTGGCGGTCGTTGCGCGGGGCGTAGCTGTAGGCGAAGCTGCCGGTGAGGAAGAAGACCGGGAAGAAGTCCGCCTCGACGGTCTTGAGCTCTTCGGCCTTCGCCGCGACTCCGGCGTCGACCTGCTTCCACTGCGGACTCTTGTCGTACAGCTGCCCGGTATAGTGCTCGAGCGGCTCGATCCGCACCCGCACGGGATCGAGCAGACGCTCCCTGACGTCGAGCGGGTCCTTCCGGTCGGCACCGGATACGAGCCGCAACGCCTCGAGAGCCCCCTGCGCCCCGCTCTGCACCTTGGGGACCTCCTTCGCGATCTCCGCGAGCGCGACCCTGAGGTACAGGATGTCGAGCTCGGTGATCTCGGAGTCGCCGCCTGCGCGCCGCTCGGTTGCGGTCTCGAGCGCGGTCTGGAACGCGTCGCGGGACTCCACCAGAACGCCCTCGACGGAGCGCGCCAGCAGCACGTTCCAGTAGAGCATCTTGACCTGCATCTCGACGTCGGCGGCGATCCCCTCGCTGGCCGCGATCTCGGATTCGACCGCGTGCGTCGCCGCGTTGACGCCGGCCGTGAGCTTGCCCCAGGTGTAGAGCGGCTGCACGAGGCTCACCTCGACGCTCGTGAACGGCCCGAAGGCCCGGTTATCGACGGTGGTCTCCGGTGCGAGGACCGTACCCGTGTAGATCGGTGCGAGCCCGATGAGGTTCAGGGCCTCGAACTGCGGCAGGTACCGCGACGCCTTCGCCTCGTCGAGCTTCGCCTGGCGCGCCGCAACGTCCCAGCGCGCCACCTCGAGCTCCGGTGCCGCCTGCAGGGCGCGCTGCACGAACTCGTCCAGCCCGAGCTTTGCAGGCTTCACGGGAGCGCGCGCGACGCCGGATACCTGCGCCGGCCCCTGCTCGGCCGCCGCGGGGACCGGCACCACCGGTGCCGACAGCAGCTCGTCCGAGCGTGCGACGCGCGCACCGACCAGCGACGCCACGGCGAGCGCGCACGCTGCCGTCGAGGCCATTCGGCAGAGGGCGCTGCGCCCCGCCCGATCTGCCGCCGGGACGCTCACCGCGCGCTGTGCCGCGTCCGGAACAGCCGGATGCCGATCACGAGCAGTACGAGCCCGTAGAGCACCAGCGCCGTGACGGGCTCGACCATCGCGGAAAGGCCACGGCTGCGCAGCACGAGGTCGTTCATGCCACGCATGGCCCATGTGGTGAAGACCGCCGGTGCGACGGCGCGCATCCAGTCCGGCGTGATCGACTGCGGCCACCAGAGGCCGCCCAGCGCCGAGAACGCCATCACGACTGCGAGGCTCATCGGCTGCGTCTGCTCGCGGGTGCGCGCGATGCCGGCGACGACGAGCCCGAGCGCCACGCAGACGAATACCACCGCACAGGTCAGCAGCAGGAACGCGACGGCCGAGGTACCGAGCGAAACCTCGAAGAAGAAGTACCCCCACAGGAAGAGGATCAGCATCTGCACCACGCCCATCACGAAGCGGGCACCGAGCTTTCCGAGCAGCATCCAGGTGAAGCCGGCGGGTGCGACCAGGAGGCGCGGCAGCGTGCCCCAGTCACGCTCGTCGTGCAGTCCCATCGCGGTCGCGAACACGACCGCGAGCAGCACGAACATGATGGAGAAGCCGGGAACGTTCTGCTCGAAGGACGTGACCGAGATCCGGTTGCCGGTGAGGTTCTGCTCCTGCAGCGCGATGCGCTCCTCTTCCAGCGGATCCGCGAGCGCCGCTGCTTCCTTGTCCATGAGGAGAAGCAGGACCTTGACGGTCTGCAGGTCCACCGCCTGCGCGGGGTCGGTGAGCAGCGTGATCTGCGACGTCTTGCCCTGCAGGTAGCCCTTGCTCATGCCGTCGGGAAACACGATCGCCGCGGGCGCGCGATTCTGGTCGCGCACAACGTGCTCGGCGTCTGCCCGTGACATCTCGGCGACCTCGGCGTGCTTGCCGAGGAGCTTCAGGAAGGCCGTCGCGACGGGACCCTGGTCCTCGTTCACCACCGGCACCATGAGCTTCGGCCCCTCGTCGCTGTCGAAGAGAGCACTCGCGATGATCGAGATCACCACGATGGGCACCAGGACGAAGAACAGCAGAGCCCAGCGATCGCGCAGGATGATCCGCAGGTCCTTGAGGAAGACCGCTACCATGGGCCGTTCAGTCGGAAACTCGCTTCACGGTTCGTCTTTCGCGGGCGGCGAAGCCGTACCGAACATCAATCGACCGTCGCGTCCGGCTTCTTCTCGAGCTTGTTCGTCAGCCGCGTGATGAGCTCGTCCCACGAGCCCTTCGCGAGCGCCTTGTCGAACTGCGACCTGAAGTTGTCCGCGAGACTCACGTCCTCGATCAGGATGTCGGTCGCCACCCAGCCTTCGGACTTCTTCTCCAGACGGTAGTCGGCGGAGAACTTGTCCCGCGGCGTGACGATCCAGGTATCGACCGTCGCGGCATTCCCGGTGATCTTCTCCTCGCCGTACTCGAAGTCCGGAGCGTCGAACAGCAGCAGCCGTTGCACGTAGGTACGGATGAAGAGCTCGCGGAAGAGATCGAGGAAGGTCCGAACCTGACCGGGCGACTTGCCGTCGAGGTGCTTGCCCAGCGATCTGCGGCCGAGCGCGTCGGTGTCGAGAAAGCTGCGGAGCAGGGTCTTGAGCTCGGCGAGCTTCGAGTTGTGGTCACCGGGTCCCGTGACGATCTGGTTCGACTTCGTCAGGGTCGCCTTGACCTTCGCCAGCGGCGAGCCGGCCTGCGCCCGTGCCGCGTGCGGCAGCGTCACCGCGAGCGCCGCGCAGGCGATCAGCGCCGCAGCCGCGCGCTGCATCCGCGTCGCGCGACGCGCGCCTCGTTCCGTTCCGGAGTGGCTCACTCGTCCCTCAAGTCCTTGCCGGTGAGCTCGATGAAGATCGTCTCGAGCGACACCGGCGATACCCGGACCTGCACGATCCTTCCCTCGAGCGCAGGCTCGCTCCACAGACGCGGCAGCAGCTCCTCGGCACGCGACGTGTAGAGGCGCAGCAGCGGACCGCTCTGCTCGACGCGCTGCACCCCCTCGACGGCCTGCAGTCCCTCCACGCGCTCCGCGGGCGGGCGCAACCGGAGCTCGATCACCTCGCTGGTCTTCGAGAGCCCGAGCAGCTCGGGCACGGTCCCGAGTGCGACGATGTTCCCCTCGTCCATGATGGCAATGCGGTCGCAGAGATCTTCGGCTTCCGCGAGGTAGTGCGTCGTGTAGAGGATCGTCACGCCCTGGGTGCGAAGCTTCCGCACCGCCTCGAAGATGTGCACGCGCGACTGCGGATCGACCCCGACGGTGGGCTCGTCGAGCAGGACCAGGCGCGGCGCGCTCACCAGCGCACAGCCGAGGTTCAGCCGGCGCCGCATGCCGCCCGAGTAGCTCTGCACGATGTCGTCCTTGCGGCTGGTGAGCTCCACGCCCTCGAGCGCGTCGGCCACGCGGCGCCCGCGCTCCGCCTTCGGCACCCCGTAGAGGCGCGCGAAGAACTCGAGGTTCTCCTGCCCGGTGAGCGTCGGATAGAGCGCCTCCTCCTGTGGCGCCACGTTGAGGAGGCGGCGGGCCGCATGCACGTCCTTGACGACGTGCTTGCCGAAGACCCACGCGTCGCCGCCGGTCGGCCAGATGCGCGTCGAGATCATCGACAGCGTTGTCGTCTTGCCGGCGCCGTTCGGACCGAGGATCCCGAAGATCTCGCCCTCGTTCACTTCGAGCGACACCCCCCGCACCGCCTCGCGACCGTCGTACGACCGGCGAAGGTTCTTGGTCACCAGCGCCGCAGACACCACACGGACGCCTATCCGTCCCCCGCGCGATGGTCAACGACGGGCGCGCCTTGCGAGGCGGCGATCCGCCTGTCTGCCCCCGGTCGCGGCCGCGGGGCACTCGCGCCGCCCTCGCCCCTAGAGGAGAAACGGATCGCGCAGCAGGATCGTCTCCTCGCGCTCGGCGCCGACCGAGATCAGCGTCACCGGCGTCGCCGTCAGCTCCTCGATGCGCGAGATGTACTTCCGCGCCGCGGACGGCAGGTCCTCGAAGCGGCGGGCCTGCCCGAGATCCTCGGCCCAGCCGTCCATCTCCTCGTACACCGGGCGCGCCGACGCGAACTTCCTCGCGCCCGCCGGAACCGTCTCCAGCCGCTGTCCGTCGACCTCGTAGGCGACGGCGATCTTCAGCTTCGGCAAGCAGGAGAGGACGTCGAGCTTGGTGATCGCGAGCCCCGACATCCCCGAAAGGCGCGCCGCCTGGCGGACCACCACCGCGTCGAACCAGCCGCAGCGCCGCGGCCGGCCGGTGGTCGAGCCGAACTCGTCGCCGACCTCGCGGAGCTTCGCCCCGACCTCGTCGTGCAGCTCGGTGGGAAACGGACCGCCACCGACGCGCGTCGTGTAGGCCTTAGAGATGCCGATCACGCGATTGACGGTGCGTGGCGGGATCCCCGCACCGGTGCCGACCGCGCCGGTGACGATGTTCGACGACGTCACGTAAGGGTACGTTCCGTGGTCGATGTCGAGCATCGTGCCGTGGGCGCCTTCGAAGAGCACCCGCTTCCCGGCGGCGAGCTGCTCGTGGACGTAGAGGGCCGTGTCGGTCACGTGCGGGCGCAGGCGCTCCGCGTAGGTCGCGAACTCCCGGCACAGATCGTCGAGGTCGATCGCCGGCCAGCCGTAGACCTGTGCAAGCTCGACGTTCCGCCCCTCGAGCAGACGCGCTGCGCGCTCGCGGAAGTACTCCGCGTCGAAGAGGTCGACGACGCGCAGCCCGCGACGCGCCATCTTGTCCTCGTAGCAGGGCCCGATGCCGCGGCCCGTCGTACCGATCTTCTTGTCGCCGAGCCGCTCCTCGCGAGCGACGTCGAGCTTCTTGTGAACGGGCAGGATGAGGTGCGCCCGCTCGTCGATGAGGAGCTGCGCCGGATCGGTCAGATAGCCGCGGGCGCGCAGATCGTCGATCTCACCGCACAGCACCGACGGGTCGATCACCACGCCGTTGCCGATCACGCAGGTCGTCTGCCGGTGCAGCACGCCCGCCGGGATCAGGTGCACGACCGTCCGCTCGCGCGCGTCACCGACCACGAGCGTGTGGCCCGCGTTGTTGCCGCCCTGGAAGCGGGCGACCACGTCCGCATGCGCCGCGAACAGGTCGACGACCTTCCCCTTGCCCTCGTCGCCCCACTGCGCGCCGACGATCACCAGTGCCGACACCGGAACCTCCGCCCTGCTACTCGAGGTGAATCAACGCCGCGGAGATGATCTCCGGGGCCTTCCGCAGCTCGGCGAGCACCGCCTCGGGGACGGGATCGTCGACGTGGAAGAGCGACACCGCCTGGCCACCGACCTTCTCGCGGCCCAGCTCGAGGCCGGCGATGTTCACGCCGTGCTGCCCGAGCAGGGTGCCGACGCGGCCGACCACTCCCGGAACGTCACGGTTGTGCAGCATCAGAATGTGCCCGTCGGGCACGGCTTCGAGGAAGAAGTCGTTGAGCTTGACCAGCCGCATGGTGCTGCGGCCGAAGACCGCACCTGCGACCTCGTGCGTGACGCCCGCCGCGAACCGGACCTTCACCGCGACGCGGTTGCGAAAGTCGCTCGCCGCCGTCGACACGGTCTCCCGGACGTCGATGCCGCGCTCTCGCGCTGCGACCGGCGCACTCACGTAGTTCAGCTCGCTGCCGAGCATCGGCACGAGCAACCCGCGCAGGATCGCTGCGCTGACCGTCTTGGTGCCGAAGTCCGCCACGTCGCCGCGGTACTCGATCTCGACCTCGACGGGTGCGCTGGCCTTTGCTCCGTCTTTCGTGCCGAGCTGCGCCACCAGCGATCCCAGCTTCTCGCCGAGGATCAGGAAGGGTCCCAGGTGCTCGCGCTGCTCGGGAGTCATCGCGGGCATGTTCACCGCAGCGGAGATCGAGCCGCGCAGCAGGAACGCCGACACCTGCTCGGCGATCGCGATCGCGACGTTGGTCTGTGCCTCGCCGGTCGATGCGCCGAGATGGGGCGTGGCAACGACCGTCGGGAGCTGCATCACCGGGTTGCTCGCGTCGGGCGGCTCCTGCGAGAACACGTCGAACGCGGCGCCCGCGACCTGACCCGAGGCGATGGCGTCGGCGACGGCCTGTTCGTCGACGATGCCGCCACGCGCGCAGTTCACGATGCGCACGCCCTTCTTCATCTTCGCGATCGCCGCGGCGTCGATGAGCCCGCGGGTCTCGTTGGTGAGCGGAACGTGCACGGACACGAAGTCGGCACGTCCGTACAGCTCGTCGAGCGAGACCAGCTCGACCTGCATCGGCTTGGTCTCCTCGGTGACGAACGGGTCGTACGCGACGACCTTCATCTGCAGGCCGAGCGCGCGGTCGGCGACGATCCGACCGATGTTGCCGAGCCCGATCACGCCGAGGGTCTTGCCGGTGACCTCGGTGCCGGTGAACTTGGAGCGCTCCCACTTGCCGGCGCGCAGCGAAGCGTTCGCCTGCGGGATGAAGCGCGCGCATGACAGCATCAGCGAGATCGCGTGCTCGGCGGTCGTGACGTTGTTCCCGCCCGGGGTGTTCATCACCACGATGCCGCGCCGGGTGGCGGCCGGGACGTCGATGTTGTCCACGCCGATGCCCGCTCGGCCGATCACCTTGAGCCGGGTCGCCGCGGCGATGACCTCGGCCGTGACCTTCGCACCGCTGCGCACGATCAGCGCGTCGAAGTCGCCGATCTCCTTCGCCAGCTCGGGGCCCTTGAGCGGCGGGCGCTCGACGACCTCGATGTCCTTCTCCGCACGCAGGATGGCGAGACCTTCCGGCGCAAGATCCTCCGAAATCAGAACGCGATAGGGCATGATGTTGGACCGATCAGGACTTCGCGACGGCCGCGGGCAGCCCGGTGGCGAGAACGGCCTGCGCGGCGCCGACGCCGCGGCCGAACGGGACGTCGTGCTGGAACTTTGCGAGCCCGAACTCGAGCGCCGCGATGCAGGTCACGATGTCGAAGGTGTCGCTGAAGCCGAGATGCGCGAGGCGCAGGATTTTCCCCTTGAACTGGTCCTGCCCGCCCGCAACCTCGACGCCGAGCTGGTTGCGCAGGTACTTCTGCAGCGCGCCGCTGTCGATTCCGGCCGGTGTGAACACGCCGGTCACCGCCGGGCTCGGCGCGTCCGGCGCGACCAGCTCGAGCCCCATCGCACGCACGCCGGCGCGCATCGCGTCGCCCAGGCGCGCGAAGCGCGCGAACAGGTTCGGCAGCCCCTCGGCTAGGATCATGTCGAGCGCCTGGTTCAGGCCGTAGATCAGGTTGATCGCGGGCGTGTACGCCGTGGTGTTCTTGTGCAGGTTGTCCCGCTCGCGCCGGAGATCGAAGTAGAAGCGCGGCAGCTTTGCCGACTCGGTGGCCTTCCAGGCGCGCTCGGAGAACGCGATGAAGGCGAGGCCCGGCGGGAGCATGAACGCCTTCTGCGAGCCGGACACCAGCACGTCGATGCCCCAGCGGTCCATCGGCATGTCGGTGACGCCGACCGCGGTGATGCCGTCGACCATGAGCAGCGTGTCGCGCGCTCGGGTGACGCTCGCGATCTGCTCGACCGGGTGCAGAACGGTGGTCGACGTCTCGCTCGCCTGAACGAGCACCGCGCGGATCTCGGGGCGCTTCTTCAGCGCCGCCTCGATCGCCGCGGGATCGACCGCCTTGCCCCACTCGACCTTGAGCTCCTCGACGTTCAGTCCGAACGTCTTCCCCATCTTCATCCAGCGCTCGCCGAACTTGCCGCCGTTGACGCACAGGATGGCGTCGCCCGGCGACAGCGTGTTCACGATCGACGCCTCCATCGCGCCGGTACCCGAGGATGCCAGCGTGACGACGTCCTGCGAGGTCTGCCAGACCTGCTTGAGCTGGTCGCGAACGGTCGCGACGATCGCTTCGAACTCGGGCGTCCGGTGGTGGATCGTGGGCGCGGCCATGCGCAGCAGCACCTCGGCCGGGACGGGCGTGGGGCCAGGCGCGAGCAGATACTTCTTCCGGGGTCCTGAAGCCATCGGGCTGACGGTACCACTGAGATCGGCAGGAGCAATCGTTCCGCGGCCGGGATGCGCGTGTCCGCACTCCCGGCGCCCTGCGCGCGCGCGGGTCGAACGCCGCCCACGACCGGAGAAACGTGCGTCGCGGCGAGTTGACAACTTTTGGCGCTGTCGATACCCGCATGAATGGTGCGCGGTTCCACGATGCGTGCGCGAGCGGCACGGGCACTCGCCGCCGCCGTCACGCTGACCTTCCACGTCGCAGGCACCGCCACCGTCGCGATCGCGGAGGACGCGGATCACGCAGCGCTTCCCCCGGCCGCTGGGGCCCCCGAAGCCGAGGTGCTCGCGGTGACCCGGGACGACACGGTGCCCGGCGCGAGCGCCGAGGTGCTCGCGGAGGCGGAGCGCGTTCCTTCCATCTGGGAAACGCTGCGCGCGCAGTACGAGCCGCCCGTCGGCCCGCTCCCGGGCGCGCCGGACGTCGGCTCGGTGTTCGCCGTCACGCCGGCGCGGCTCACGCTGCGCGAGGCGGTGCTGGCCGCGGTGCAGAACAACCCCGGGCTCATCAGCCAATCGCTCACACCGGCAATCCAGAACGCGGGCATCCTGGCAGCACAGGCCGACTTCGATCCCGTGCTCGGCAGCGACCTCAATCTCGATAGTCGCAAGGTGCCGGCCGGGTCCGTCCTGCAGGGTGCGACCCTGCTCGGGACGAGCAATCGCAACTGGGACTTCTTCGGCCGGAAGCGCCTGCTGTCGGGCGCGACGCTGCGGCTCGACTGGCTGAACAACCGGCTCACCACGGACTCCGTGTTCCAGAGCCTGTCCCCGCAGTACACCCCCGAGGCGTTGCTGAGCCTCAACCAGCCGCTGCTGCGCGGCTTCGGCCTCTACTTCTCTCGCCTCAACATCCGCATCGCGGAGGCCGCAACCGACGCCGCGATCGAGCAGTACCGCGCGAACGTCGCGAGCTTCATCGCGCAGGTGGTGACGGCGTACTGGAACGTGGTGCGCCTCACCGAGCAGCTGACCGTGCTGGAGAGCTCGCTGGAGCTCGCGCGGCAGACCGTCCGCGACAACCAGGTCCGCGTGGACGTCGGCGTTCTTCCTCCGGTCGCGATCAAGGAGAGCGAGGCCGAGGCCGCCCGCCGCGAGGAAGAGGTCATCGTCGCGACCAACGCGTTCAACCAGGCGCGGCGCACGCTGCGCCAGGTGGTGTTCGTTCCGAACGGGGGCGACCCGAGAGCGTTCCCGCGTCCGGTGGAGCCGGTGGACCGCCCGATGGTCGATCGCGTCCATCCCGACTACGAGCGCTCGCTCTCGATCGCGATGGAGAAGCGCTACGAGATCCTCGCGGCTCGCCTGTCTCTCAAGACCAACGAGCTCAACGTCGCGCTCAACAAGAACCAGCTGCTGCCGAGACTCGACCTCTACGGCGCGTACGGAATCAACTCGCTGAGCGGCAACCCGAGACCCGTGGTGAGCCCGGACGACCCGTCCGTGGTCCTCGTGAGCCCGTTCGGCGGCTCGTACTCGGACGCCCTCGGTCGCATGTTCGAGGGCCAGACCTACTCGTACCAGGGCGGCGTGCGCATCGAGATCCCGATCGGCAACGCGGCGGCGGAGTCCGCGGTCACGCAGAGCAGGATCCAGGAGCAGCAGGCGCTGTTCAGCTACCGACAGACGGTGTCGGAGGTCGCCCTGGACGTCGGACAGACCGTCGGCGACGTGATCTCGAACCTGCAGCGCATCGACCAGACGCGCGTCGCCCGCGAGCTCAGCGAGGAGAACCTGCGCAACCAGACCAAGCGCTACGACGTCGGCATGGTGACGACGACCGACCTGCTGCTCTTCCAGGAACAGGTGGCACGCGCGCGGCTCTCGGAGATCCAGGCGGTCATCGACTACAACACCTCGCTCGCGGCACTCGACCGCGCGCAGGGCACGCTACTCGACCGCTACAACGTCGCCGTCGCCGACCGCGGCAACACCATCACGCCGTGGTGGGCCAAGTTCTGACCTGAGCTCACGCCGCGGTGGGCCAGGTTTTGTGCCGAGCTCACGCCGCGGTGGGCCGGGTTCTGCGCCGAGGTTGCCCGCCGGCAGTCAGCTCCGCCGGCGGTGTCCGATCAGCGTCATGAACTCGTCTCGCGTCTCCTGGTTCTCACGGAACACGCCCAGCATCGCGCTGGTGACGACGTAGGAGTTCTGCTTCTCGACGCCGCGCATGCGCATGCAGAGGTGCTCGGCCTCGACCACCACTGCGACTCCCTCGGGCGCGAGCTTCTCCATGAGGAGCTGCGCGACCTGTGTCGTCATGCGCTCCTGGACCTGCAGGCGGCGCGCGAAGACGTCCACGAGACGCGCGAGCTTCGAGATGCCGACGATCCTGCCCTTGGGCAGGTATGCGATGTGCGCCTTGCCGAAGAACGGCAGCATGTGGTGCTCGCACATCGAGTAGAAGTCGACGTCCTTCATGACGATCATCTCGGAGTAGTCCTCGGTGAAGAGGGCTCCGTTGATGATCGCCTCGGGGTCCTGCTTGTAGCCGCGGGTGAGCTCGCGAAGCGCTCGAGCGACGCGAGCGGGCGTCTTCAGCAGCCCTTCGCGCTCCGGGTCTTCGCCGAGCTCGTCGAGGATCGCTTTGACGTAGGGCTCCACGCCCTACTTGCTACCCTTCTTCTCGACCGCCTTCACCTTCTGGTACTTGCGGTAGTCGTACCCGGTGGCCATCGCGAGCAGCATCGGCTCCATGCCACCGTCGCGCTCGCGGCGCAGGATCGACAGGCGATCGAAGAATTCCTGGAAGGCCCGTGCGGCCCGGACGCGATCGTCGGAGCCGTTCACCCCCTCGGCCTTCAAGACCGGTGCCCCGCGCTCCTCGGTGATCGCCGCGAGGCCGAGCTCGGAGTCCGGCAGCGAAAGCACGTCGCGCAGCCGCGTCACCGTGAACCGCAGCGCCGAGAAGCGGAGCTCGTTCGGGAAGGCGTCCCACTCCGCGAGCGAGAGCGTGCGCACCGACTCGTAGCCGGCGATCAGCGCCTCGAAGCGCTTCAGGTCATACTTGCCGTCGGTGAAGCAGACCGCGTTCACCGCAGTTGCGAGATCGAAGATGAACTTGCCGCGGCAGGCGGCCTCGAAGTCGAGCATGCCGACGAGCTTGTCGCCCTTCAGCAGCACGTTTTCCTCGAACAGGTCACCGTTGATCACGCCCTTGGGCAGCTTTCCCTCGAGGTAGCTCCCCAGATACTCGACCTCTTCGTCGAGGGTGCGCGTGATCTTCTTGAAGTAGCTCGGCAGCTTGCCGCGGATCTCGCCGTAGACGTCGGCGACGCGCTCGAAGCTGAAGCGGTTGTCGATCCCCTTCTTGTACCCCTTGCCGAGAACGTGCAGGTCCGCGAGCGCGCGACCGATGCTCTCGATCTGCGAGATCGTGAGCAGGTCGACGTTCGGGCGCTTCCCGTCGATGTTTTTGTAGACGATCATGCAAGCGCCGCGTGCCTCGCGGTAGTGGCGGCCCTTGCGATCGGCGAGCGGCTGCGGGCACGGGAACCCGTGCTTGCGCAGGTAGAGCAGGAGGTCGATCTCCCGCTTCACGTCGAGCTCGCCCTTCACCTCGTCAAAGCGCACGATCACCTTGCCGCGCGACGCATCGAGAAGGAGGTTGGTCTGGTGATTGCCGCGCCGGGACCAGGCGACGGGAGCGGGGGTGACCGAGGCCACCTTGCCGAGAGCGTACTCCTCGGCGAGATCGGCAACCTCGTGGGGATCGAGGGAATCGTGATTCATGAAGAGGGGACCACCTGGCGGACGCTACGGTGAGAAGAGGGTCTCACCACCCACCAACCGAACGCCGCCTGCTGGGGGCGACCGCCCTGGACGGCGGTTCCGGCGCGGATGACATGGTGTTTGTGTGGCTCAACTGCCGCGGACCATAGTAGAATCAAAAAAAACTGTCAATATCCGCTTACGTGGCCGACGCGACGCGGCCCCGCGCATAACAGCGTCTCACGCCCCCCCTCCCGCGAGCCGGCGGGTGCGACCCGCACCAGGGTGGAGGGCGACCACGACGTCCATCACGTTGGTCCCGGTCGGACCGGTCCTGACGACGTCGCCAAGCTCGCGCAGCAACGGGTGCGAGTCGTGGCGCCGGAGCGCGCGGTCGACCGCGCGACGGCCGGCCCGAGCGAGGGTGGTTCCGTCCGAGAAGGCGCCGGCCGCGGCTGTCCGCCCGTCGCGGCCGTCCGTGCCAGCGAACAGCACCGTCCAGCCCGTGCCAACCAGGCCCCGAGCCGCCGCGAGGGCCATCTCCTGGCAGCGCCCGCCTGCCCCCGTGGAGCCGGCGGCGGTCACGAACGTCTCTCCACCCGCGAGAATGCAGGTCGGGACCCGTGGCGCCCGCGGCAAACGGCCAATCAGCCGCCGGGCACAGTCGGCGGCCTCGCCCTCGAGACGCTCGCGCCGCCCGCGCACGGCATATCCGAGCGACGTCGCCGAGCGGCGGGCCGCTTCGAGCGCCGTGGCGTTGCCGCCGATCACGAACGCGCGCGCGCGCCGCAGCCGAGGATCGCCGTTGCCTGGCGTCTCGTCGACGCGCCCGCGGACACCGGCCTCGAGGTAGCGCAGCACCCTCTCCGGCGCAGGCTGCCCGGCCTGAGCGGCGTTCCGCAGGTGGCGCGCGGCCTGCGCGAAAGTCGTGGGATCGGCGACCGTCGGGCCGGATCCGATCGTCGCCAGGTCGTCGCCCGGCACGTCCGACAGCGCGAGCGTCACCACCTCCCGCGGGGCCGCGCGCAGCGCGAGCCGGCCGCCCTTCACTGCAGACACGTGCTTGCGAATGGCGTTCATGACCTCGATCGGGGCGCCGCAGCGCAGCAGGTGGCGCCCGAGGGCCACCTTGTCGGCCCTTGTCAGACCGCGGGCCGGCGCCGCGAGCAACGCGGACGCACCACCGCTGAGGAGGAAGAGGACCGTCGCGTCCGCCGGGAAGCGGTCGAGTGCCCGGAGCAGAGCCGCGGTCGACGCGAAGGTCGCGCGGCTCGGAACCGGGTGGTCCCCGTACAGGATCCGGATGCGGCCCGCGCGGGCCGCATCCGCCCCACCCCGGGCAGGTCGCGGCGCGATCACCACGCCGGACGCCTCCGGCAAGACCTCCGCCAACGCGCGCGCCATCGCGGCGGCTGCCTTCCCCGCTCCCAGAACACGGATGCGCGACACGGGCCGCCAGAGCGCACCGGGGCCGAGATCGATGCGGAGGCGGTCGGCTCGCCTCGTCAGCCGGGCGGTGAGCAGCCGGCAGGGGTCGACGGCCGCGAGCGCGGCCGCGAAGATCGCCGTCAGGTCGGCGCGCACCTCGGCGCGCGCCCGAGGCTCAGCCGGCCTCTTCGTCGGTCTCGCCGACCGCGAAGCGGCGGTAGCCGCGGTCGTCGTCTATGCGGCGCTGCTGCTTGGCCTCGCGCTCCTGCTCGGCCTGGCAGCTGATGCAGAGGCGGGTGAACGGCAGCGCCTTCAGGCGCTCCTCGGCGATGTCGAGCTCGCAGGCCTCGCAGATGCCATAGGAGCCCGCGTTGATGCGCTCGAGGGCCTCGTCGATCGCCTGCAGCTTGGCGCGGTCGCGATCCGAGAGAATCAGGCTGATGTCGCGATCGCGCTCCTCGCTGGCCAGATCGTAGGCATCCATGCCCTCGTCCTTCTGGCCCTCGCGGCTCGACTTGGTCTCGTTCTCGATGTCCGCACCCACCTGCTTGCGCATGGTGAGCAGCGATTCGCGAGCCGTCTTCAGGAAAGCCTTTCTCATGTCGTCCGATTCCACCTGGCAAGTCGGATCGTCGCCGGCGCGGCGGAGGTTAAGGACCCCGCGTGGTTGTGTCAACTCTTGTCTCGCCACGTTCGGACCGACGGCGATCCGTCGCGCGGCGAACGCATCACGACACGCTGCGATCGTGCCATCGACGCAGAATTGCGCCAGATGCTTCAGCGCGACGACGTCGACTTGCCCGTCGACGACTGCGACAGCGGCGCCGCCTCGAGGTCGTACGTGCTCGCACGCGTGATCTTCACGGGCATGATCGTCCCCACCTCCCACTCGCGGCGCCCGCGCAGCAGCACGACGCCGTCGATGTCCGCCGCCTGCCCCTGCGTGCGGCCGTACCACTGCCCGTTGTCCAGCTGCCCGCAGACGAGCACCGCCATCTCCTCCCCCACCCGGGTCAGGTTCGCCGCGCGCGCGATCCGCGCCTGCAGCTTCATCGCCCGCGCGCGCCGCGCCTCCTTGGTCTTCTCCGGCACCTGCCCGGCAAGCGTGTGCGCCGCCGTGCCCTCCTCGTGCGAGTAGCGGAACACGCCGACGCGCTCGAAGCGGCTCTCCTCGAGAAAGTCGAGCAGCTCGGCGAAGTCCTCGTCGGTCTCGCCGGGGAAGCCGACGATGAACGACGACCTCAGGACGACCCCCGGGACGCGGTCGCGGATGCGCGCGATCAGCTCCCGGAGCCGGCGTCCGGCTCCGACGGTACCGCGGCGCATGGCGCGCAGCATGCGGTCGCTGCCGTGCTGCAGCGGCATGTCGAGGTACGAGCAGATGCGCTCTTCCCGGGCGACCAGCCGCAGCAGCTCGTCGGTCACGTGCTGCGGGTACATGTAGAGCAGCCGGAACCACGCGATGCCGTCGACCTCGAGCAACGCTTCGAGGAGACGCGTCAGGTTCGCGCCGTCGGCGCGGTCGGACCCGTAGCTGGTCAGGTCCTGCGCGATCAGGCTCAGCTCGCGAACCCCCGAGTCGGCGAGCCGGCGAGCCTCCTCGACGAGCGACGCGATGCCGCGGCTCTCCTGTCGCCCGCGGATCTTCGGGATGATGCAGAACGAGCAGGTGCGGTTGCAGCCTTCCGCGATCTTCAGGAACGAGGTGTAGAACGGCGTCGCCTGGATGCGCGGCGCATCGCCCGGCGGCAGCACGTGCTGAGCCCCGACGTACGTCGGGCGCGGTGCGTCCGCCGTGAGCAACTTCGGCAGCGCCAGGAAGTCGCCGGTACCGACGAAGACGTCGACCTCGGGCATGCTCTCGCGCAGCACGGTGCCGTAGCGCTCGGCGAGGCAGCCGGTGACGATCAGGCGGCTCGCGCGACCGTCCTGCTTGTAGCGCGACAGGTCGAGGATCGCGTCGATCGACTCTTCCTTGGCCTCGTCGATGAAGCTGCAGGTATTGACCACGAGCACGTCGGCCTGCGCCGGGTCGTAGACCAGCTCGTGTCCGGCCTCGACGAGCATGCCCTGCATGACCTCGCCGTCGACCAGGTTCTTCGGGCAGCCCAGCGACAGGAAGTGGACCTTCCTCGCCTCGGCCGCTGGCTCTTCCCGGTGCTTCATCGTCGTCGGGCGCCGCTGCGCGCGCTCAGTCGCGCATGTTCACGAACTGCAGCGGACGGCGAAAGTCGGCCGCGCGCAGCGCCTGGATCACGGCCTGCAAGTCGTCACGCTTCTTGCCCGTGACGCGCACCTGGTCGTCCTGCACCTGTGCCTGCACCTTGATCTTGCTGTCCTTGATCAGCTTGACGACCTCGCGAGCCGCGTCGGTGTCGAGCCCCTGCTGAATGGTGATCAGCTGACGCGCGGCACCACCCGCCGCCGGCTCGATCTTGCCGTACTCGAGCGACTTCAGGTTGATGTTGCGCTTGATCAGCTTCGACTGCAGGACGTCGACCACCGCCTTCACCTTGAAGTCGCTCTCCGAGGTGATCTTGATGACGTTCTTCTCCTGCTCGATCTCGGTCTTCGAGCCCTTGAAGTCGTAGCGCTGCTCGACTTCCTTCCGTGTCTGCTGCAGGGCGTTGCTGACCTCCTGCATGTCGACCGTCGAGACCACGTCGAACGAGGGCACCGTTCTCTCCTCCGCTTGCTCAGGCGCCGCGCTGGGTGGGCGCCTCGATGACGTCCATGCCCTGCGGGCGCTCGAATCGGAATAGCGACTCGTCGACGGCGCCGTTGCGCTTCACGTCGACGAGAACCACCCGTGTGGTGTTGCCGAGCGGGTCGTGGATCGTCGCGGCGGCGACGTCGTACGTTGCAGGGTCGACGTCGAGGATCAGGGCACCCAGCGAGCCCTCTTCCGCCTTTGCAGGGTCGAGCTGGAGGCGGAGCTTCCCGTCGTCGCCGGGCGAGAGCAGCGTCGCGCGGAAGTCCTGCTCGATCCGCGCCACGCCCAGCAGGAACGAGACCGGCGTGCGCGACTCGAACGCGTTCTGCAGCGGTGCCTTCAGGGCCTGGTTGTCGGCCGGCTGGACGATCCAGAGGGTCTGACCGTCGGCGATGATCGTCTGCGTCTCGGGAGTCACGTACTCCCACCGCATCCGGCCGGGGCGGCGAAACCAGACCCTGCCGGTGGACTGGATGACCTGGCCACCGGCTTCGATGCGCATCTCCTGCGTGAAATCGGCGGCGAAGTTCTGGGTCTGGTCGTAGCGCTCCTGGACCTTGCGAACGACGTCGGTCGCAGATGCGGCGCGGCCCTGGCCCGGGATCGCCAGCAGAAGCAGAAGGAGGCCGAGGCACGCCCGGAGGCGTCCCGGCGACGGCATTTGCACGAGGATCGCTGCTATTCCTGTTTCGGCGCGAGGACTTCCCGCGCGCCCCGATGATCTGCGGTGCTTACCACGCCCTCGCGCTCCATGCACTCGATCATCCGGGCGGCGCGATTGTAGCCGACCTGCAGCCGCCGCTGCACGTAGCTGATCGACGCCTTGCCGGACTCGGTGACGATGCGCACCGCGTCGTCGTACATCGCGTCGTACTCCTCTTCGCCGGCGCCGGCGTCGCCCGCCTCGACCTCGTCCTCCTCGTCCTGCAGCAGGTCCATCTGGTAGCGCTGCGGCTCCTGTTTGCGGACGTAGTCGGTGATGTTCTGGATCTCGGCGTCCGAGATGAAGGCGCCGTGCAGGCGCTGCACCTTGGACGCGTCGGGTGCCATGAACAGCATGTCGCCGTTGCCGAGCAGACGTTCGGCGCCGATCGCGTCGAGGATCGTGCGCGAGTTCACGGCACCCGCGACCTTGAACGAGATGCGCGACGGGAAGTTGGCCTTGATGAGTCCGGTGATCACGTCCACCGACGGGCGCTGCGTCGCGACCACCATGTGGATGCCCGCGGCCCGCGCCTTCGCCGCGAGCATCGTGATCGGCTGCTCGACGTCGCGCCGGGTCATGATGAGGTCCGCGAGCTCGTCGATGATCACGACGAGGCGTGGCATGTGCTGGTGCACGATCGGCGCCGGCCCCGGCGTCGGCACCTCGTCCTCGTCGTCCTCGACGTCGTCCTCACCGTCGTCGGCGAGCTCGATCACCTCGCGCTTGCCGGCCTCCTCCGCGATCAGGCGGTTGTAGGTCTCGAGGTTACGGACGCCCTTGTCCTTGAGGATCGCGTAGCGGTCGTTCATCTCCTTGACGAGGTTGTTCAGCACGGTCACGGCGGCGCGCGCCTCGGTGATGACGGGCACCAGCAGGTGCGGGATCTGCTCGTAGGTCGCAAGCTCGAGCATCTTGGGATCGATCAGTACCAGGCGGACGTCGCGCGGCGTCGCGCGCATCAGGATGCTCGACAGCAAGCTGTTCAGGAACACCGACTTGCCGGTCCCGGTGGCGCCCGCGACCAGCAGATGCGGCATGCGTGCCAGGTCCCCGACGACCGGGTTGCCCTTGGTGTCCTTGCCCAGCGCGAGCGTCAGCACCGACGGCGACTCGCGAAACGCGTCCGAATCGACGATCTCGCGGATCAGCACCTTCTCGCGCGTCTTGTTCGAGACCTCGATGCCGACCACCGACTTGCCGGGGATCGGTGCGAGGATGCGCACGCTGAGGGCGCTCATCGCCATGGCGAGATCGTCCGCGAGCGTGACGATCCGGTTCACCTTGATGCCCGGAGCGGGCTCGAACTCGTAGGTC
Source organism: Deltaproteobacteria bacterium (assembly GCA_016874715.1). Lineage (GTDB taxonomy): Bacteria > Desulfobacterota > Binatia > UBA12015 > UBA12015 > VGTK01. Next base: position 25,085 of record VGTK01000016.1, on the reverse strand, counting down.
GTGATGACCGGTCCGGGATGGATCTCGCGCACCTTGCCCAGGACCTCGAAGGTCCCGAGCTTGGTCTCGAGCACCCGCGAGCTTGCGATCAGCGCCTCGTGGTCGATGATCGTCGGCTTGGCCGGCGGGTCGTCGAGGTACGACATGTCGGGCAGGCAGTACGCGCTTTCGCTCGAGAACGGCATCTCGACCTGGCGGCGCCGCAGCGGGCGCCCGGCCGCCGACGGCGGCGTCTGCTGCACGACGACCGGCGGACGCGCCTCGGCGGAGTCACGGCGCGGCAGCACTGGGCGCGCGGCACCGTTCGCACGGCCGTTGACCAGCGGGGCCGGAGCGATCTCGATCACGTCCTCCTCGGAGAGCTCGAACGGACGGCGACGCGCCATCCGTTCGCCAACCCAGCCGGCGCCCTTCCTGGCGAGCTCGGCACTGCGGCCCGCGCCCGTCGCTCCGAGATCGCGCAGTGACTGTCCGGTCGCGATCGCGAGGAGGACCAGGAACACCGCGAGGACGATCACCCATGCACCAGCGACCCCGAAGGCGTCGGCGAGCACGGTGCCGAGGAACCCCCCGAGCAGCCCGCCAGCCTCGCGTGCCTGCCAGGAAACGCTTCCCTCCCCGGACGCGATCGTGAGGTGCGCCAGGATCGCGCTCGCGACCAGGGCGCCGGCGCCCGCGGCGAGGTGCGGCATCGACACCTCGGGGGTCCTGCCCAGAAAGGCGAGGACGCTCCACGAGAGCAGCCCGAGCGGGATCGCGTACGACGCGCGGCCGAGGAGCTGGCCGAGAAGCTCGGCGACGCCGGCGCCCGCCGGGCCGACCAGGCTCTGGCCGGTCTCGGGCACGTAGGTGACGATCGCGAGCGCGACGATCAGCCCGACGACCGCAAGCCCGACCGCGCCGGCCTCCCGCCGCAGGGTGTGGAACGACTCGCCTTGTCGGGCGACCTGCTGCCGCGCCATCTCCGCGTCCTCACCTCGAGCCCGACGCCGCCTGGGCGTGGCGCCGGCCCTCCTCCCCGCCACCCCGTGGTGGCCCATCCCCTTCTTCCGCCCCGATCCGACGCCGAACGCGGCTCACATCTCGAAGATGTGCGGCACGATCAGCGGACGCTTCCCGCGCGAGCGCGAGAAGTACTTCTTCAAGACCCTGCGAACCTCGTCCTCGACCTCGAGCAGATCGGCTCGCGACTCGGGCGTGATCTCGCGCAGCTTGTCTAGCACCGCCGACTTGGCGTCGTCGAGGACCTCCGGGCCCTCGTTCTCGCCGAGGACCCCGCGCGTGATGATCTCCGGCCCCTGCGTGATCTCGCCGGTCTGCTGGTGGATCGCCACCACGGCCACGACGAAGCCGTCCTCGGACAGGTGCCGCCGGTCGCGCAGGACCTCGAGCCCGACCTCGCCCTCGCCCGACCCGTCGACCAGCACGCGCCCCGCGACCACGCGCTCGCCGCGGCGCGGCCCGGTGTCGGCGATCTCAAGCACGTCGCCGTCCTCGATCAGGAAGCAGCGGTCGGGCGGCATCCCCATCTCGATCGCGAGGCGGCGGTGCTCGTCGAGCTGGCGGTACTCGCCGTGCACGGGCACGAAGTACTTCGGCTTCGTGAGGCGGATCATCTCGCGCAGCTCGTCGCGGTAGGCGTGCCCGGAGACGTGCACCTGCGCCCGCTCGCCCGCGTGCACGATGGCGCCGCGCTTTGCCAGGCGGTTCAGCAGCGCGTGCACGCTGCGCTCGTTGCCCGGGATCACGCGCGACGACAGGATGACCGCATCGCCGGGCGCCAGCGTGAGCTGCTTGAACTGGCCGTCCGACAGCCGCGCCAGCGCCGAGGTCGGCTCGCCCTGCGAGCCCGAGATCAGCACGGTCGTCTCGTGCGCCGGCATGCGGCAGGCTTCCTCGACGGTGATCAGCCCACCGGTCGGGAAGCGCAGGTAGCCGAGCTCGCCGGCGAGGCGAGTCGAGTCCTCGAAGCCACGGCCCGCGACCGCGATGCGCCGCCCGCAGGCCTCGCTCGCGTCGATCACCTGCTGGATGCGGTGCAGGTGCGAGGCGAAGGTGGTGACCAGTACCCGGCCTTCGGAGCTACGCACGAGCTCGGTCATCCGCGGCCCTACCTCGCTCTCGGAGCCGCACTCGCCCTCGTGCTCGACGTTGGTCGAGTCCGAGAGCAGCGCCAGGACGCCGCGCTCGCCCCATGCCGCGAGGCGCGCGACGTCGGCCGCGCGGCCGTCGATCGGGTTGGGGTCGAGCTTGAAGTCGCCGGAGTGCAGGATCGTCCCGACCGGCGTGGTGATCGCGAGCGCGCACGCGTCGACGATCGAGTGCGTCATGTGGATCGGCTCGATGGTGAACGGCCCGACCGCGAAGCTCGTGCCCGGCGTGATCGTCTCGAGCGGCACGCTGATCTTCGCGCGGCGCAGCTTCTCGGTCGCGAGCGCGACCGCGAGACGCGGTCCGAAGACCGGCACCGCCATCTCCTCGAGGAGCCGCGGCAGCGCGCCGATGTGGTCCTCGTGGCCGTGCGTCAGGACGACGCCGCGCAGCAGCCCGGGACGCTCGCGCAGGTAGGTCACGTCGGGCAGCAGCAGGTCGATGCCGAGCCCGGGGCGCTCCGGGAAGAGGACGCCGCAGTCGATCGCGATCGCGGCGCCGTCGATCTCGATCAGCATCATGTTGAGGCCGACCTCGCCGAGACCGCCCAGCGGAATGATGCGCACCGGAGAGCTCATTCGACCTCCCCGCCCCGCAGCGACGCACCACGACACAACCGGAACACCAAGGCGTGAAGGCTACGGCCCCCCCCCGGCGAAGTCAACGCAGCCGCGGGCACGGCCCCTGGCACGGAAGTTGGTAACGTCACCGGCCGGAATTCGCTTGACGACGTTGCTCGACGGGCCCGGTCGGTGTAACGCGAACAGCCGAGGGGGCGGGGCCGCGCGGTCGCGCGCCGTGACTCGGCTTTCAGGGAGGTCCACGCGATGTCAGTGAACAAGGCGATCATCGTCGGCCGTCTGGGCGGCGACCCCGAGCTGCGGTTCATCCCGAGCGGCCGTGCCGTGGCAAACTTCAACATCGCCACCGACTCGGTCTGGAAGGACCGTGAAGGCCAGCGCCAGAAGCAGACCGAGTGGCACCGCATCGTGGTGTGGGGACCGCAGGCAGAGACCTGTGCCAAGTACCTCGCCAAGGGCCGCGAAGTGTATGTCGAGGGCGAGATCCGCACCCGCTCGTACGACGACAAGGACGGCAACAAGCGCTACGTGACCGAGATCGTCGCACGCGACGTGCGCTTCCTCGGCGGCGCTCAGGGCGGCGGGGGCGGTGGTCGCGGTCGCGACGACGTACCCGACATGGAGCCGATGGGCGACTTCGGGCGCCCGGATCCGGGCGAGGACGACGTGCCATTTTGAAAAAGGGGGACTCTGTCCCCCTCTCTCACCGCGGCGGAGCCGCGGTGATTCACTCCCCCGGCTCGCCTGACGGCTCGGCCGCTCTCGCCCTTCGGGCTTCGGCAAAGGGGCCGGTGCCGGACGCGGTGGAGGCGCCACCCTCTCTCACCGCGCCCGAGCCGCGGTGATTCACTCCCCCGGCTCGCCTGACGGCTCGGCCGCTCTCGCCCTTCGGGCTTCGGCGGACGGGCCGGTGCCGGGCGCGGTGGCGGCGTCCCCCTCTCTCACCGCGGCAGAGCCGCGGTGATTCACTCCCCCGGCTCGCCTGACGGCTCGGCCGCTCTCGCCCTTCGGGCTTCGGCGGACGGGCCGGTGCCCGGCGCGGTGGAAGCGCCGCACCTTGCGCGGACAGCGCTCGTGTACTCCCTTCCGGCGCGCGCGTGGCTCCTACATCTGGCCGAGGTCGACGAGGCTGGCGTAGCGGTGGTGACCGATGACGACGTGATCGATCACCTTGATACCGACGAGGTCGCCCGCGGCACGGAGGCGGGTGGTGAGCGCGACGTCCTCCGGTGAGGGCGTCGGGTCACCGCTCGGGTGGTTGTGAACGAGGATCACCGATGCCGCGGCTTCCCGGATCGCCGCGCGGAAGACCTCTCGGGGATGGACCAGGCTCGCGGTGAGCGTGCCCTCGGAGACGCGAAGATCGCGCATCACCCGGCCCTTGCCGTCGAGCATCACGACGTGGAAGCGCTCCTGGCGGAGCCCCGCGAGCCGGGCGTGGAAGTGGCGGAACACGTCGGCGCTGCCGCCGATGCGGTCGCCGCGCTCGAGGTCGTGGCTGTCGGCGCGGCGTCCGAGCGCGATCGCGGCGCAGATCGCGGCGGCGTGCGCCCGACCGATGCCCGCGCATCCCGCGACCTCGTCGGGCGTCGCGGCGGCAAGATCTGCGATGCGCGGGTACCTCGCGCAGAGACGTCGCGCCAGATCGAGCGCGCTCGCGCCGCGGTGCCCCGTCCGCAGGAGCAGCGCCAGCAGCTCGACATCGGACAGCGACTCGATGCCGGCCCGCGCGAGCCTCTCGTTCGGGCGCTCGTCGTTCGTCGCCTCGTGCAGCATGTGCGCCGCCGGAGCGAACGTCGTGCCACGAGCTCGGGTCGGGCGTGGCGACCTGCACGGTCGGGCACCGCAACGGCACGCTACGGGTCTCGCAACGCGCCGCTCCCCGAGCGCAACGAGACGTTCAGCCCTGCGCCACCCGGATCAGCAGCCCGCTCAGGTACTCGCCCTCCGGGTGCGCTGCGAGCACCGGGTGGTCCGCCGGCGCACCGAGCTGAGCCAGCACCTGCAGGCGCATGGTCGGCTGCCCGGACGTCGCCACCGCGTGCAGGAACAGCTCGCGCGAGACGTGCGCCGAGCACGTGAACGTTGCGAGCAGGCCGCCCGGTCGCAGCGCCCGCAGGGCGCGCCGATTCAGGTCGCGGTAGGCGCGCACCGCCTTGTCGCGATCCGCGCGGTGGCGCGCGAACGGCGGCGGATCGAGCACGACGACATCGAAGCGCTGCTCCTCGGGCGCGCCGGCGAGCGGCGTCAGCACGTCGAACACGTCGCGCGCGAGCCACTCCGCGCGATCGTCGCCGAGCCCGTTCAGCGCCCAGTTCTCGCGTGCGAGCTGAAGCGCCGGGCCCGAGGTCTCCACCGAGACCACGCGACGTGCCCCGCCGCGTCCGGCCGCGACCGCGAAGCCGCCGGTGTAGGCGAAGCAGTTCAGCACGTCCCGCCCGCCGGCGAGGCGTCCGACCAGCGCACGATTGTCGCGCTGGTCGACGTAAAATCCGGTCTTCTGTCCACCGCGCACGTCGACCAGGCAGCGCGCCTCGCCCTCGCGCACCTCGATGTACGCGGGCGGTGCTGCGCCCTGCGCGACGTCCGTCCGGTCGCCCAGCCCCTCCTCGCGCCGCGCGCCGCCGGCGCTGCGCTCGAAGATGCCCTCCGGATCGACGACCTCCTGCAGGGCCGCGAGGATCGCCGGGCGCAGGCGCTCCGCGCCGGCGGTGAGGATCTGGAGCACCACGAAGTCCCCGTAGACGTCGGCAACGACGCCGGGCAGCCAGTCGCCCTCGCCGTGCACGAGCCGGTACGCGGTGTTGTCGCGCGTGATCCCGACGGCTTCGCGCAGTGCGTACGCGTCGGCGATGCGGTGGCGCACGAAGCTCGGGTCGAGAGCGACCTCCTGCCGCGCGAGCAGCCGCACCGCGATCGAGCCGCGCGGATTGTACGTGCCGGTGCCGAGCACCTGCCCGCCGGACGCGAGTACACGCACGAACGCGCCGGCGCGCGCCTCGCCGTCGATCTCCGCGATGGCGCCGGAGAAGATCCACGGGTGGCCAGCCCGCGCGGGGCCGTCCTTGCCGGGCTTGAGCGTGACGGTTGCGTCCGTCATTTTTCTCGAGGGGGCACGCGGGTGGTCACCCGCAAGGGGGCACGCGCCCCCTCGCCCACGCGGCGAGGCCGCGTGGGGCCCACTCCCCGCGCTCCCTTCGGTCGGCCGCGCGCTGCGCGCGCGGATGGATCCTGCGGTCGGAGCCAGTCGCCGCTGCGGCCGCCGCTCTTGCGCACCAGACACACGTCCTCGATGACCATGCCGCGGTCGATCGCCTTGCACATGTCGTAGATGGTCAGCGCCGCGACGCTGACCGCGGCGAGGGCCTCCATCTCGATCCCGGTCCGCGCGGTGACGTGCGCCTCGGCCTCGATCGCGACCGCGCCGCGCTTCGCGTCGACGTCGAGCCGAACGTCGACCCAGTCGAGCGGCAGCGGGTGGCAGAGCGGGATCAGCTCGCCCGTCCGCTTCGCCGCCATGACCCCGGCGATGCGCGCCGTGGCCAGAACGTCGCCCTTCGCGACTGTGTTGGCCGCGATCTTCGCCGCGGTCGCGGGCAGCATGCGGACGGTGCCTCGCGCCACCGCGATGCGCTGCGTGATCGGCTTCTCCCCCACGTCGACCATCCGCGCGCGGCCGCCCTCGTCCACGTGCGTCAGATGGGAGGCCCTGCCCGTGCCGTCCGTCGTGGTCGGCGAGGCCGCTCTGGACGTCCGTCCCGACGCGGCCGTTCTCGGACGCCCTGGCATGGCGCGGCTCTAGCGGAGCGCTCCCGGACCGGCAAAGCGCGCCGGCGGATGGTAGGACTCGGGCCATGCCGCGCAAACGCTTCCGAGTCACCGTCAAGGCCGTCGACGCGTCGAGCGTCGAGAGCCACGTCGGCGAGCTGATCGTCGATGCGAAGGACCGCGACGACGCCACGCGAAAGGTCCTGCAGCAGCTGTGGACGCCGGATCTCGAGGCGTCCGGGAAGAAGCCGTCGACGCATACCGCCCGCGTGTCGGGCGAGGGCGGGTGAGGACGAAGCGCGCGAAGACGGCCGACGCGCTGCACCCGCGCACCGCCCGACAGCACCGCCCGAGAGAATTGACCGCCCGGGCGTGGGGCCGTAACGTGAACTCCCATGCCCGCCTCGCGCAGCGACTTCTACGCCGTCGAAGACCTTCTGAGCGCAGAGGAGCGCGCGGTGCGCGACACCGTCCGGCGCTTCGTCGACGAAGAGTTCCTGCCGCTCGTCCGCAAGCACTTCGCCGACGCGACCTTCCCCACAGAGCTCACGCCGCGCATCGCGGAGCTGGGCTGCTTCGGTCCGACGGTGCCGACCGAGTACGGCGGCGCCGGGCTCAACAGCGTCGCCTACGGCGTCATGACGCAGGAGCTGGAGCGCGGCGACTCCGGGCTGCGCTCGTTCGCGAGCGTGCAGTCCTCGCTCGTCATGTACCCGATCCTCACCTTCGGGTCCGACGCGCAGAAGAGGCACTGGCTGCCGCGCATGGCGCGCGGCGAGGCCATCGGCTGCTTCGGCCTGACCGAGCCCGACTTCGGCTCGAATCCCGGCGGCATGATCACGCGCGCGAAGCGCGCGGACGGCGGCTTCGTTCTCAACGGCACCAAGCGCTGGATCACCAACGGCAGCATCGCGGACTGCGCGGTGGTGTGGGCGAAGCTGCGCGAGGACGAGAACGACGCGCGGAGCGAGGTCATCCGCGGCTTCCTGGTCGAGAAGGAGCGCAAGGGCCTCTCGCGGCCGCTCATGCACGGCAAGTGGAGCCTGCGCGCGTCGATCACCTCGGAGCTGATCCTCGAGGACTGCTTCATCCCGGAGGAGAACCTGCTGCCGGGCACGCGCGGGCTCAAGTCGCCGCTCATGTGCTTGACGCAGGCACGCTACGGCATCGCCTGGGGAGCGATCGGGGCCGCGATCGCCTGCTACGAGAGTGCCCTCGACTACGCGAAGTCGCGCGTCGTGTTCCAGCGGCCGATCGGCGGGTACCAGCTCGTGCAGGCGAAGCTCGTGGACATGCTGTCCGAGATCACCAAGGCGCAGCTGCTGTGCTGGCGCCTCGGGCGCCTCAAGGACGCCGGCGAGATGCGCCCCGAGCAGGTGTCGCTCGCGAAGATGAACAACGTCTCGCAGGCGCTGCGCATCGCACGCGTCGCGCGCGACATCCTCGGGGCCAACGGCATCACCGACGACTACCCGATCATCCGCCACATGCTGAACCTCGAGACGGTGAACACCTACGAGGGAACCGAGGACGTGCACCGGCTGACGCTGGGACGCGACATCACGGGGCTCAACGCCTTCGAGTGAGCGCGGCGCTCCCGGGAGCGGACGCGAGGGGAACGAGGTTGGCAGCGGTGCGGTGCAGATCCAGCGCGGTAGCAGGCCACCGGATCGGGCGCATCCTGCGCGCGATCGCCCTGGCGATGCTCGCCGCGCTGGCGCCGATCGGTGCCGGCGACGCGCACGCGCAGCGCGAGCCCGAGCCGCTCGCCGCGAACTACCGCGGCTGGGACTACATCGTCGAGAAGCTGGTCGCCGACGGCGTCGATCCCCGGCAGGTGCGCCGCGTGTTCACCGACCCGCGCGTCGAGCCGTTCACCGGACTGCAGTTCAGCCTTTACCCGCGCGAGTCGAGCGCGCTCTACCGCGGCTTCACCCAGCCGGCGAGCGTCGCCCTCGCCCGCCGCTGCAAGGCGTCGCACGAGCGTGCGCTGCGGGAGGCGGAGGAGCGCTTCGGCGTTCCGGCCACCGTGGTCGCGTCGATCATCCACGTCGAGTCGGGCTGCGGGCGCAACACGGGAAAAGAGGTGGTGCTGTTCCGCCTCGCGCGGCTCGCGATGGCGAACGAACCCGAGAACCTGCGCGACAACATCACGCGGCATACCGAGACCGGCTACGATCCGGCGATCGAGGAGCGTACCCGCGAGCGCGGCCGCTACCTCGAGAACACCTTCTACCCGGAGGTGCTCGCGACCTTCCAGGTGTCCGACCGGCTCGACATGGACCCGCTGGCGCTGCGCGGCTCGGGATCCGGCGCGTTCGGCATGCCGCAATTCCTGCCACGCAGCTACCTGAGCTACGGCGCGGACGGCAACGGCGACGGTCGCGTCAGCCTGTACGACGCCGACGACGCCATCTTCTCGTGCGCCAACTACCTCGCGTCGCACGGCTGGCGGCCGGGCATCTCGCGCGCCGAGAAGCGGCGCGTCATCTGGCACTACAATCGCTCGGACTCCTACATCGACACGGTACTGGCGCTCGCCGACCGTCTCGACGGCGGGGCCGCGCCCGCAGAGGAGGCGGGCGGCAAGCCCAGGCAGGTCCAGCGCCAGGTCAAGGCCAAGGGCAAGGCGAATGCCAGGGCGCCCTCCACCACGTCCAGGCGCACGAAGAAGTCCGCAAATTGACAGGGTTCCGGGGGACGACTATCCGAATCCGTTCCCACCCCCTCTCCCCGAAAGGACGACGCAGCAATGACCGAGCGCAAGGCCACCAACATCGTCTGGCACGCGGGTAACGTCACCCGCGACGACCGCGAGAAGATCAACGGCCACAAGGGTTTCACCGTGTGGTTCACCGGCCTGTCGGGCTCGGGCAAGTCGACGGTCGCCGTCGCCGTCGAGAAGGCGCTGTGGGACCGCGGCGTCCGCACCTACATCCTGGACGGCGACAACATCCGCCACGGCCTGAACGCCAACCTCGGCTTCTCGCCCGAGGACCGCACCGAGAACATCCGCCGCATCGGCGAGGTCGCGAAGCTGTTCAACGACGCAGGGCTCGTCGCGCTGACCGCGTTCATCTCGCCGTATCGCGCGGATCGGGACAAGGTCCGCGCGCTGATGGGCGCGGGCGACTTCCTCGAGGTGCACGTCGACTGCCCGGTCGAGGAGTGCGAGAAGCGCGACGTCAAGGGCCTCTACGCCAAGGCTCGCGCCGGCCAGATCAAGGAGTTCACCGGCATCTCGGCGCCGTACGAGGCGCCGGAAAAGGCCGAGCTCACGCTGCCGACGCACCAGCTCAGCGAGGAGCAGAGCGTCGCCAAGGTCATCTCCTTCCTCGAGGAGAAGGGCTACATCCCGCGCGCGTGAGCGCCGTCGCCGACATCGACGTCGCCTGCATCGACGTCGCGACGCTCGGCGAGGACGTCCCGCTCCTCGAGGGCATTCGCACGGCGTGCGCGATCCGGCGGCTGAAGCCGGATCCCGTACCGCCGGCGCTGATCCGCAAGGTCTGCGAGGCCGGGACGTTCGCCGCCAGCGGCGGCAACCGCCAGCCGTGGTGCTTCATCGCCGTGACGGATCCAGCGCGGCGGGCATGGTTCGCCGACAAGTACCGCGCGGCGTTCCGGCCGTACATACAGCCGGCGATCGACGCGTCGAAGAAGCCGGGCTACCCGGAGTGGCGGCACAAGATCCTCGCCGGCGGCGTCTACCTGTCGGAGCACCTGCACGAGGCCCCGGTGCACCTCTTCGTCGCCGGCTGGACGCGCCGCGGGAGCGCCCAGCCGCAGGGGCTCTACCCGGCGATCCAGAACGTGCTGCTCGCCTGCCGCGCGGTCGGGCTCGGCGCGTCCCTGACCAACATCCACCTCACGTTCCGCGACGAGGTGGACCGCTGGCTCGGCCTGCCGGAGAACCGTCCGTCGATCGCGATGCTGCCGATCGGCTGGCCGAAGGTGCCCTACCGGCGTCCGGTCCGTGCGAGCATCGACGAGTGCCTGTACTTCGATCACTACACGGGCGAGGAAGCGCGCGACTCCACCGAAGCGAGTTGATGGCCATCCGGATGCGCACGCATCCGCTGACACGAGAGAGAACGCCGGCATGTCGTCCGAACACCACTACAAGGTCGTGATCCTCGGCTCGGGCCCCGCCGGCCTGACGGCGGCGCTCTACGCCGCGCGCGCGAACCTGGGCCCCGTCGTCATCGACGGCGGCCAGCCCGGCGGCCAGCTCACGATCACCACCGACGTCGAGAACTTCCCCGGCTTCCCCGACGGCATCCTGGGTCCGGAGATCGTCGAGCTGTTCCGCAAGCAGGCGGAGCGCTTCGGCACGAAGTTCCTGCCCACCGAGGTGACGGCGGTCGACCTGTCGAAGCGGCCGTTCACGCTCTCGCTCGCCGACGGCGGCAAGGTCGTCGCCGAGACACTCGTCATCTCGACCGGCGCGACGGCGAAGCTGCTCGGTCTACCTTCGGAGTCGCTGCTGATGGGCTACGGCGTCTCGGCGTGCGCGACCTGCGACGGCTTCTTCTTCAAGAACAAGCACGTGATGGTCGTCGGCGGCGGCGACACCGCGATGGAGGAGGCCAACTTCCTCACGCGCTACGCGAGCAAGGTCGTCGTCGTGCACCGCCGCGACACGCTGCGTGCATCGAAGATCATGCAGGACCGCGCCATGGCGAACCCGAAGATCGAGTTCGCGTGGGACAGCACGATCGAGGAGATCCACGGCACCAAGGAAGGCGGCGTGGAGGCGGTGACGCTGAAGAACCTGAAGACCGGCGCCGCCACGCGCGTCGCGACCGACGGCGTCTTCATGGCGATCGGCCACGAGCCCAACACCAAGCTCTTCCGCGGCACGATCGACATGGACGAGCGCGGCTACATCGTCACCCAGCCGCGCTCGACCGCGACCAACGTCCCGGGCGTGTTCGCCTGCGGCGACGTGCAAGACCCGACCTACCGCCAGGCCATCACCGCTGCCGGCACGGGCTGCATGTCGGCGATCGACGCCGAGCGGTACTTGGAAGCGCACGGCGAATAGCCGTGCGCAAAAGAGTCGCGCACGGCGAATAGCCGTGCGCAAAAGAGTCGCGCACGGCGAATAGCCGTGCGCAAAAGAGTCGCGCACGGCGAATAGCCGTGCGCAGAAGAGTCGCGCACGGCGAATAGCCGTGCGCAGAAGAGTCGCGCACGGCGAATAGCCGCGCGCAAAACGAGTCGCGCACGGCGAGTAGCCGTCTGCACCGCCGGCCCGCACGACGCACGGTCGGACGGCAGAGCCGTGCCGCCGGGCCGCAAGACTCGAGATGGACTGGCGCTGCCGTGTCACCGCTCGCAGAGCCTCGTCGAGTACGCATCTACTCCCGCTGCAGGATCGTACAGATCGCGACGCTGCCCCCGCCGACGAGGTGGCAGAGACCCGTGCGCGCGCCCTCGACCTGACGTTTCCCCGCCTCGCCGCGCAGCTGCAGGGTCGTCTCCCAGAGCTGGGCGAGGCCGGTCGGGCCGCCGGGGTGGCCGCGCGCGATGAGCCCGCCGTCGGTGGAGAACGGGATGCGCCCGCCGATCTCCGTTGCGCCGGACTCGAGCAGGGATTCGGCCTCGCCGGGGCGGCAGAAGCCGAGCAGCTCGTAGTACTCGAGCTCCTCGATCGAGAACGCGTCGTGGCACTGCACGAGGTCGATGTCCTCGGGGCCGATGCCCGATGCCTCGTACGCGGCCTGCGCGGTGTCGGTGGTCATCTGCTGCGGACCGATCACCGCACCGAGGAACGTGTGGCCCGGCGTGTAGGTCTCGCTGCGCAGCACCGATGCCTTGACGACCACGCGCGGCCGCCCGGGCGCGACGCGGTCGGCGAACTCACGCGTGCAGACGATCGCGGCCGCGGCCCCGTCGTCGACCGGGCAGGACATCATCGCGGTGAGCGGGTCCGAGATCGTCTTCGCGGCCAGCACTTCCTCGACCGTGATCCGGTGGTCGGGCTGGCGATCGCTCATCGGGTTCAACGCGCCGTTGTTCCAGTTCTTGGCCGCGATCCGCGCCAGGTGCTCGCGCGTCGTGCCGCGCTCGTGCATCCGGCGGGTCGCCCACATGGCGAAGAACGCGACCGGCAGGATCGTGCCCTCGATGTTGCGCGACTGCGCGCTGACGTCGAAGCGCAGGTCGCTGAACTTGTCGAAGCCGATCGCCAGCGCGCAGTCGTGGTGTCCGCCGGAGACCGCCATCCACGCCTCGCGGAACGCGACCGAGCCGGTCGCCGACGCGTTCTCGACGTGCAGCAGCGGGATGCCCGTCAGCCCGAACTCCTTCATCTGCTTCGGTGCGCTCATCACCGGGGCGTGCAGGTAGCCGACGTAGGCCGCCTGCACGTCGCGAAAGCCGATGCCCGCATCGTCCAGTGCCGCGCGCCCCGCGGTGCGCACGAGCTGCGACATCGGGATCTTCCGGTGGATCCCGAAGCGGTGCATGCCGACCCCGAGGACGACGACGTCGCGCACGCTCAGCCCTCCACCGCGCGGAAGCGGTACATGAGCAGGTCGCGGCCCTGCTTGTCCTTGCCGGTGGGCACGAGGACCATCTCCATCGGCATCCCGATGCGGAAGCTGCCGCGCTCGCCGAGCAGGAGCGCCTGCACGCGCGGGCCTTCGGGCAGGTCGATCTGCCCCACGCCGTAGCCGTCGCCCTTGCTCTGGTTGTCGCCAAAGCCCGGCGCGACGAGGAACGTGTGCGTGTAGAGCGTGCCGCGCGCGGACAGCAGCGTCTCCGCCGTGTCCTCCGAGAGGCACTTCGCGCAGGTCTCGCGGCGCGGGTAGAAGTGCTCGCCGCACGCGTTGCAGCGCGTGCCAATCAGCCGCGGCGGCTCGCCGGCGGCGGTCGGGATGTGGAAGTAGCCCTCCTCGAGGGCGACGGCTGCGTCCGTCGGTGCGGGCTCGCTCATGGTCGGATCGTCTCTCCTGCCCGGACGGCTGTCGGCGACGAGCGCCGGCAACGTGCGCAGGCGACCGCGGGATCGTCAACAGTTTCGGGCGAACGATCGACCACAGTCGAGCACGGATCGCGGGTGAGCCGGTCGTGCTCGACGAACGCATCGGCGATCGAAGGACGGCGGCTTCGTCTGGCACACGACGCACCAGCGGATCTGCGGCAAGCTCGCCGCCATGGACCGCCGGTGGGGCTCCTCGGCATGAGCCGCGGCGGCTACCGCTGCGCGACCGCGGCCGGGCTCGACGCCGCCCTCGCGTTCGCCGTCGCGACGCGCCGCCCTCAGGCGACCAGGTCGCCCATCTTGCGGAGCATCCGGCAGACCTCGTCCGGCAGCACGCTGGGCGCCTTCCCCACCGCGTAGCAGCCGAGGATCACCTCGCACGAGCGATCGACGATCTCGACCATGTCGGCCGCGCGACGCAGGCTGCGCCCGGCCACGAGCAGGCCATGGTTGCCCATCAGCACGGCCCAGCTGCCGCGGACCGCCTCGGCCACCGCCGTCGCGAGGTCGTCGGTTCCCGGCATGAGGAACGGCAGGCGCGGGATGTCGCCGAAGAACGCCGCCTCGGTCGAGATCGGCAGGAACGGCGTGCCCGAGTTGACCAGGATCGTCGCGTGCGGCGCGTGCGCGTGCACGACCGCGTGCGCGTCGGGTCGCGTGCGGTACACGGCGCAGTGCATCTGCACCTCGCTCGACGGCGAGTGCGCATCCTCGTCGAGAGCCGCACCGTCGAGGCCGACCCGCACCAGCATCGTCGGCTGCAGGTCGCCCTTGAACATGGCGCTCGGGGTGATCCACACCTCGTTCTCGCGCCCCGGAATCCTGACGCTGACGTTGCCGCCGGTCGCCGTGATCAGCTCCGCGGCGAACAGCTCGTTGACCACCTGCACGACCTCGTCGCGGATGTCGCCCACGCGGACGATCCGCGGCGCGGACGCTTCCGCGACCGCCGCGGTCGTGGCCGAGCCGGGCGCCCCGGCCGCCGCTCCCTGCGCCGGCCCCTTGCGCGCGCCCGCCTTCGGCGGCTCGGGGATCGACTCCAGGTCGCCGGGATCGCCCGCCGCGCGGCGGGCGTCCTTGTAGAGGCGCGACATGTCGTCCTGCAGCTCCTGGATCGTCATCGCCTTCATCGTCTCGCCGCTGAAGGAGATCTTGCCGGTCGTCGCCGCCTGCATGGGGTTCAGGGTTCCGGTGAACATCCCGTCGAGCACGGCGGCGCGCATCTTCAAGTCGACGTCCGGCTTGCCGTCCGGGTCGCCAAGACCGGTCGCGACGGCTCCGCCGCGCAGCCGGATGAAGAAGCGCAGCCCGAGATCCGTGACCGTGAAGCGCAAGGTCACGTCCTTGTCGGCCGCCACTGCCAGCAGCGCCGCGTCGGACGCCATGCCGTCGCAGAAGGCCTGCAGCACCTTCTCGACGCGCGTCCGGAATCCGGCGACGACGGCGTCGTCGACGACGTGCTCCGCGCCGGCGACTCCGGCGGGTGCGGCAGCCGACGCCGCGGCCGCAGCCGGTGCAGCGGTCGGAGCTGCCGCGCGGTCCTCGCCCGCATCGGCCGCCCGATCTCTCTGCAGATCGGTGACGGCGGGCCCCGGGCGCTTGCCGAGCGCCGCCAGCGCCGCGGCGCTCAGCGCCGGCCGCGGCTTCGTCCAGTCGAAGTCGGCGACCGCTTCCGGATTCAGCGCGCAGCGCGGCTTCTCGCCGCGCAGCAGCCGGCGCAGGTCGTCGAGGATGATCGCGCCCTGATGGCTCGCGACGTCGACGGTGTTGCCACCCACGTGCGGCGTCGCGATCACGTTGCCGAGCTGCATCAGCGGATCGTCCCAGCCGGGCGGCTCCATCGCGAACACGTCGAGCGCCGCACCGGCGAGTCGTCCCTCGCGCAGCGCCGCGACCAGCGCCGGCTCGTCGACGAGCGCCGCTCGTGCCGTGTTCACGAGGCACGCCGTGGGCTTCATCCGTGCGAGCTGCGGGGCGCCGATCATGTGTCGGGTCTGCTCGGTGACCGGCGCATGGAGGCTCACGAAGTCGCTGCGCTCGAGCAGATCGTCGAGCGTGACCAGCTCGGCGTCGAGCATGGTCGCCTGCTCCCGCGTCAGGAAGGGATCGTGCACCAGGACCTGCGTACCGAAGCCCGCGAGCCGCCGGGCGACCTGACGCCCCACGGCCCCCATGCCGACCAGCCCGACCGTCTTGCGCCACAGCTCGCGGCCCTGGAGCTCCGAGAAAGCGCGCCCCATGCGGCCCATGTCGCCCGCCTCGCCTCCCTCCTCGTGCAGGAAGGCCGTCGCCGCAGGCAGCCTGCGCGCGAGCATCAGCAGGAAGGCGACCGCGAGGTCCGCGACCGCATCCGCGTTCCGCCCCGGCGCATTCAGCACCGGCACCCCGGCGGCAGTGCAGGCGGCGACGTCCACGTTGACGGCGTCGCCCCGGCAGCTCGCCACGACGCGGAGATCGGTCGCCTTCGCCAGCACGCCGCCGTCGACGATGTCCACCTCGGTGATGAACACCTGCACGCCGCGCAGAGCGTCGACGAGGGTGTCGCCCGTCAGGAGACGCATGACCTTGCGGAAGCTCGCGTACTCGACGTCACCGATCTCCCGCAGCGCCTCGAGCGATGCGTCGTCCATGTCGGCGGTCACGAGGATCCGTGGCCGGACGGCGCACCGAGCGTCCGTCGTGTTCTCGCCGAGGCGCGAGAACAGCGCCGTCAGCGCCGCGGTGCGCGCGTGCGCGTCTGCTTCGGCTCGCGCCGCGAAGTGTCGCCGCCAGGTGTCGCGCAGGTCCACGTAGGTCCTGCACGCATCCGGGGCGGGCTCGAAACGACGCTCGACTCCCGCGAGCGCGTCCGCTCCGGCCGCGAGATCGGGGAACACGCCTGCGCCGACGCCGGCGCAGATCGCGGCGCCGAGCGCGCTCTCCTCGGCAGTCGGCCCGCGCAGGATCGGCAGCCCGGTCACCTCGCCGAGGACCGCGGTGAACACGTCGCTCCGGGAAAGGCCGCCCACCAGGCGCAGCTCCTGCGGCGCGACCCCGCCGACCCGCTCGAGCTCGGCGAGGTTCGCCGTCACGGCGTGGCCGATACCCTCGACCGCGCTCCGCGCCACGGCGGCGCGCGCCGCAGCGTCGTCGGACGTCGCCATGTGCGACAGGGTCAGCCCGCCGAGCGGCAGCTCGAGCTCACGGGCAGAGAACACCTGCGCGCCGAGCGTCGACAGGACGCCCGCGGCTCCCCGCGGCGCGAAGCTCGCCTCGGCGAGGAGCCGGGCCACGGGGTCCGGTGCGCCGGGGGTCAGCAGCCGGGCGAGCCAGGTGAGATTGTCGCCGACGGGGCCGGCGTTGCTCTCCAGCACCCACCGTCCGGGGACGGCGTGACAGCCGAGCCACAGCCGCTCCTCGGGATCGATCCGCGGGCGATCGGTGACGAGCAGCAGCGGCATCGTCGTCCCGCCCACGACGGCGACGTCGCCTGAGCGCACCGCCGCCCCTCCGAGGGCACCCAGCTGCGTGTCCCCCCCGCCCGCGACCACCGGCGCGCCCGCAAGCAACCCGAAGTGGCTGGCGGCGGCATCCGTCAGGGAGCCGAGTCGCGTGCCCGACTCGCGCAGCTCGGGCAGCAGTCCCGCGTCGAAGCCCAGGGAGCGCACGAGGTCGGTGGCCCAGCACCGTTGCTTGACGTCGAGCAGCAGGCTCTCGTTGGCCTGCGTCGGATCGCTGGCCAGCGCACCGCACATGCGCCACGCGAGCCAGTCGCCGAGGGTCAGCATCTTGACGGCGCGAGCCAGCACCGCCGGCTGATTCGCCGCCAGCCAGCGCAGCCGCGCGGCTGCCGCGACGGGATTCGGCCAGCGACCCGTCCGGGAGTAGATCTCGGCACCGTGCTCGGACGCGAGCGCGAATGCCTCCATGGCGGCCCGGCCGTCGTGATTGGTGGTCGCGAACAGGGCGTCGCCGGCCTCGTCGAGCAGGATGGTCGTGTGCCGCATGCTGGTCGCAGCGACGGCCACGACCTCGCCGGGCGACGCGCCGGCCCGGCCCATCGCCTCGCGCGCGGCGTCGCCGAGCTTCTGCCAGAGAACGGGCAGGTCGAGGTCCGATCCCAGGCCGCCCGTACCGGGGGCGACCGGATGCGTCCACGGGCGGAACGCGCGGACTCGCCGTCCGGTCCCGATCTCGACCAGGAGGCATCTGCCCCCGCCCCCACCGGCGTCCAGCGCCATCAGGAGCTCGCGGCTCATAACCCGCTCCTCAGTCCGCCAGGATGTCCGCGGCGGCGTTGAGCGCGCCGACGGCGGCCGGCACGCCCGCGTAGACGGCCGTCTGCATCAGCACCTCCTTCAGCTCCGCTTTCGTGATCCCGAGGTTCAGCGCGCCGTAGAGGTGCGCACGGAGCTCGTCGGTGCGTCCGAGGGCCGCGAGCTGCGCCACGGTGCAGAGGCTCCGGCTGCGGGTGTCGAGCTGCGGCCGCGACCAGAACATCCCGAAGCAGAACTGGGTCACCAGGCCGAAGAACTCGGGCGCGAGCTTCTGGGCCGGTAGCTCCTGCCCGCCGGCGCGCTCACCCCAGAGCTTTCGCGTCACCTCGAGTCCCCTGGCAAGCAGATCCTGTTGCTCCGACATCCGATCGTCCCTCCTTCTTCGGTCCTGCACCCTTCAGCCCGCGCGCCGTCGCCCGATCCCGGTCATCATCCCGCGCCGCTCTCGTCGGCGGGGCGCAGCGCGAAGTGCAGCCCGCACTCGCGCTCGAAGAAGGCCGGCAGATCCGTCCAGTCCTTCTGCGACATTCCCGCGGCGCACGCATCTTCGAGGAGCTTCGCCAGCGTCGAGGCGATGCGTCCCGGGAGACCGCGCTCCTCCTCCAGCGCGAGGATCAGCCGGGCGTCCTTGGCGGCGAGCTCGAGCGCGAACTGGGGGACCTCGCTGCGGCGCTCGATGCCTTCGACCGCGCGGTCGGTGTAGAAGTTGCCCGCCCCACCCGTCCGGATCACGTCCACCATGCGGCGCAGGTCGAGCCCGCACCGCACCGCGAGCGAGAGCCCCTCGAGGGAGGCCATCGTGGTCGAGAACGCGACCAGGCTGTTCACCAGCTTGGCGACGCTGCCGCTGCCGACCGGTCCGAGGTGAAAGGCCGCGCGGCCGATCTTCTCGAACACGGGACAGACCCGCGCGAACACCTGCGGCTCACCACCCACCATGAACATCAGCATCCGCGCCTGCGCCCCCGGAGCACCGCCCGAGAGCGGCGCATCGAGGAAGTGGCGCCCGCGCGCCGCGATGCGCTCGCCCAGCGCCCGCACCCGCGACGGCGCGTTCGTGGAGAGGTCGACGAGCACGGCGCCCTCCGGCGCCGCCGCCAGCCACTCCGCGGCGACCGCGTCCACGACGTCCGGGGTCGGCAGCGACAGAAAGGTGATCTCGCTCGCGGCGGCGACGCCGCGCACGTCGTCACACGCGATCGCCCCGAACGCGGCCGCGCGGGCAAGCCGTGCCGTGTCCTGGTCGAACGCACGCAGAACGTGACCGTCGCGGGCGAGGTTCTCGGCGATCGCCCCGCCGATGTTACCGAGACCAATGAAGCCCAGATTCATCTCTCATCGCCTCCACTCGTCGGCTCACCTTCGCCTGCCATGAGCGGGGGCAGCGTGCAATCGATTGACCGAATCCCACTCGCCGGCTGCGTCACGAGCGGGATGCGGCGCACGTCAGGCCTTCACGGCGCCGGCGCGTCGCCGCGCACGAACACCGGGATCCTGTCGAGCGGCGCGTCAACGGTGACCGTGACCGGCCCCTCGAATCGCTGCGACTCGTCCCACAGGCCGCGCCACGATCCGGCGGGCAGGTAGACCTCTCGCGCGCGCTCGCCCGTGCGCCACACCGGCGCCACCAGCAGGTCGGGGCCTAGCAGGTACTCGTCCCACAGGTCGCCGACCGCCGGGTCGTCGGGCCAGTCGAACACCAGCGGGCGCACCAGTGGCAGCCCGGTCGCGCCGGCGTCGCGCGCGGCCGCAACCAGATACGGCTGCAGGCGCTCGCGGAACGTCGTGTAGCGCCGGTAGATCGCGATCATCTCCTCGTCGTACGCGGGCTCGGTCGGCATGTCCCAGGGGGCGTGCGCGCCGACGCCGCCGATCTCCATGATGCCGGAGAACGCGCTGAACTCGATCCAGCGCGCAAAGACGTCCCGGTCCTTGAACTCGTAGTAGCCGCCGGTGTCGGAGCCCCAGATCGGATAGCCGAGGAAGGCCGCGCGCTGCTGGCTGATGATCGCGCTGCGCAGCCCGAGATCGGTGCCGGGACCGTTGCCGAAGCGCTCGCTGCCGGTGATGTCGCCACCCCACACGACCGCCCACTGCTGCGTGCCCGTGTAGGCGCTGCGCGTGAACACCAGCGAGTCGCCGGGGAACGCTTCAGTGATCGCATCGTGGTGGAGCTTCGCCTGCAGCGTCGGGTAGTCGTTGCGCACTTCCCTGCCGCTTCGGCCGTCGGCCCAGACGTCGCTCGCCTCTGACGGGATGTGCTCCTCGCCGCGGTCGAGCTTGACGCCGCGGATGCCGTGCTGGCGGAAGAAGTCGCGCACGCGGTCGCGCCACCAATCTCGCGCGGCGGCGCTGGTCGGGTCGAGGATGAAGTTGTTGCCCAGCACGTCGTCGCAGCGCGGCGTGCCGCGGCCGCCGGGCGCGAGAAAGCCGAGCGCCAGCGCGTCGCTGCCGTTGTCGCCGGGACCGCTGCCGCAGGCCCACAGGCTGCTCCACATCATCAGGCGGTAGCCGCGCCGGTTCAGCGACTCGAGCATCCGCTCGACGTTCGGCAGACGCTGCGTGTCCCACGCCCAGCGCGCGAACCCGTACTCGCCCTCGAGCACCGGCCGGTCGAAGAGATACACGCCCGGCGGGATGCCGAGCTGCTCGTACATGAGCACGTCGTCGGCGACGTCGCGGTTGATGGGCGTGCCGTCGACCGCGACCGGATCGCCCGTCCGCAGCTCGCCGCGCCACCGCCAGTGCAGGAACGCCCAGTCGGGCGGCACGAACGGACGCCCAGTCAGCGCCGTGTACTCGTCGAGGATCTGCGCGTGGCCGGGTCCGTGGAAGAGGTGGAAGCGCAGGACACGGCTCTCGGGCGCGTTGCCGGTCTCGAAGCGGAAGACGAGCTGCTCGGGGTGGTCGCGCGCGACGTCGAACCAGCCGATCGCGGTGCCCGACACCGCGAGCCCGTAGCCGCGCGAGCTGTGGAAGAACGGTCCGTAGACGGAGAACGTCGGCGTGACGATCATCTCGACGCGCTCGCCGCGCCGGTCGAGACCGCCGGCCTCGACCGGGACCACGTCCTCGCGCGGAATGTCGACGGTGCCGGGGGCGAGCAGCGGCGAGTCGCGCAGGCGCTCCGTCAAGCCATAGATCCGTTCGTCCGCGGGCGACTGCCAGCGGTCGCCGAGCGCGTCGACCGTCTCGGGCGCCGGCGGCTCGATCACGACCTCGGCGGTGCGCTCGCGGACGAAGCGGATCGTCACCCGCGCGCTCCCCGCCGCTCCGGCGGCCACCGTCAGCGCGACGCCGTCGGGCAGCACCCGCTCGTCGAGCACCTCGCCGAGGCGCTCTTCGCTGCCGTCCCGCTCCCAGAAGACGCCTCCGCCGCCGGCCTCCGCGGCGAGCGGGCGGCCGTCGCTCCCGCCGAACGCGAGCCGGTACGGCGAGCGCGTCACGGTGACCACGGTCGTCGGACTCGAGATCCGGATCGCATCGGCGCTGCTCTCCACGGTGATGCCGCCGCTGCTCCGGGGCGCGTCCGAGCAGGCCGCCACGGCGGTGAGAACGAGCACCGGGGCGAGCCGGGCGACCGCGCGCGCAGGACGCATCGCGCCCCCTCAAGCACGGCCCCCGACCGGCCGGCAACCCGGATTCGTCAGGCCGCCCCCCTGCGAATGCTGCATCTGCCGGGCTCAGCGCCGCGAGCGCGCGTAGGCACGCTCGGCGATCGGGCGAATCTCCGGCGGCAGCGCGGCGATCGCGGCGCCGTAGTCGTCGCGCGGCTCGATGAAGTACCGGTCGGGGTCGACCGCGACGAGCGACGGCATCCAGGCCGCGTGCAGCGTGAACGGCAGGTTGAGCGACGGATGGCCGAGGCGGCACAGCGGTCCGCGCCCCAGGTCGCGACCGTCGAAGATCCAGACCTCGTCGCCGCTCGAGCGCCCGTCGGCCTGGTCGGAGACCACGGGGGTGATCACGTAGCCCTCGCGCGGGCCGCTGCGCCCGCGCGCCGGAGCGAACTGCGGCGAGAGTCCGAAGTACCCGGTCGGGAAGGAGTACGCGTCGGCGATCGCGCCGCGGTCGGCGTCGAAGCGGAGCACCGCGCCGGGCACCACGTCCTGCGGCAGGTCGGCGATCTCGACGGTCCGGTACGGGTAGTCGACGAAGGCGTTCACCAGCCGGCTGATGAGGTTCGCCGGCGAGAAGCCCGACGTCGTCCAGTAGAGGCTCTCGTGCCGCTCGCGTGTGAACTCGCCGGTGGTGGTCGAGTAGAGCGCCGGTCCGAAGGTGTAGGCCTCGTCCGCGATCGCCACCGCGTCGCGCACGGCGCCGCTGGTCGCGTCGATCTCGTAGCGCCCCATGCGGCCAACGTCGGTCGCCGACAGCACCTTCTGCGCGTCGCGCGGGTCGATGCGCTGCTGGGTGCGGTACACCGTGTCGGCGTTGGTCATCCAGCCGGACGACGCCCCACCGCAGCTGTGCGCGGCGTGCAGGACGATGCGTCCGCCCGCGTCGTCGTAGTCCACCTGGAAGTGCGCCGCCTCGCGCGGGATCACCACGTGCACCGCACGCGCGCCGCCGGCGCGGCCGATCTCGGACTTGGGCACGAGGTAGTAGTCGACGTCGGAGCGCGCGCGCCCCGGCGAGTGCGGGTCGAGCGAGTTCACGAACGAGGAGTCGGAGAGGACGACGTGCTCGCGCGTGATCGCCATCTGGTGCATGGACTGCCGGATCGCGAGCGGCGAGCCGTCGGACAGCACGACGGGGTTGGCGACGACGGCGCCGTCGTTCTCCCAGGTCATGATGCTCGCGAAGGGCCTGCCCCCGAACGCCGTCCCACCGTACGCGACGCCGTAGAAGCGGCGCTCGTGCGGGTCGAACTGCGGGTGCGCGCTGGTGAAGTGGCCCGGGAACAGCGGGGCGTCGCCGAAGATGTCGAGGCCGATCGGCCAGTCGCGGTTGAAGCCGATCGGCGTCACGATCTCGAGCGACACCGGGTCGACGAGGTGCGGACGGCCGGCGTCGAAGGTCGCGAGCAGGCGCTCCTCCATGGGCAGCAGTGCGGTGTTGACGAAGTTGCGCACGCCGAAGCCGCCGAAGCGGGCGATGCCGGCGTTGTCGAACTCGTACGGCGTCCCCACCGCGGCCTCGTCGACATAGTAGTCGTCGGTACGCAGGATGCGGTTCTTCGCCGCGACGCCGGCCGGGTCGAGATCGAAGCGGTACAGCATGCCGAGGCCGTTGAACGGCGAGCTGATGTCCTCGGGATAGGGCACCGAGCAGACCACGAACGAGTGCCCCTGCAGGTCGTTCGGCAGGCGACCGGCGAGCACCTCGAGCAGGAGGTCGTTCTCGGCGTGGCCCGCGTCGGTGAGCGAGTCGGGCCAGCGATCGCCGGCTACCGGCTGCGGCGCGACGCCACCGCCGCGCGCGTCGCCGCACGCGAGCAGGGAAAGGCTGCTGCCGGCCGCGGCAGTCACGGGCAGAGCCGCGGCGGCAGCGCGCAGGAAGCGTCGGCGGCTCAGCAGTCGGCGATCGAGCTCGGAGATACGGTGCGACATGTCCCTCTTCCTCCGGTGCGGTCTCGGCGTGCCGATCAGCTACGGGCGCGCGCGAGCGCGGTCTCGCCGATCGCGCGTGCGTCCGCCGGCAGCGCGGCGATCGCCGCGCCGTAGTCCTCGTTCGGATCGACCCAGTAGGAGCGACCGGGGCTGGCGAGCGACGGCAGCCACGCGGTGTGGATGGTGAACGGCAGGTCGAGCGCCGAATGGCCGAGACGCGCGACCGGGCCGCGTGCGAGGTCGCGGCCGTCGAAGATCCAGAACTCGTCACCGCTCGACCCGCCGCTCAGCTGGTCGGAGATCACGCTCGCGACCACCCAGCCCTCGCCGTCGCCACTGCGACCGCGCGCCGGTGCCAGCTGTGGCGACAAGCACAGATAGCCGGCCGGCAGGACGTAGGCGTCCCGGACGCGCATGCTCTCGAAGTCGAAGCGCAGCAGCGCGGACGGCACGGGGTCGCGCGGCATGTCGGCGAGCGGGATGGTGCGGTTGGGGTAGTCGGCGTAGGCGCCCATCACGCGCCGGACCAGCAGATCCGGCGCGAAGCCGGAGGTCGCCCAGTACTGCGTGCGGTGGTGCGATACGTGGAAGTCGCCGGTACCGGTCGAGTACAGGCCGAGCCCGTGCGTCAGCGGATCGTCGGCGACGGCCACGCCGTCGCCGATCGTGCCCGAGCCGACGTCGAGGACGTAGCGTCCGAAGAGCCCGATGTCGGCGGCCGAGATGCCCTTGCGGCGGTGATTCGGCGACACGCGCTCGCCGGTGCCCCACACCACGTCGTCGAGGTTGATCCAGCTCGTGCTCTGCGCCGACGTGTGGCTCACGTGCAGGGTGATCCGGTCGCCGTCGTCGTCGTGGTCGACCAGGAAGTGGATCGCCTCGCGCGGGATGCGGAAGTGCACGGCGCGCGCGGTAGCACCGCCGAGGTCGGCCTTGCGCACCACCCAGAAATCGCTCGGCTGCGCGGAGGTCGCCGGATCGAGCGGGTCCAGCGAGCTGACGAACGAGGTGTCGTTGAGCACCACGTGCGCGCGCGTGACCGCGATCTGGTGCATGCCGTTGCGCACGCCGAGCGGGCTGCCGTCCGGCGCGAGGATCTGCACGCGACGCACGTCGCCGGCGCCGTCCCAGATCGCGAGCTCGACGAAGGGCGTGAAGCCGAAGCTCGACGCGCCGTAGTTCGGACAGTACATCAGCCCGTCGGTCGGGTCGTACACCGGGTGGGCCGAGGTGAAGACCGCGGGGAAGAGCTGGCTCGCCAACACGCTCGCGCGCCACTCGCGCTGCAGCCCAACCGGCGTCACCGCTTCCAGCGTGACCGGGTCGACGATCCACGGGCGTCCCGCGTCGTAGGTCGCGAGCAGGCGGTCGCCCATCGGCAGCAGCCCGGTGTTGGCGTAGTTGCGCACGCCGAGGCCGCCGAAGCGCGTGATGCCGTAGTTGCGGAAGGCCCACGCGGTGCCCGCCGCGGCCTGGTCCACGTACCAATCGTCGGTGCGCAGGATGCGCGAGCGCAGCGCGACGCCGTCCGGCGACAGGTCGAGACGGAACAGCATCGCCACGCCGTTCAGCAGGCTCGAGTCGTCGTCGAACGGCAGCGACGTCTGCAGGAAGTGGTGCCCCTGCAGGTCCGCGGGCAGGCGTCCTGCGAGCAGCGTGAGCGGCACGTCGAGCTCGGCGCTGCCGATCGTGGTCAACGAGTCCGGTAGCCACGCGGCGGCGGGTGCGCCCGGCGGCGCCACACCGCCGGGCGACGCGTCGCCGCAGCCGATCGCGCCGGGCCCGC
>VGTK01000015.1 GCA_016874715.1 Deltaproteobacteria bacterium | reverse complement strand
CCGAGCCTGCCGGGCTGCTGAGCGCATCGGACCGCGCGCAGCTCGCGGCCGTCTGCGCGCGGCGCTCGGCCGCGGCCGGCGTGACCGAGGGGTATCGGCTCGGGCCCGACGACCTCGTCGAGGTGCGCGTTCCCGACCTGCTCGACGCGCAGGCGCCGGTGCCGGCGTCGTCACAGAACGGCTCGCTGGGCAGGCCGGCGGTCGCAGGCGCGCCGACCTTCCAGCAGGGGCTGCGCGTCGATGCGGGCGGCAACCTGACGATCGCCACGCTGGGCCTCGTGCCGGTGGCGGGGCTCACGCCGGGGGAAGCCGAGCGCGAGATCGCCGGGCGCCTCGTCAAGGCAGGAATCCTCGACGCACCGCAGGTCAGCGTGCTGGTGGTCGAGTACCGGAGCCGCGTCGCCGCGGTGATGGGCAGCGTCGAGCGGCTTCGTGCTCCTGCAGGTGCTGGGCTCGGCGCTGTTCGTGGTCCTGCTGTCGGCGCGGCGCACGTGGCAGACGGCGCTGCTGAACGCGCTCTGGGCTGCGGTCGTGCTGGCGCTCGCGCCGCGCGTGATCGCGTCCGGTGGCGCGCACGCGCTCGCAGTCGCGTACCTGTGGACCTACGGGCCGGTGCTCCTCGTGCTGTCGCTGCTGGTGGTGCGCGCGCTGCGCATGGCAGGCACCCGAGCGGTTGGTGGGCTCGAGCTGCCGCGTGGTGGCTCGGTGGTCGCGGTGCGCTGAATCCATTGCGTCGATCCGCCGCGTGGTCCAGAAGTCGCACGATAAGCGACACGAGAACGACGACAGGAGCCCGGTCGCGCCGGAGGGGCAGCACGAGCTGGTGCGGCACCTGCGCGCAGCCTTCTCCGACGACGCTCGGGTATCCGCGCTGCTGCTCGCGGGCAGCTTCGGCAGCGGAACGTCGGACGCCTGGAGCGACGTCGACTTCGTCGCGGTGGTGCCGCCGGGAGAGCGCGACGCGTTCGTCCGTGACTGGCTGGCGTCCCTCGAGGCGTTCGAGGCCGTCGTCTTCGTGCAGCGACCGCCCTCGCCTGTGGTTCTCGTCAACGCGATCCTGGCGAGCTGGCTTCGCTGCGACCTGCTGGTTCTCGGCGAAGACGAAGCGCTCTTCGGCCGCTCCCAGCAGACGGTCGAGATTCTGCTCGACCGTTGCGGGATCGCCGACCGGCTTCCGGCGGAGCTGCCCGACGTCGGACCCGACCGCCAGCGGGTACGTGGCATCATCAAAGAGTTCCTCCGGGTACTGGGTCTGCTGAGCGTGGTCGTCGGCCGTGGTGAGCACGCGGTCGGCGTGAGCGGTGCGGGAATCCTGCGCTCGCTTCTGATCGCGCTGCTCGTCGAAGACGCAGCCGTCGCGGACCGCGGCGGCGCGCTGCGCGTCAACCGCCTGCTGACGCCCGATCAGCGGACGCTCGTCGAAGGGCTACCCGCGGTCGCGGCGGATCGGGAGTCTGTCGTCGCGGCGCACGTCGCGATCGCAGGGGCGTTCCTGCCGCTCGCGCGACCGATCGCGGCGCGGCTCGACCTGCCATGGCCCGAAGCGTTCGAGGACGCGACCCGTGCGTGCCTTCTTCGTGAGCTCGGAGTGGCGTTGCCGGGCGCGTTCTGAGCGGAGGCGGCCGCTACCAGTACCAGGGCCGGTACCACGGCCCGGGGCCCCACGGACCCCACGGACCGTAGCCGGGCCCGACCCACACGCCCGGACCCCATCCCCAGTACGGTCCCGGGCCCCACGCGTACGGGTAGGCCGGGGGCAGGGGCTGCCAGAGGTACACCGAGTACGCGTCGACGATCGGCGCCTCGTACGCGTAGTCGCCGACCTTCTCGGGGCTCGAGCTTGCGAGCCAGCCGGCGACCGTCAGCAGCCGGTCGGGCGCGTAGACCTCGGGGTCGAGGAAGCCCTGCGCGCAGGCGAGGAAGCGTCCGCCGCTCCGGTCCACGCGCACCGGGCGCGCGATCTCGTCGAGCGGCATGTCGACGACGAGGAAGCAGGTCCGCTCCCGGCTCGGCCGGACCTCCGCGATCACGCCGCCCCAGCGCACCGGCTGCGCCGCCGGCACGCCGCGCACCGCCTCGGCCGGGGTGACCGGCGCGAAGTCGCCGCGCAGCGCGGCGGGCGGCAGCGCGCAGCCGCTCACCGCGGCGGCGAGCACGAGCATCGCGGGCACGAGCGATGTCGTGGAACGGCGCAGACCTCGCGCAGTCATCTCGGTGTCGCGTCGGTGTCGCGCCCGGAGCGTTGCGACCGCGGCGTTGCGGCGCGGGCGCGTCAGCGCGCGGCGACGCCCTCCTGGATCGCGCGCGCGCCCTCGGTCTCGGGCGTCACCTCGCTATGGCAGGCGTGCTTGCCGGCGACCACCGGCAGCTCGGCGCGGCGGCGCAGCAGGTCGCGTCCGCCGGCGGCGACGCCGGGACTCGGCTTCGCCGCGCGCTCGGGCTGGAACTCCTCGTCCTTGCCGCTCGCGAAGGCGACGATCTCCTTCGAGATACGCATGCTGCACCAGTCGTGGCCGCACATGGCGCAGAACTCGGTGTCGACCTCGAGGTCCTCGTCGTGCAGCGCGCGCGCGGTCTCGCCGTCGAACGCGAGCTCGAACTGCTTCGGCCAGTTGAGTGCTGCGCGGGCGCGCGACAGGTCGTCGTCCCACTGGCGCGCGCCGGCGATGCCGCGCGCGATGTCGCCCGCGTGGGCGGCGATCTTGTACGCGATGCACCCGTCGGCGACGTCCTGCGCCTTGGGCAGGCCGACGTGCTCCTTCGGCGTCACGTAGCAGAGCATCGCGGCGCCGTGGCGCGCGGCCTCCGTCGCGCCGATCGCGCTGGTGATGTGGTCGTAGCCGGGGAAGACGTCGGTCACGAGCGGACCGAGCACGTAGAAGGGCGCGTCGTCGCACACCTCCTGCTCGAGCTTCATGTTGTGGCCGATCTGGTCGAGCGGCACGTGCCCCGGGCCCTCGACCATCACCTGCACGCCGGCCTCGCGCGCGCGCAGCACCAGCTCGCCGAGCGTACGCAGCTCCGCGACCTGCGCCTCGTCGGTCGCGTCGGCGAGGCAGCCGGGACGGAGCCCGTCGCCGAGGGAGTAGGTGACGTCGTACTCGCGCATGATCGCGCTGATCTCGTCGAACAGCGTGTACATCGGGTTCTGCTTGCCGTGGTGGATCATCCACTTGGCGAGCAGCGAGCCGCCGCGCGAGACGATGCCGGTGACGCGCGGACCGACCAGCGGCAGGTGCTCGCGCAGCACGCCGGCATGGACCGTGAAGTAGTCGACACCCTGCTGCGCCTGGCGCTCGATCTCCTTTAGGATGACGTCGTACGACAGGTCCTCGATGCGCCGTCCGAGGATCATGCTGTAGATCGGGACCGTTCCGATCGGGATGGTCGCGTGGTCGACGATCGCCTGCCGGCAGCCGGTGAGATCGCCGCCGGTCGAGAGGTCCATCAGCGTGTCGGCGCCGAAGCGCTGCGCCCACCGGAGCTTCTCCACCTCGGCGTCGAGCGTACTCGCCACGGGCGACGCGCCGATGTTCGCGTTGATCTTGGTGGAGATCATCCGGCCGATGCCGGTCGGGTCGAGGCGCTTCGGCGCGCGCTCGCCGCGCAGGGTCGCGGGCTCGTCGATGACGCGCTGACGCTGCACCGTGGTCTGGTTCACCCACAGACGCGCGTCGGTGCGCGCGCCGGGATGGCCGATCGGCTCCGGATAGTCGCGCTCGGGCGCGTGGCCGTTCGCATGGCCGTTGCCGCTGGCGAGCGCGGTCGGCGCCGCGCCGCCGCTGCCGGCGAGGTGCCGGACGTTGGCGGGGATCACCAGGCGTCCGCGCGCGACCTCGTCGCGGACGAACTCGGCGGAAACGTTCTCGCGGGTCGCGACGCGCCGCATCTCGGCGGTGATGGTCCCTCGGCGTGCGCTTTCGAGCTGCGTCATGGGCTGGTGATACGCCCGGCCTGCGAACCGTTCAAGGCTGCGCCCGCCGCGTGGGGCCGCCGGGCTTTCCCCGAGCGTGGCATGTGGCTAGGGTGCGCGCATGATCGGACGACGTAAGGTCCTGCGCACGGTTCTCCGGGCCGGGGCAGCCGTTCTCCTCGCCCCGGTGCGCGCGCTCGCGCTGGCCATCCCCGCCGCGACCAGGGAGGCGCTCGCGACCTCGAAGCTCATCTACGTCGCGACGCAGCGCAAGACCGGGGAGCGCAGCACGGCTGCGCCCGTCTGGTTCGTCTGGGAGAACGACGCCATCTGGACCACGACGTCGCCCGACAGCTGGAAGGCGAAGCGCATCGCCCGCGGCAGCCCGCTCTACGTCTGGGTGGGCAGCGAGAGCGGACCGTTCCTCGTCGGCACGGCGGAGCGCATCACCGACCCGACGGTGATCGCGCACATGGGGGAGCTGTACTCCGACAAGTACTGGATCGCGGCGCTGGGCTTCTTCCGGCCGCGTCCGGAGCGCGTCTCGTCGGGCAAGACGATCGCCTACAAGGTCACGGTCGCCGAAGGCACGCCGCCGCCCCCGCCCGCGAAGTGATCGGACGCGTCAGCGGTGGTCGAAGCGCGGCGGGCGCTTCTCGTTGAAGGCGCGCCGGCCCTCCGCGAAGTCGTCGCTGGCGAGCGCGTCGTTGCGCAGCCGCGTGAAGTGCTTGACCTCGACGTCGCTGAAGCCGCGGCCCTGGCGCAGCGCGTGCAGCATCTCCTTGGTCGCCATCAGCGTGCGCGGGGCGAGACCGGCGATCTCTCTCGCGAGCGTCATCACCTGCTCTTCGAGATCGTCGTGGGCGTGGACGCCGTTGAGGAAGCCGAGCTCCTTCGCGCGCGCGGCCGGCATCGGACGCGCGGTGTAGAGCAGCTCCGCGACGAAGGTCGCGCTGGCGCGCTCGGCGAGCCGCGCCACGCCGGCCGCGTCGTAGACCACCGACAGCTTCGCCGCCGGAATGGCGAAGCGCGCGTCGTCGGCCGCGAAGCGAAGGTCGCACGCCGACACCACCTCGCAGGCGGCGCCGTAAGCGCCGCCGAAGATCAGACCCACGACCGGGTAGGGGAAGTGCTCGATCGCGTCGATCGCCTTCGACAGCGGGTGGCGCGACGCCTCGTCGCCCGAGCCGCCGCGGATCGCGCCGATGTCGTAGCCCGAGGAGAACAGCTTCGTGCCCGCACCGCGGAGCACCACGCACCGCGCGTGCCCGTCCTCGAGGTCGGCGAGCGCGGCCGCGAGCTGCCCCAGCAGGTCGGGGTCGAGGGCGTTGCGCTTCGCCGGATTCGCGATGGTGACGACCGCGAGCGCGTTCTCGTGCGCGACGTGGATGCCGTCGGTCTCGTGCGCGTGGCCGTGCCTGGTCATGGCCGTCGTCCGCTCAGGGGAGCTGCACGGTGGCGGTGCCGATCACGCAGCGGTCGCCTTCCGCGGTCTCCATCCAGACGTCGCACTCGACGGTGCGCCGCGCGTCGTCCTTCTCGGTGACGGTGCCGAGCAGCTGGATCGTTCCGCCGGCGAGCGCCAGCCCGCGGAACGTCGTTCCGAGGCGCAGGACGCGCCCGCCGGGAGCCCAGGCCAGCAGCTCGCGCGCGAGCAGCGCCAGCGTCATGTTGCCCGGCGCGATCATGCCGGGCAGGCCTTCCTTCCTCGCGCCCTCGTCGTCGGTGAAGCGTGGAAACGCCATTCCGATCTCGGACGCGTGCGCCTTCACGTAGTCGCGCGCGAGCTCCACCGTGATGGCCGGCAGGTCGTCGCCGGGCTCGACCGCATCGAACGTCGCTCCGTTGCTCACGATCAGCCCTCCTTGGGGGCGCGGCCGCGCTGCATGATGCGCGAGTCGACGTCGGCCACGGTCTCGCCGTCCTGGTTGGTCAGGTGCTGGCGAAAGACGACGAAGAACATCGACCCGCTGCGCCCGGTCTTCTCGTAGAGCTCGGTGATGGTCGAGGTCGCGGTGAGGACGTCGCCCGGCCGGATCGGCACGCCGAACGCGATGTCCTTGCCGGCGTCGAACCCGCCGGCGGACATCTCGCGCGCGACCTCCTTCGGCATGTGCTGGTTGCCGCGCAGCTTCACGACGAAGGTCGGAAAGGCGACCAGCCCACCGTACGGGCCCTTGTTCGCGGCGTCTTCTTCGAGGTAGATGGGGTCGGTCACGCCGAGTGTCCTGGCGTAGGAGATCAGCTCGTCGGTCGTGACCGGCGGATAGGTGAGGCGGTCGTACTCGCGGCCGAGGACGGCGCGGTCGATGTCGGCGAATGCCATGGTCGAGACTCCGGGGGTGGGTTCGACGGGACGTTTAGCTAGCACCTCCGGGCAGCGCACGGGCAAGGACCTCGGGCAGCTCGAGGGCGCTCCACGATGGTCCTCGCCGGATCGAATTCGGATGGCCGGGATGCGACAGGACCCGGATGCTCCCGTTCCGGATGACGGGGCACGAGGTCCCGCCAGCGCTTCCAATGACGGGGTCTATCTGGGAAAAAAGCGGGAGGTTCAACGAGGCGGTCGGGCCGGTGCGAGGCCGGACGCCGGGAAGCGAGCGGATCGATGAAGGCCAAGAAGAGCGGGAAGGGCGGCGTCGCCGCGAAGAAGCACGCGGGTGCCGGCAAGGACCCCGGCAAGAAGCACGCGAAGAAGGCGAATGCGAAGCGCGCGCCGAAGCTGAGAGCCGGGATCGGCCAGGTGCCCGAGATCAAGCCGGGCAAGTACGCCGACGGCATGCCGTACAACAGGGTCGAGTACACCGAGTGCAAGCTCATCCTGCGGCCGAACCACTTCACGTCGCGCAAGAGCTTCTTCGACTTCGCGAAGCTGATGCGGCGTCCGGCGGCGGCGACCGGCGTCAAGTTCACCACCGGCGAGTTCGTGGACGCGCCGCTGCAGATCCGCGAGGTGCTGTTCCTCGACACCAGGGACTTCCGCTTCTACAACAACGCGTTCATCCTGCGCCGTCGGATTCCGTACCAGGACGGCTTCCCGGTCGGTGATCCCGAGATCGTCTTCAAGTTCCGGCACCCCGACATCCAGAAGTGCGCCGCGACGGACGTCCGCCCCGACGTCCCGGGCGACTACCGGATCAAGTTCAAGGCCGAGGTGCTGCCGCTCAAGGACGAGATCGGTGGCATGCGCATTCTGTACTCGCACAACGTCGAGATGTCGCTCACCTCCATCGGGCACGAGGAGGACCGGACGTCGCTCGCAGCGCTCATGCGCATCTTCCCGCCGCTCGCAGCGCTGAAGAGGCACCAGAACGAGATGGTCGAGCTGGTCAGCAACACGATCGTCGAGGAGGTGCTGCAGGACATCGGCACGCTCGACTTCGGCGACGGCGTCACCGCGAGGTGCAACGTCGCGCTGTGGCGTGCACGCGGCGACCACCGGCCGCTGATCGGCGAATTCGGCTACCAGCTCAAGTACCGGCGCACCGGCAAGCTGAACGAGCGGGCGATGAGGCGCGCCGAGGCCTTCTTCCTGGCGTTGCAGGACGAGGCCCGTGACTGGATCGCGCTCGGCGCGACCAAGACCGCCGTGGTCTACCGGCTCAAGGGCAACCCGCCAAAGGCCCACGAGTGACGCCGCCGCAGGCCGTCGCGCCCCCGGCCGAACGCGGGGCCGCCGTCGAGGGTGCGTCGTGACGAAGCCGCGCATCCATCTCGCCTCGCACGACCTGCTCGGGGTCCGCTTCGCGCTCAACGTCCTGATCGCGTCGGCGATCCTCTGGTACCTGCTGCGCCACGTCGCCGACACCAATCCGATCTGGGGCATCGCCTCGATGGTCGCCTCGTCCGAGCCGCAGGTGAAGGAGGCGCACCGCATGTTCGTGAGCCGCCTCACCAACGTGTCGATCGGCTGCGTGGTCGGACTGGTGCTGCTGGTGACCGGCGGCGCCACCGAGTGGAAGGTGCCGCTTGCGCTCGCGCTCGCGGTGCTGGTGTCGTCGTACCTGATCCACGTGCAGACGATGTGGCGCCAGGCGCCGATCACGGCAGCGTTGGTGGTGTCGTCCGGACTCTTGCACGAGTCGAAGGTCACGGGCATCGAGGGCGGCCTGCACAAGGTGGCGGAGGTCGTCGTCGGCAGCCTGATCGGCGTCGGCGTGAGCTGGCTGATGTCGAAGGTGTGGCCGCTCCGCGAGGGGGACTCCACGGTCTGACGGGCGGCGCCCCGGTCAGCCACCCTGTGCGGCCAGCAGAGCGCGTTCCGCTTCCGTGCGCAGGTGAGGGCGCGTTCCGCGTCCGAGCGCAGGTATGGATCAGAGCGGGGCGTGGTGCAGCCGGCGTGGCCGACGAGCGCCTGACGGCCGGTGGTCTGCGCGTCGCCGTCCCGGCGGCGAGCGCGCGTCTTCCTTCCTGGCAGCAGGCGATCGGATTCAGCAGGATGAGTCCTCCCTGTGGCCGCGGGGGTGCTGCGGGGCCGTCGACGAAGGTGCGCCGGTCGACTCCTGGTCAGTCAGATGGAACGCTCTGCCGGTTCCATCCCTCGTGGTCGGCGAAGCCGGTGCGGACGTCAGCCGCCGGCCATCGCACGGGCGAGGATCTCGGGCATCTTGAACGCCGTCCAGCCGCGGTCGCAGTTGACCGTCGCGCCCGTCATCGAGCGCGACAGGTCGCTCGCGAGGAAGACCACCAGGTCGGCGATCTCCTCGGCGGTCTGCAGCCCCGTCATGTGGCCCGCGGCGAAGCCGGCGCGCAGCTCGTCGGCCGAGAAGATCATCGAGTTCATCGGCGTGTCGACGTAGCCGGGGCTGATCGCGTTCACGCGGATGCCGTGCTTCGCGCAGCCTGCAGCCATCGAGCGCGTCAGGCCCGCAACGCCGGCCTTCGAGGCCGCGTATGCGTCCATCATGCCGAGCGGCACGTGCGCCATCGACGACGCGGTGTTGACGATCGCGCCCCCGCCAGCCTTCGCGAGGTGCGGGATCGCGTACTTGCTGCACAGGAAGACGCTGGTCAGGTTGATGCGGATGACGCGCTCCCACGCCTCGTCGGCCATGTCGGCGACGGAGCCGTCCTCGCCGACGGGCGCGATGCCGGCGTTGTTGTAGAGTACGTCGATCCGCGCGCAGCGCTCGGCGACCGCGGCGATCGTCGCCTGCACGCTCTTCGAGTCGCCGGCGTCGCAGGTCAGCGCGATCGCGTTCCCGCCGGCCTCGGCGATCGCGTCCGCGGTGGACGCGGCGCCGGCGGCGCTCACGTCGGTCACGGCGACGCGCGCGCCGGCGCGGGCGAGCGCCAGCGCGCCCGCGCGGCCGAGCCCGGAGCCACCACCGGTGACCATCGCCACCTTGCCGCCGAGGAGAGGGGTCGTCATCGCTCAGGTCCTTTGGCGGGCCGCCCGTCCGGCGACGCCCCGCTCGATTGGCGGGCGGCCCGTCCGGCGACGCTCCGCTCGATGCGCTCGCGCAGCAGGCGTTTGTTGATCTTGCCGCTCGGCGTGCGCGGGAACTCGTCCAGCAGCTCGAGCTGCTCGGGCAGCTTCTGCGGCGTCAGGTCGCGCGCGCGCAGGAACGCGACCAGCGCGTCGAGCGCGAGCGGCTCCGCGTCGCGCACGAGCTGGACGCAGGCGCACGCGCGCTCGCCGGTCGCCGGGTCGGGGAGCGGGATCAGCGCCGCGTCGGCGACCGCCGGGTGCTCGAGGATCAGGTCCTCGACCTCGCGCGCGCTGATCTTCTCGCCCTTGCGGACGATGATGTCCTTGACCCGTCCGGTGATGCGCAGGTAGCCGTCCGCGTCGACGACACCGAGGTCGCCGGTGCGGAAGAAGCCGTCTGCGTCGAAGGCTTCCGCGTCGAGCGCCGCGTCCGCGTAGCCCAGGAAGCAGTCGGGGCCGCGCGCCCGGATCTCGCCCTCGGTGGCGGCCGGCAGCGGCGTGCCCGCCTCGTCGGTGACGCGAATCCGGACGCCACGCAGCGCGCGACCTTCCGTGTCCTGCCCGCGGGCCAGGGCGTCCTCGAGTCCCGTGGTGGCGATGGTCGGGAACTCCGACGAGCCGTACGAGCGCTTGGTGACCAGGTTCGGGATGCGCGCACGCCCGAGGCGCATCAGCTCCGGGGCTACGCTCGCGCCGCCGCATGCGAAGAGCCGAAGGCTCGACAGGTCGTGCCGGTCGAGCGACGGCTCGGCGAGCATCTCCTGCAGGAACGTCGGCGCGCCGATCATGTACGTCACGCGGTGGCGCGCGACGGCCGCGAGCGCCTGGGCGGGATCCCAGCGGTCCTGCAGGACGACGCTGGTGCCGAGCAGCGCGGGCGCGAGAATGCCGTGGATCACGCCGGAGACGTGCGTGAGCGGCGAGGGCATCAGGACGCGATCGGCGTCGCCCAGGCCGTGCGCGTCGATCAGGCTCGCGAGCTCGGCGCCGAGCGTCTGATGGCTGTGCATGGCGCCCTTCGGGTCGGCCGTCGAGCCCGAGGTGTAGATGACCAGTGCGAGGCTGTCCGGATCGATCGCACCCGGTGCGGGCGAGGGCGTCGCGGCGACGTCCTCGAATCGCTCCGCTCTGCCACTCGCGGTCGTCTCGCCCGACCGCGCGACCACCAGCAGGGGATCCAGCCCCGCGATACCGCCGAGCACCTCTTGCGCCTGGGCCACGAAGTCGGTGCCGCGGAAGTGTGCCGGCAGTACGA
The DNA here is from genome assembly GCA_016874715.1 of Deltaproteobacteria bacterium. GTDB lineage: Bacteria > Desulfobacterota > Binatia > UBA12015 > UBA12015 > VGTK01. The sequence goes on along the minus strand of VGTK01000015.1, from coordinate 40,482 downwards.
CGACGGCCGGGCGCGTCTGGCGGAAGATCACCGACATCTCGCGTCCGCGCAGGATCGGTACGACGGGCACCGCGTGCGCGCCGAGCGACACCGCGGCGAGGAGCGTCACGGCGGCCTCCCACCAGTTCGGCAGCTGGTAGGCGATCGCGTCGCCCGGGCCGACACCGCGCCGCGCGAGTCCCGCGGCGAAGGTGTCGACGCGCGCGGCGAGGGCCGTGTACGACAGCGCGACGCCGTCGTCGAGCAATGCCGTCGCATCGCCGCGGCGGGCGATCGTCCGCGCAAGCGCGTCGCCGAGCGTGGTGCCGGACCACAGCCCGGCGTCACGCCAGTGCCGCGCCCATGCGGATCGGAGACGATGCTCTGCGACGAAGCAGCTCACGCGCGCGATGGTCTAGACGCCACGTGATCGGCCAGTCAAGGTCCGCCGTTCGCGAGTACGGCCCCGCCGTCGCCGCGCCGCTCCGACCGTAGCGCTCGCTACACGATTCGCATCGGGCGCCGACCGTGCGGTCGCGGCGCGTTGCGTCGCGCTCGCGGGGCCGTCTCGGGGTTGACACCATCGAACGGCGGGCCCTATAAGCCCGGGATCACGCGCCTCTCCTCCACGAGCATCGTCGCGGCGCCCCCCGACGCACGAAAGCGAGAGATCCCCCGAATGAGACGAATTCGTTGCTTGCGTGCCGCCCTTGCGCTCGCCGCGTGGACCTGCGTCGTGGGTGTCGCGAGCGACGGCCGCGCGGCCCGCATCGTCGAGAACCTCTACGGCGCGAAGCTGCTCGATGCCCAGACGGGCTGGGTCGTCGGCGCGTTCGGCGCGGTGTTCCGGACGGGCGACGGCGGCAAGACCTGGGAGGCGCAGCAGACCCCCACCCTCGAGTACCTCTTCGGGGTGGACTTCGCCGATGCAGCGCACGGCGTCGTCGTCGGCAAGTCGGGCGCCGTGCTCACCACCGACGATGGCGGCAAGACCTGGACGAAGCGGGCCTCGAGCACCGAGCGCAACCTGTTCTCGGTGGTGTTCGCGTCGCCCAAGCACGTGTGGGCGGTCGGCGACTGGGGGGCGGTGATCGAGTCGACCGACGGCGGCGTCACGTGGGCCGACCGCTCGCTCGCGGACGACGTCGTGCTCACCTCGCAGTCGTGGCCCGACGCGAACACCGGGTACCTGGCGGGCGAGTTCGGGACGATCCAGCGCACCACCGACGGCGGCAAGACCTTCCAGAAGGTCGAGACCGGGACCGAGAAGACGATCTTCGGGACCGCGTTCCGCACCCCGCAGGACGGGTGGGCGGTCGGCATCGACGGGCTCGTCATGCGCACCCGGGACGGCGGCACGACCTGGCAGCCGCAGCGCGGCACGCTCGAGTCGCAGTCGCTCGAGCAGCTCGGGTTCATGGAGGCGATGAAGAACCCCGGCCTCTACGACATCCGCTTCGCCGGCGACTACGGCTACATCGTCGGTGACATCGGCACGATCCTGGTCAGCGCCGACAAGGGCGAGAGCTGGCAGGAGCGCAAGCTCCCCGAGGACATGCGCCTGTTCTGGCTGCGCGGCGTGTCCGCCGCGGCGGGCGACCGTGCGCTCGTCGTCGGTGCGAGCGGTCTTGCGGTCACCGTGGAAAAAGACAAGGTTCGCGTCGACGCGATCCTCTGAGCCGGGCGGATTTCGCCACCGGCCCGGCCGAGGAACCCCTGGATGATCCCGCGACGATACATCGAAGGCTATCTCTTCTTCCTGCTGCGTCACAAGTACTCGGTCTCGGCGGTCATCACCGGCGTCACCGTGTTCTTCGTCTACTTCATGTGGGCGCACATGCAGATCTCGACCGTGTTCTTCGATCTGTATCCGCCGGGGCACCCGTACATCCAGCTCTACCAGAAGTACCGCCCCATGTTCGGCACGGCGAACGTGCTGCAGATCGTCGTCGAGACCCCCGAGGGCACGATCTTCGACGACCCGGAGACCTTCAAGAAGGTCGACCGCATCACCGTCGACCTGCTGCACAACGTACCCGGCGTGAACGGCGAGCAGGTGATGTCGGTCACGCACCCGAAGCTCAAGACGACGCTCACCGCCGGTACCGGTATCAAGGTCGTTCCGCTCACGTACCCGCGGCTTCCCGACAGCAAGGAAGACCTCGAGTTCATGCGGATGAAGGTCTACACGACCGAGAACGTCCGCGGCTTCTTCGTCTCGCCGAACGACAAGGCGACCATGATCGCGGCGGGCTTCTGGGAGGAGTACTTCGACCTCCAGGGGATGCTGCAGAAGATCAACGAGATCATCGAGCGCGAGCAGATCGTCGACGCCAACGGCGGCTGCTCCGGGCTGCCCGATCCGACCAAGTGCACCAAGATCTACGTCACCGGCTTCCCCATCCTCTACGGCTACTTCATGTCGATGAAGACGCCGATGATGTGGGTGCTGTTCGCCAGCATCGGGACGATGATCGTCATCCTGTGGTTCGAGTTTCGTAGCTGGCAGGGCGTCTTCATTCCCATTCTCTCGGGTGGCCTGAGCGCGATCTGGGGCCTCGGCTTCGGCGGGCTATTCGGCTTGAGCCTCGATCCCCTGGTCCTCGTCGTGCCGCTGCTCATCTCCGCGCGCGCACACTCGCACTCGGTGCAGTCGATGGAGCGCTACCACGAGGAGTACGAGAAGCTGCAGGACAAGCACGCCGCGATCGTGAAGTCCTACACCGAGATCTACGCGCCGGCGATGGTGTCGATCATCGCCGACGGTCTCGCGATCCTCACGCTCTACGTCGCACGCATCCCGATCATCCAGAAGCTGGCGCTCCTGTGCAGCTTCTGGATCATCTCGATCTTCATCAGCGTCGTCACGCTGCACCCGATCATCCTCGACTTCGTGAAGCCGCCGAAGCCACACCCGAAGCCGACGACGAAGGGGATCTTCGCGCGCGCCTACGACCAGTTCGAGCGCTTCCTGGTCTACCTCTCGACCGGCAACCGGCGCATCGTGATGTGCTCGATCCTGGGCTTCCTGCTGATCTTCGGCTTCTACTTCGCCCAGAAGGTGAAGGCCGGCGACATGACGCCGTTCGATGCGCTGCTCTACCCGGATCACCCGGCGAACGTCGCCTTCAAGAAGGTCAACGACAACTTCGTCGGCGCGAGCCAGCTCATCGTCATCGCCGAGGGCAAGGAGAACGAGGCGCTCAAGGACGCGAACACGCTGAACCAGCTCGACCTGTTCTCGCGCTTCATGCAGCAGAGCGACGAGACCGGCTCGATCGGCGGCTCGATCACCGCGACGTCCTTCCTCAAGCGCATCTACCGGACGTTCCACGAGGCCGACCCGAAGTGGGAGATGCTGCCCACGACGAGCGACCACGTCGGACAGCTCTTCTTCCTGCTCACGTCGAACACCGCGCGCGGCGAGATGGACCGCTTCTTCGACATGAGCATGACCAACGCGACGGTCACGATCTTCTACAAGGACTACAATCACGCGGTGATCGAGAACTCGGTCAAGAAGGCGAAGGAGTTCATCGCGCAGAACTCCGGGCCCGACGACAACGTCCGCTATCTCCTGGCGGGCGGTCTCCTGGGTCTGCTCGCGGCGACCAACGAAGAGGTCGAGTGGTCGTACCGGGTGAATCTCGCGCTGATCCTGATCGTGGTCTTCATCCTCAGCTACCTGACCTACGTGTCCGTGGTCGGGGCGCTGATCGTGATGATCCCGTCGCTGATCTCGCAGCCGCTCTCCGAAGCGATGATGTACTTCATGAACATCGACTTCAACATCAACTCCTTGCCCGTGGCCGCGGTCGGCATCGGCATCGGCATCGACTACGGCTACTACGTGCTGAGCCGCATCGTGGAGGAGTATCCGAAGGATCGCGACTTCGATCAGGCGATCATTCGCGCCTACAACACGACGGGCAAGACGGTGCTCTTCACCGGCCTCTCGCTGACCGCGAGCGTCATCTACTGGTGCTTCTTCCCGATGAAGTTCCAGGCGCAGATGGCGACGCTGCTCGTGATCCTGCTCGCCTTCCACCTGATCGGCGCACTCATGTTCATCCCGCCGCTGGTCTCGCTGCTGCGTCCGAAGTTCGCTCTGCAGTACGCCGACGACCACGACCGCCGCATCCTCGAGGAAGGCATCGTGGACGACCAGGCCGCGGCCGGCGCCTGACGGCGCCGGCGTCCCGGGACGGAAGCGCGATCGCTCCATGATCGACTTCGCGACCTCGCCGGAAGAGGAGGCTTTCCGCGCGTCGGTGCGCGGCTGGCTCGCGGCGAACCTGCCCGAGGGCTGGGACACGCCGCGCTGTCCGAGGCCGCGGGGTGCCGCGGAGAAGGTGGCGTTCGCGCGCCAGTGGCAGCGCACCCTGCACGACGGCGGCTGGGCGGGCCTCGCCTGGCCGAAGGGGTACGGCGGGCGCGACCTCACGCCGCTCCAGCACCTGATCTTCAACGAGGAGTACGTGCGGGCAGGGGCGCCGGACATGATCGACGTCGGCGTCGGGCCAGGCCTCACCGGGCCCACGCTCATCCACCACGGCACCGACTGGCAGAAGAAGCGCTTCCTCGAGCCGATCCTGCGCGGCGACGAGATCTGGTGCCAGGGCTTCTCGGAGCCCGGAGCCGGCTCGGACCTCGCGGCGCTGCGCACGCGCGGCGAGATCGACGGCGACCACGTCGTCGTCAACGGCCAGAAGGTGTGGACCAGCTACGCGCGCTTCGCCGACTGGTGCATCCTCATCGTCCGCACCAACCCGGACGTGCCGAAGCACAGGGGGCTCACGTTCCTCCTGCTCGACATGAAGACGCCGGGCATCACCGTGCGTCCGCTGGTCGAGATGACGGGCGTGGCGTGGTTCAACGAGGTGTTCTTCGAGAACGTGCGGGTGCCGCGCGAGCTGGTGGTCGGCGAGGTCGACCGAGGCTGGGAGATCTCGTTGACGACGTTGAGCCACGAGCGCGGCACGACCATCCCGTATCCGCGCATCCGGCACGAGCTCGAGGGACTGCTGACGCTGAGCCGCCGCCGCAGCCTCGACGCCCCGCTCGCCGCCGACCCCGTCGTCCGCCAGGAGCTCGCCCAGCTGGCGATCGAGACCGAGGTGCTGCGCATCGGCACCTACCGGAACGTCGGCGAGATCATGCGCACCGGACAGCCCGGGCCGGGCGGCTCGATGCTGAAGCTCTTCTGGAGTGAGCTCGAGCAGCGGCTCATGGAGCTGGCGACACGGCTCGAGGGGCCCTACGCCGCGCTCGACGAGCAGGCGCCGCAATCCTTCGACGAAGGCCGCTGGCAGTACGGCGCCCTCTGGTCGCGCGCCGCCAGCATCTACGCGGGCACCTCCGAGGTGCAGCGCAACATCATGTCCCAGCGCACGCTGGGCCTGCCGCGCGGCTGACGCCGGCGATCGGAAGAGAGCGAGCAGCGATGTCTTCGTACGGGATCGTCGACGTGTGGACGCAGTACATCTCGCCGAACGAGCCGGGCAAGAACCCGGCCGGCGAGAACGTGTTCCGCAACTACGGCATGCTCGACGTCTTCTACAACGGCACCGACGCCGACAAGATGGTCGAAGCGATGGACGAGGCCGGGATCGAGATCGCGATGATGGCCGGCGACAACGAGCTGGTCGCTGCGGCCGCGAAGAAGCACCCCGGGCGAATCATCGGTCAGTATCACGCGAACCCGACCGACATCATGGCCGCGGTGCGCGGTCTCGAGCGCTACGTGAAGGAGCACGACTTCAGGTGCCTGCGCATCGAGCCGTTCATGTGGCGCAAGCCGCCGACGGACCGCTGCTACTACCCGCTCTACGCCAAGTGCGTCGAGCTCGACGTCGCGTTCCAGACACAGGTCGGCCACACCGGACCGCTGTACCCGTCCGAGACCGGACGCCCACTCTACATCGACGAGGTCGCGCTCGACTTCCCCGAGCTGCGCATCGTCTGCGGCCACATCGGCTGGCCGTGGACGGAAGAGATGATCGCGGTCGCCTGGAAGCACAAGAACGTCTTCATCGACACGTCGGCCCACCTGCCGAAGCACTTTCCGGAGCGGCTCGTCTACTGGATGCAGCGCCAGCTCCAGGACAAGGTGATCTACGCGTCGGACTACCCGCTGGTGCCGTTCGGGCGCATCCTCGGGCAGATCGACGAGCACCTGCAGCTCACGCCCGAGATCAAGAAGAAGTACCTCTGCGACAACGCGCGCCGCGCGTTCAAGCTCTGATCCCGCTTCGCGCCCGCGCGAAGACAGCCCGCGAGAAGGAACCCCGCCCATGGCCGACGTCGAATTCAAGGTCGAGAACAGCGTGCTGTGGATCACGCTCAACCGTCCCGAGCAGATGGGGGCGCTGACCGCCGCGATGCGCGACGAGGTCATCGCGCGGCTCCTCGCCGCGCGCACCGAGCCGTCCGTGCGCGCCGTCGTGCTGACCGGCAAGGGCAAGGGCTTCTGTACCGGAGCCGACCTGTCGCGTCCTGCGGGGGCACCGGCTCCGACCGAGCCGCCGATGGTCGGCGCCGGACGCGAGATGATGAAGTACGGTTCGCAGCTGCTGCTGCGCACGATCTGGGAGTTCGAGAAGCCGTTCCTCGCCGCGATCAACGGGACGGCGGCCGGCCTCGGCGCGCATCTGGCGTTCGCGAGCGACCTGATCCTCGTCGCGGACGGCGTACGCTTCATCGAGGTGTTCGTGCGGCGCGGCATCGCGATGGACGCGGCGGGCGGCTTCCTTCTGCCGCGCGTGATGCCGCTCGCGAAGGCGAAGGAGCTTGTCTTCTTCGGCGACGACCTGTCGGCCGAAGAGGCGTACCGTCTCGGCGTGGTGAACCGCGTCGTGCCGGCCGAGCAGCTCGAGACCGTCGCGCGCGAGTGGGCGGAGCGCCTCGCGCAGGGGCCGACGTACGCGATCGGCATGTCGAAGCGGCTGCTCAACCGCGGCACCGAGAGCAACCTCGACTCCTGCTTCGAGGACGAGGCGCTGACCCAGGCGCTGGTCACCCAATCGGACGACTCGAAGGAAGGCCTCGCGGCGTTCCGCGAGCGGCGCAAGCCCGTCTTCCGCGGGCGGTGAGCGGATCGCCCTGAATCGCCGGCAGAGCGGACGCGTCGCGCGCTGGTGCGCGCTCGCGCTGTGCGTCGTCGCGGTACCCATCGCGGCGCGCGGCGTCGAGCGCCGCAACACCTGGTACCTCGCGTCGGACCAGCTCGCGTTCCTGACCTTCGCGTCGGATCTGGCGCAGGGCCGCGTGCTGCACGACCCGACGATCTTCAAGATCGTCGCGCCGCGCGCGAATCCGACCCGCGCGCACGACGCCCTCGTCCAGACGTACTTCTGGCGCGGCGACGTCGCCTACTCGCGCTATCCACCGGGATTTCCGGCGCTGCTCGCGGTCGCGGGGCTGATCGGCGGCGAGGCGGCGCAGCACGCGCTCAACCCGCTGCTGTACCTCGTGATGCTCGCGCTGGTCGGCTGGCTCACCTGGGCACTGGTCGCGCCGCGCGACCGGCTGCTCGCGGCGGGGGCCGCCGCCACGGCGATGTGGCTCGTGCTGGTGCTGCCGACCGACGTCCACCTCTGGGGCATCACCGTCGCGCGCGACCTCCCGGCGCACGTGCTCGGGCTGCTGGCGGTGCTCGCGGCCGTGGCGCGACGGCACGTCTGGAGCGGGCTCGCTCTCGGTCTCGCCTGCACGATCCGTCCCGACGCGATTCTCTATGCCGCTTCGCTGGCGGCTGTTCTGTGGGTCGACGGCGTGCGTCTGCGCGCGCTGCTCCTCGGGATCGGCGCCTTCCTCGCGGGCGCGTCGCCGCTCGCGGCCTACAACACGCTGACCGGGGGGCACCCGTTCGCGTTCACGCAGGCGGGGGAGTTTACCGAGCTGCTGTCGCGGCTGCTGTCGCCCGCGGCCGCGCACGCCCGGACGATCGTGTTCGACTCGGGCGGCGCGTTCCGGCTCGCGAACCTGCGCGAGACCCTACCGGCGAGCCTCGCGCTGCTCGGGCGAGCGTTCGGCGGCACCGCGCTGCTGGTCGCTCTGGGCGCGGTGTGGGCGGCGCGCGTGCGGCGGCCGATGGTCGCGGCGCTGCTCCCGTATCCGCTGCTCGCGGTGCCGTTCTACGCCTGCTGGTCGCACGCCGACGCCCGCTACCTCACGGGTGCGGCGCTGTGCCTAATTCCGCTCGCCGCGACCGGCGCCACGCTCGCGTGCCGCTGGCTCGCGGATGCCGCGCGCTCGGGTGTCTGGCGCTGGCTCGTGCTCGTCGCGGTGGTGCTCGGGGTGGTGGGCAGCGGCGGATTCGCCTTCGTCGGCGCGGCGTTTCGTGCGCTGCTGGTCGCCTTCGCGGCGGCGGTGGTGCTCGGCAGCGTACCGCGGATCGCCGTCGCGCTGCGGTCGTCCGCGGCGCTGGCGCCCGCGGTCGCCCTGCTGTCACTCGTCGTGCTGCGGATTCTCGAGGGCAGCGGCGCGCGCGACCCGTTCCAGGCGCCCCAGGTCGCCCGTGCCCGTGCGACCCTCGGCGCGCTGGTGCCGCTGGACGGCGTGGTGATCACCAGCGAAGCGCTCGGCCGCCCGGCGGAGAACGTCGCGCACTACCTTGGGGTGCCGGCGTTCTACGCGAGCGAGCTGCCGCTCCTGCGCACGGACCAGCAGCGGGCGGCGCTGCTGCTGGCGATGGCGGGACGACGGCCGTTCTTCCTCGTCGCGGACGAGCAGGCGGCCTCGCTCGCGCCGCTACGCACGTCCGCGGGACTGCGCGTCGTCGCACGGCGCCGCGGCGACGCCGTGCTCGACTGGTTCGTCGACCCGCGTCGTGGCGGCGGCGGCGTGGTGCTGTACGAGCTGGTGCTGTCGCTCGAGCAGCGCGCGCTGCTGCGCAACTTCAAGGGACACGTCGAGGGCGAGCTGTGACGCGTCGCAGGGCTCTCGCCGTCGTCGCCGTGCTCGCGTAAGTCTGTCCGGGGATGGGACGGCGTCGACAGGGGCGGCTGGTGCGCGTCCTCACCCTGGCGCTGGCCGCGCTGGCGCTGCTGGTCGCGGGGCGCGGGCTGGTGCGCCACAACACCTGGTACCTCGCGTCGGACCAGTACGCGTTCCTGACATTCGCCGGCGACCTGCGGCGCGGCACCGTCTTCCACGACGACGAGGCGCTGCGCATCGCGGCGCCGCAGACAGCGACGGACTTCAAGCTCGACGCCCGCGTGCAGACCTACTTCTGGACCGGGGAGAAGCTCTACTCGCGGTACCCACCCGGCTTCCCGGCGCTCCTCGCACTCGCGGGCGCGATCGGCGGCGAGGACGCGCAGCACGCGCTGAACCCCGCCCTCTACTTGACGACCCTCGCGCTGCTCGGCTGGCTCACCTGGGTGCTGCTGCGTCCCGGGGATCGTGCGGTCGCGGCGGGCGCCGCGGTCGCGGCGATGTGGCTCCTGCTGCTGCTGCCGACCGACGTGCACCTCTGGGGCATCACGGTGGCCCGCGACCTGCCGACCCACCTGCTGGCGCTGCTGGCGCTGCTCGCAGCGGCGACCGGCCACGCCGTCGCGAGCGGCCTCGCGCTCGGGCTCGCCTGTACCGTCCGACCGGACGCGATCCTGTACGGCATCCCGCTCGCCGCGCTGTTCGCGCTGCGCGGGCCCCGGCTGCGTCCCTGGATCGCGTGTGCGATCGCCTTCCTCGTCGGCGCGTCGCCGCTGTTCGCATACAACACGATCACGCAGGGGCATCCGCTGGCGTTCACGCAGGGAGGCGAGTTCCGCGACGTGCTGGGCGCGCTGCTGGTTCCTGACGCCGCGTGGGCGGGCGAGGGCATCCAGCACGTGTCGGGCGGGGCGTTCCGGCTCGCCAACCTGCGCGTGTCGCTGCCGGGCAACGTCGCGCACCTGTCGGGGGCGCTCGGCTGGCTGGGGATCGCGACGCTGCTCGGGGCGGTGGTCGCCTGGAGGGTGCGGCGGCCGCTGGCGCTCGCGCTGATCCCGTATCCGCTGGTCGCGCTGCTGTTCTACAGCTGCTGGTCGCACCCGGATCCGCGCTACCTCGCTGGCGCGACGCTCTGCCTGATTCCACTGACCGCGCTCGGACTCGTCGTCCCGTGCCGCTGGGTGGCGGACGGGGAGCGTGCGCCGGGCTTGCGCGTCGCGCTCGCGGTCGCGGCGCTGGTCGTCGTGGCGCTCGGCTGGTGGCCGCAGCTGGCGCGCGCGGTGCGCATCGGCTCGCTCGAGCGTGCGGTGGCGTGGGCGTTCGCCGCGTCGGCGCTGCTGCCGCTCGTGCCGCGCCTCGGCGGTGCGCTCCGCCGGCCGCTGGCGCTCGCGCCGGCGCTCTCCTTCGCGATGATCGCCCTGATCACGGTCCTCGGGCCGGCGGGTCCGCGCGAGCCCTTCCAGAAGGAGCGCATCACACGCGCGCGGGAGACGCTCGGGGCTCTCGTTCCGCCCGGGTCGCTGGTGATCACGAGCGAGAGCCTCGGGCGTCCCGCCGAGAACATCGCGCACTACGTCGGCGCGCATGCGTTCTACCCCGGCGAGCTGCCGCTGGTGTTCGCGGACCGCGGGGCGGTGGTGGCGCGCTACCTCATCGCGGGCCGTCGTGCGTTCTTCCTGCTGCGCTCGGAGGATCGCGACACGCTGCCGCAGACGCGGCGGCTCGATCCGACGCGTCCGGTCGCGCGCGCGCGCGGCGAGGACCTCCACGACTGGTTCGTCGATCCGGAGCGGGCGCCGTTCGGTGCCGTGCTCTACGAGGTGCAGCCGTCCGACGAGACGCTGCGGCTGCGCGACGCCGTCGCGGCGGCCGGAGCCGCCCCGGCGGCGCGCTGACCGCCGGTCAGACCGCGCACGCGACGGAAGCCCACCGATGCGCGCACGACCGCTGCGCCGACCCGGCGCAGCAGCATCGTGCCACCCTGCCAGTTCTTCACGTTCCGCGTGAAGCGGCCGACGCCGCCGTTCAGGTTCTCGATCGCGCTCGAGCGAGCCTGCGAGCGCGCGGAGACGGCGCTCGGCGACGGCGGCGTCGCCCATCTCCCAGGCCGCGCGCAGGACACGGCGCACGCGCGGTCGCACATTGTGCGCGCGACGCTCATGGGTCGCCTGGTACCCGCCTCGTAGCCGGGGACGGGCTGTTCGCCGTGTGAACTTCGGGATCTCGACGGAGACGACAGGAACTCGAAGAGCGCTCCGGTTTCTGGCCGAGTCCTTCACGGCGGTTCCTTTCGTTTTTGGTCGGCGCCCACCGTCCCTTCGGGGAACAGTTGGCAAACGACCTGTCGAGCCGCATGCGCGACGCTCCAGGCCTGCGAATTCTGTATTGCCCGAAGCACGCCGAGCCGGCATCGTCGTCGGGTCCAGCGCTACCGCCTGCGCTCCCTACGGGAGGAAGGTCGTGCCCACGGATCATTGCACCACGTACCCCTGGCCTCGCCCTGGTCGCGCCGTGCCGCGCACATGCGCGCGCCACCCGCTCACGCTCGTCGCCCCTGCGGGCGTCTGCCTCGGACTCGCGGTCCTCCTGCTCACCGTTTCGGTGCGACTGGCGAACGCGCAGTCCGGCGCCCCCGATCCCACCTTCGCGACAGGCGGGATCGCGACGACGCCAGTCGGGACCGGCGATGACTTCGGCCACGCGATCGCCATCCAGGACGACGATCGCGTCGTTGTCGCCGGCTGCTCGGTCTCGGCCGGCACCGGCGACGACTTCGCAGTCGTGCGCTACGATCTCGACGGCGAGCTCGACACCAGCTTCGGTGGCGGCACCGGGAAGGTGGTCATCCCGGTCGGAAGCGGCGGCGACTGTGCGCTGGCCGTCGCCATTCAGCTGGATCAGAAGATCGTGCTCGCCGGCTACTCGCGGGCGGGCACCGACGACGACTTCGCCGTGGTGCGTCTCCTGCCGAACGGCGACCTCGACCCGACGTTCGATGGCGACGGAGTCGCCATCACGCCCGTCACCACCGTCCACGATCAGGCGGCGGCGATCGCGACGTACGCCGACGGGCGGATCCTCGCCGGCGGATGGGCCGACACCGGCCCGAACAAGGATCTCGCTCTCGTCCGCTACAAGGGGAACGGCAGCCTCGACTCGAGCTTCGACGGCGACGGCGTTCGCACCCAGGCGATCAGCACAGGCGACGATACGATCGCGTCGATCGCCCTGTCGGGCGACGGCAAGATCCTCATCGGCGGTACGAGCGGCACGGCCAGCGCGGGCGACATGCTCGTGGCACGCTTCGGGTCCGCGGGCGCCCTCGACGCGAGCTTCGCGGGCGGTGCGGGCTACGTCCGGATCCACTTCGGGACGGGACAGGACATCGGCGGCGCGATCACGCGCCAGGTCGACGGTGCAATCCTGATCGCCGGCAGTGCGAAGGTCGGCAGCGTCACCCACTTCGGCGTCGCCCGCATCACCTCGACCGGCAGCCTCGACCCGACCTTCGGGGGCGGTGACGGAATCGTCACGACCGCCATCCAGACGAGCTCCGCCGCGCGCGCGATCGCCATTCACAAGGGCGGACGCTTCGTCGTCGCCGGGTCCACACGCCTGAACGCTGGTGCCGAGGACTTTGCCGTCGCGCGCTACGACTCGAGCGGCGACCTCGATACCTTCTTCTCCGACGACGGCATCGTCATCACGCCGATCGGGACCAGCGTCGACGAAGCGAACGCCGTCGCGATCCAGAGCGACCGCAAGATCGTCGCGGCCGGCTCGATGCGCATCTCCAATGACGACAACCTCGCGGTCGTCCGCTACCTGCTCGACGACTGCGGCAACGGCGATGTCGACCCAGGCGAGGCCTGCGACGGCGGCTCCGCGATCGGCGGCGATTGCTGCAGCAGCGCCTGCACGGTCGAAAGCAGGGGCACGGTCTGCCGCCCCGCCGTCGATGAGTGCGACGTCGCCGACGTCTGCGACGGCGTGAGCGGCACATGCGGCGCGGACGAGATCGTTCCCGACGACGACGCCGACGGCTACTGCAACACCTTCGACATCTGCCCGGCGGACTACGATCCGGGGCAGGAGGACACCGACGGCGACGGTCCTGGCGACGCGTGCGACATCTGCCCCGATGTGGCCGATCCGGGCCAGGAGGACGGCGACGCCGATGCCGTTGGCGATGCCTGCGACATCTGTCCTGCCGACTTCGATCCCGGGCAGGAGGACGCCGACGGTGACGGCCCGGGCAACGCCTGCGACATCTGTCCGGCGGTCGCGGATCCTCTCCAGGAAGACGGCGACGGCGACGGGCCGGGCGATGCCTGCGACGTCTGTCCGGCGATCGCGAATCCTCTCCAGGAAGACGGCGACGGCGACGGGGCGGGCGATGTCTGCGATCCGTGCACCGGCGGCGTCGGCGTCACGAAGCCGAAGGTCAAGATGACCCGGTTCACGACCGGCGCGGGGGACGACACGTTCAGCTTCTCCGGCTCCATCGACTTTCCCTCGCCCGTGACACTCCAACCCGCGGTAGACGGGCTTCGCCTGATCGTGGAAGACGGCGCGGGCGACACGCTGTTCGACGTCACCATTCCCGACATGGAGTACGACCCCGTGAGCCGTGCGGGCTGGCTTGCGAGCCCGACCGGGAGGAGCCACACCTTCATCTCCACGATCCTCGTCGGTGGGGTCCTCGGGAAGGTGAAGCTCTCGAACACGACCGCTCGGCCCGACGTGATCAAGTTCAGCATGTCCGGGCGCCGCGGCGCCTTCGCGGGGTTGCCTCTCCCCTTGCCGATCTCGGCGACCCTCGTTCTCGATCCTCCGCTGGCGACGACCGGCCTGTGCGCCGAGGCAACATTCCCCGGCCCGGCGCGGTCCTGCGCCTTCAGCACCAACTCGAGCACCCTCAACTGCAAGTGACGGCAAGGCGGCGCGATCCCGCTCCGCCGGGTCGGCGCGGGAGTCGTGCGCGCTTCGGTCGGCTTCCGTCGCGTGCGCGGCCCGAGGTCCAACCGACACGTCGAAGCTGAAGGTCGCCCTCGGTCGCACCATCGAGCAAGCGCCGGTACGGTGAGTACGTTCCCCGTGGGCCATGGGGCCTCCATGAGAACAGGCGATTCAGGCACCTGGCGCGCAGCCGCTGCGCGCCGCACCGGCTGCGGCGCGCCGAGCGCCGGTCAGCGGCCGCGCCGGAGGGCGGCCAGACGCTGCTCCTCGAGCGCCTGCTGCGGGGTCACGACGAGCGACGAGCTCTTCTCCTCGCGCGCCTGCCGGGCGCGGATCTGCGCCGCGATCGCGAGCGACGCCGCGGTGATCTGCGCCAGCACCGGGATGTCGCCGACCGGACGTCCGCCGCGGGTGGCCTCGGCGGCGGCGACGAGCGTGCGCGCGACGTCGAGCTGTCCGCGCCGCGCCAGCAGGTAGGCGGTCTCGTCGAAGCGATCGGCGAACAGCGCGCGGCGCTCCGGTGGCGCGAAGACCTTCTCGGTGGCGCGCTGGACCGCGTCGCGGGCGCGCTCCTCCTGCTGCTGCGGGCTCACGATCACCACCGAGTCCTGCGCCTCGTCGAGCGCGCCGAGCGCGGGCTCCACCCACGAGCGCGGCAGGAGCCAGCCGCCGACCTCGCGCTCGCCGAGCGCGCGCACCGAGTCCGCGAGGACGGACGCGTCGGCCGCCGCCGCGGCGCGATCGACCAGCGCGTCGACCGGCGGGGGAGGTGGCGTCGCCGCGGGGTGCGGGACGATCTCTCGCCGCGCGCGCGCGATCTCCGCGGCGCGCTCGGGCGTTGCGCCGGTCGCGACGGCGCGCTGCAGCAGCGCGTCGACGTGCTGCCACGGCGCCTCGACCAGCGGCACGCCGTTGCGTGCGGCGAGGTCGCGCTGCGCCTGCCGGAGCGACTTGCGCGTCGTGCCGCCCGCGTAGAACTCCTGCACGCCGACGGTCTCGTTCACCATCGCCGACATCGACGCCATGTCGGCGCCGGTGCGACGCGCCATCCACAGGAGACGGCTGCCGCTCGGGTCGATCGCGCTGAGCCAGGCCTCCGGCTCGTCCTCCGCGGGACCGAGCAGCGACCGGGGGCTCGGCGGCGGCGGGGCCGCCGGCGCCTGCCACAGGCCGCGCTGCTCGAGCCGGTAGAGCGCGCGCTTGATCTCGCGGCGTACGCTCTTGTCGCCGGTGCGCTCCGCGAGGCGGGCGAGAAGCTCCGCCGTGCCGGCGTCGCCGGCGGCGCCGAGCAGGGACACGATCGCGGCCTCCACGGCCGGCGCGGCGCCCCACTCGCGCTCGAGCGCGTCCAGCGCTCCGAGCGGATCCGCGGCGGAGAGACCGCGCTTCGCGAGCTCGTCCGCGATCGCGCGCGGCACGCCCTGCGCCGCCATCAGCCGGCCTGCGCGGCTGCGCGGTCGGCGCTCGCCGCAGGTGCGGGCGGGGGCGCCGCAGCAGGTTGCGGCGTCGGAGCCGGCGCGGACATCTGCGCGACGATGCGGTTCTGCAGCCACTTCGGATCCCACCACTCCACCGGGTCGACGTGGTGTCCGCGCAGCAGGATGCTGAAGTGCAGGTGGTCGCCACCGGCGAGGCCGGTGTCGCCGGTGCGGCCGATCTCCTGCCCCTTCGTCACCTCCTGCCCCTCGGTCACGCTCGCGCTGCTCAGGTGCGCGTACAGCGAGGACAGCCCGAGGCCGTGGTCGATGACCACCGCCGTGCCGTAGATGCCGATGTTGCCGACGAAGGCGACCTTGCCCGCGTTGCTCGCGTTCACCGGCGCCTGCTTGACGGACGCGAGGTCGTACCCGAGGTGGACCTGGGTATCGATCACGTTGCCGTTGTATCGGTAGGTCCTACGCTCGGCAAAGCGCGAGCCGACCTGGCTGCCGGGCTGCTGCCGAAAGGCGCCGTCGATGAGCGTGCGCGGCTCGCTGTCGCGGGTGATCTCGGCGATCCGCTCCTCGCTCTTGCGGCGCAGGTCCCGGTTCACCAGCAGGTAGCTCTGCACCGGGTCGGCCGCCGGCGCGAGCCCGTTCGCCGCGAGGATCTCCGGGACCTTGACGGTGAGGAACTGGTCGTCGATACGGATCTCCTCCGCGGGGAACGTCTTGTCCTTGACGGAGACCGGGAAGGGCACCTCGCGGCGGTTGCCGGCCGCGTCCTCCGCGATCACCTTCGGTCGTGCGCTCATGTCGAGATCCTGCGGCATGGCGAAGATGGCGAAGCGCCCGTTCGGATCGGCGATCACACCGGCGTCGCCGGGGAAGAAGTACGAGCCGATCTCGACGCCGGTGCGGACCGTGTCCTCGCCGACGATCCAGGCCACTGCCTCGCTGCCGCCGCGGGTCAGGTAGTGCTGCGCCGGCAGCACGTCGATCGCGGGCGGCGTCAGGTCGACGCGCACCGGCTGCTCGAGCACCACGGTCTCGCCGCGCAGGGATGCGGCCGGCGACCAGTCGCGGGCGTGGACCACGAGAGTCGCCGGTCCCTCCTCGATGCCCGCGCTGCGCGCGTCGAGCACCTTCTCGATGGTGCGGCTGGAAACGCCGCTGCCGAGCATTCCGTCGCGCGGAAACTCCTCCTCCGCCAGCACCGTGCTGCCCTTCGCGCCCTGCAGCTCGACGCGGAACGTGCGCAGGCCGGAGCGCCCCGAATCGACGGTCACCGCGAGCGCCGTCGCACGGCCGACGACCGCGACGGGCGCCTCGAGCCTCGCCACCGGAGCCGTGAATCCGCCCCGCAGCGTGATCGCCCCCGCGGCCGCGAGCACCGCGAGAATCGCGAGCAGCAGCAGGCGCCGTCCGAGCCCTGCGGCCCGGCGTCCGAACGAAGGTTCGCGCACCGTGTCCTTCTACCACCCGCGTCGCGGGCGCGCCTGCGGTGCGCCGGGACGACGGGCCCGCGCGGGCTCGGCGTCGGCGACGATGCGCTCGGCACGCTTCGCGGCGAGCGAGCGCAGCGCCTGTCCGATCTCGCCGCCGAGTTCCGGGTCGCCGCCGCGCGGCCCCTCGGGCGTGCGCGCGCCGGGCAGGGTCGCGCTCGACAGCTGCGGCAGGCGCCGACGCGGACGGTCGCGCGCCGTCGTCGGATCGGGCGCGGTCGCGTCGCCGCCGACCAGGCGCACGCGCTGCACGACGTCGCGGCCGAGCGCGCGGTTGAGCTTCGCGGCGATCTGCGGTGCGAGTAGCTGCAGCTCCTGCCGCCAGACCGACTCGGCGACCGCGATCACGAGCTCGCCGCGAGCGAGGCGAACCGGCGTCGCGCGCGCCGCGATCTGCGGCCCGAGCGTCGCGCTCCAGATCTCCGCGAGCTGCCACACGTCGCTCGTGGTCTCGAGGCCGGCCTTGCCGAGCGCGCCGCGCAGCAGTTCTCGCAGGTTGAAAATCATGGATTGACGGCCTTTCCGGCGCCGCGCGAGGCGGCTCCGGGGCGCTTCCGGCGCGCTCCGGGGCGAATTCCCTTGACAGCACTAGATGTAGTGTGGCAGATGGCTCCGGTACACAAGATCGAGGAAAGCCAACGGGGAGGCGAGGGGCGCAGGCGGCGCCCCGCGCCGGGCTTCACGATCGACGCGATGGGCGTGGCCGACGGGCGGTCGGCCGGAAGAGGGGGGCGCGCAGTGGATGGTTCCACGCTGGGGACTCGTGTGAAGGACGAAGCAAACAGGGCGGGGAGCGACGCTCCCTGGACCAACGGCGGCGGCCCGGCGCAGCCCCAGGCCCGCCCGGGAGCCGGGCTCAGCATCCGGCGCTGGTTCACGGCGACGCCCGATGCGCGCCGGCGCGGCGACCATCGCCCGATGGACCGCGAGTCGCGCATCGACCCGACCGAGACCGAGACGTGGGAGCGCCGCAACGCGGTGATCAGCGGCGAGGGCGGCGACGTCGTCTTCGAGCAGCACGACGTCGAGATCCCGGCCGCGTGGTCGCAGCTCGCGACCAACGTCGTCGCGTCGAAGTACTTCCGCGGCCCGCTCGGCACGCCGCAGCGCGAGACCAGCGTCAAGCAGCTCATCGGCCGCGTCGTCGGCTCGATCCGCCGCTGGGGCGAGGAGCAGGGGTACTTCGCGACCCCGGGCGACGCCGACATCTTCGCCGACGAGCTGACGCACCTGCTGGTGAAGCAGAAGGCGTCGTTCAACTCGCCGGTCTGGTTCAACGTCGGCGTCGAGGAGAAGCCGCAGTGCTCCGCCTGCTTCATCCTGTCCGTGCGTGACACCATGGACTCGATCCTCGATTGGTACCGCCGCGAGGGCGTCATCTTCAAGGGCGGCTCCGGCTCGGGCGTCAACCTTTCGACGATCCGCTCCTCGCGGGAGCGCCTCGGCGGCGGCGGCACGGCGTCGGGCCCGGTCTCCTTCATGCGCGCGGCCGACGCCTCGGCCGGAGTCATCAAGTCGGGCGGCAAGACCCGCCGCGCCGCCAAGATGGTCGTGCTCGACGTGGCGCACCCGGACATCGTCGAGTTCGTGAGCTGCAAGGCCGAGGAGGAGAAGAAGGCCTGGGCGCTGATCGACGCCGGCTACGACGGCTCGCTCGACGGCCCGGCGTACAGCTCGATCTTCTTCCAGAACGCCAACAACTCCGTGCGCGTGACCGACGAGTTCATGCGCGCGGTCGACGCGGACGCCGACTGGCAGACGCGCTTCGTGACCAGCGGCGAGGTCTCGGAGACCCTCCGGGCGCGCGAGCTGATGAAGATGATCGCGGACGCCGCGCACTTCTGCGGCGACCCTGGCATGCAGTTCGATACCACGATCAACGCGTGGCACACCTGCCCGAACACCGGGCGGATCAACGCGTCGAACCCGTGCTCCGAGTACATGCACCTCGACGACTCGGCCTGCAATCTCGCGTCGATCAACCTAATGAAGTTCCTCGGCGAGAACGGCGAGCTCGACACGTTCTCGTTCCGCCACGCGGTCGACGTCCTGATCACGGCGCAGGACATCCTGGTCGACAGCTCGAGCTACCCGACCCCCGAGATCGGCAGGAACGCGCACGCGTTCCGCGAGCTGGGCCTCGGCTACGCGAATCTCGGCGCGCTCCTGATGGAGCTCGGCATGCCGTACGACTCGGAGGCGGGCCGCCAGTACGCGGGTGCCGTCACCGCGCTGCTCTGCGGCGAGGCCTACCTGCAGTCGGCCCGCATCGCGGGCTCGCTCGGGCCCTTCGAGGGCTACGCGGTGAACCGCGAGCCGATGCTGGGCGTGATCGAGAAGCACCGCGGCCACGCGATGAAGCTCTCGACCACCTACGTGCCGCTCGACCTCCTGCACGCCTCGCGCACCGCCTGGGACCAGGCGCTGCAGATGGGCCGCGAGGTCGGCTTCCGCAACTCGCAGGCGACGGTGCTCGCCCCGACCGGCACGATCGCCTTCATGATGGACTGCGACACCACCGGCGTGGAGCCCGACATCGCGCTGGTGAAGTACAAGAAGCTGGTCGGCGGCGGCATGCTGAAGATGGTCAACGGCACCGTCCCCGGCGCGCTGAAGCGGCTCGGCTACGACTCGAAGGACGTGCAGGCGATCGTCGAGTACCTCGAGGCCGAGGACACGATCGAGGGTGCGCCGGGCCTGCGCGACGAGCACCTGCCGGTGTTCGACTGCGCCTTCAAGGCCTCGAAGGGCTCGCGCACGATCGCGCCCGAAGGCCACCTGCGCATGATGGGCGCGGTGCAGCCGTTCCTCTCCGGCGCGATCTCGAAGACCATCAACATGCCGAACGAGACCACCGGCGGGGACGTGCTCGACGCGTTCATGCTGGCGTGGAAGCTCGGTCTGAAGGCGGTTGCCATCTACCGCGATGGCTGCAAGCGCACGCAGCCGCTCAATACCTCGCGCGAGAGCGACAAGAAGACCGCCGTGGCGGTGCCGGCGTCGGCCCCGGTCGCGACGGTTCCGGTGGCGACGCCGGAGTTCCAGCCCGTTCGCCGCCGCCTGCCCGCGGACTGCCGCTCGATCCGGCACAAGTTCGACGTCGCCGGACACGAGGGATACATCCACGTCGGCTTCTACGACGACGGCACGCCGGGCGAGATCTTCATCAAGATGGCCAAGGAGGGCAGCACCATCTCCGGCCTGATGGACACCATCGCCACGCTGACGTCGATGTCGCTGCAGTACGGAGTGCCGCTCGACGCGCTGGTGAGCAAGTTCGGCCACGTCCGCTTCGAGCCGTCGGGCTTCACCAAGAACCCCGAGATCCCGTACGCGAAGTCGCTGACCGACTACATCTTCCGCTTCCTCGGCACGCGCTTCATGTCGGCCGACAAGCGGACGCTGATGGGCCTCGGCGAGGCCAGCGAGTCGGCGCCGACGATCCAGGCGTTGCAGGGCGTCTCGGTCTCCGTCGAGACGTCGCAGGTCGGTCACGTCCGCGCGGCCGCGGGCGCGACGATCGCGTTCAGCCCGCAGGCGGACGCGCCGAGCTGCTCGGACTGCGGCTCGATCATGATCCGCAACGGCTCCTGCTACCGCTGCACGAACTGCGGCGCGACCAGCGGCTGCTCCTGATCCAGGTGCACGGCGCCACGGCCCGACCGGGCCCTGGCGCCGTGCACGCAACCCGCGCGGCCCACAGCCGGGCCGCGGACCCGAAGGGGGAGGGGCTCCTTCCCTTGACAGATCGCCGGCGTGCGGTTCGCCCGGGGGGCAGGCGCGGCGTTTCGCGAAGATCCACCGGCGCGGCTGGGTGGGGTGGCTGGGATCTTCGCGAGGGGTGGTGTCGTGGCGGTGGCCCGGGCAGACGGTCGGGGTGGACGTCGAGAGGCGTCCACCCCGACGCTTCTCGGGCGCCGGCGCGCGCGTCGGCCGAGCTCGCGTGCAAGGCGGGGAGCCGCCTTGACTGTCGATCGTCCGGACTCTAAGACCCTCGCACTTCGGGCGAGGAGTTGGCATGGCCGAGAAGCTCAAATTCTCCGACGAGCATCTTTGGGTTCGCGTCGAGGGGGACCAGGTGCAGGTCGGGCTCTCCGACTATCTGCAGCACAAGCTCGGCGAGATCATCTCCGTACACTTGCCCGATGCCGGCAACGAGATCGAGCGCGGCGAGCCCCTCGGCGAGGTGGAGTCGTCGAACGAGGTCCACGAGCTGATCTCACCCGTCACCGGCGTGGTGGTCTCGTGCAACACCGAGCTCGAGGACCAGCCGACGATGGTCAACGAAGACCCGTACCACACGGGCTGGCTCATCGAGGTCGAGCTTCGCGACGACAGCGAGTTCGACGATCTGATCGACCCCGACGAGTACGAGGAGATGATCGCCGGGGAGGACGAGGAGTAGTCGAAGTCCGCCGCGCGGCGCGCGGCGGGTCAGTCCACGTCCCCGGCCGGTCCGATGACGGCCTCGTCCTCCTGCGCATCGTAGCGCTCGTCCCATGCCGCGGCCGGTGGCGCCGGCGCGGGATTGCCCGCCGCGTCCTTCGCGGGCGACACGCGGTAGACCACCTCGCCCGGGCGCGCCATGCCCAGGTAGCGACGGGCCAGGTGCTCGAGCGTCGCGTCGTCCGTGCGCGCCATCTCGATGTCGCGGCGCAGCGCGCTGATCTGCTGTACCAGGCGGAAGTTGCGGTCCTCTGTCTGTTCGAGCTCGGCGCGGAGCTGCGCGACGCGGGAAAGCCCGCGCTCGCTCCACGCCGCCGAGATCAGAAGCACGATCGCGACCGCCAGTGCTGCGACCGCGAACCACGAGCGCCGGAGCAACGACCAGGTGGGGTCCACGCGCCATCCTCTACACGACGTGCCGGCGGTGCGGCAACCGGTCTCGCCACCGGCAAAACGAAGTTCTTGCGAGGCGCGGTAGCTTCGTGAACGGCATTTTGGCGTCCGAATCCGGCAGAAAAGTAGTGGTCGCGCTTTTAAAAAGTCATTCTCCTATTGACAACCTTAAAGAGATCTTCGTAAAATGTCGTCCAAGAGGTGGTTGTGGGGTTGTGGTGGTGGAACTCGCCTGAGAGGGGAAAGAGGCTCTGAACGAGCCGAAGGAGGCATCCATGCCAGTTGCGAAGAAGAAGGCGGCCAAGAAGGCCCCTGCGAAGACCGCGTCGAAGGCCAAGAAGAAGGCTCCGGCCAAGAAGAAGAAGGCTCCGGCCAAGCGCAAGTAGGCAACACGTTCACGGAAGTCGCACTCAGCAAGATAAATATGGGGAAACGCCTCTCGGCGTAGGCCGAGGGGTAAACTAAAAAAGTTTGATCTCAGGCGAGCGGGTCTCGGACCCGGACACAGTGAGAGCCCTCGGATCGCAAGGTCCGAGGGCTCTTGCCGTTCTGGCGCCCGTTGCCGTACGCCCGCACCCACCGGATGGACGGCGAGTGCGCGCTGGACTAGGGATTCGGCCATGTCCGACGGACTCGTGGTGCTGCCGCCCGAGAGCGAGCGCTACCGCGCCGAGCTGCTGTTCGTGCACGGGCTGTGGGCGGATGCACGCATCTGGCGGGGCGTCGCGGCCGGCTTCGCGCACCGCGGCTGGAGCTGCGTGCTGGTCGATCGTCTGCCGTCAAGCGCGCAGTCCGATGGTCTGTCCTGGGTGGACCGGATCGAGCGCGTCGCGCGGCAGCGGGACGTTCCGCCCGTCGTGATCGGCCACGATGCCGGGGCCCTGGTGGCGCTGGCGCTCGCGGCCCGTGGCGTCGTGCGGGCCGCGGTCGCATTGGCGCCCCTGCTCGACGGGACCGCGTCTCTGCAGTCGCCGCTGACGCGCCTTCTGCTCCGCCTGCGCGGTGCCGCTGCGCCGGTCGGGCCGCCGGATCCCGGGCACGCCTACTTCGCGCGCATTCCGGCCGAGCGTCGCCACGAGGTCGCGGTCGCGCTCGGTCCGGAGCCCGCGGGCCTGCTGCGCGAGGTCGATCGCCTCGCGACGCCCGCTCGTCCGGTCGCACCGGCGCTGCTGGTCGCACAGGACGCCGACCCGGTGGCATCGCCGATGCTGGCCGAGATCTGCGCCCGTGGCATCGAGGCCGACTTCCTGTGCATCGCGGGTGGGCACTGGCCGATGCTCGAGCCGCGCGCCGACGACTGGATCACGCAGGTCCACCGCTGGATCATCAGGAGCGCGGGCGCCGGGCTGCTCGTCCTCCGGGGCGACGAGGACCTGGTCGACTGAGCCGCGCCCGTGCGACGCGACCCGCCCGGCTGTCCACCTCTGGCCGGCGGGCGGTTGCGCGCGTCAGCTGCGGACGGCGCGCGAGCGGGGCGTCTCCGGCGCGTCCTCCACGCTGGCCCGCTCGGGGCCGCGCGGTGTCTCCGCGACGTCCTTCGTGCCGGCGTCGGGCGCTGCCTCGTCGTTCCCGAGGAACGTGTGCAGGCCGCACTCGGTCTTGTTCTTCCCGGCCCAGCGTCCGGCGCGCTCGTCCTCGCCGGGCAGGACCGGTCGGGTGCAGGGGAAGCAGCCGATGCTCGTGTAGCCCTGCCCGAAGAGCGGATGCGTGGGGATGTCGTGCTTCGTCAGGTAGCCGTAGGTGTCGCGCGACGTCCAGTTGGCGAGCGGGTTCGCCTTGACGATTCCGCCCTGCAGGCGCTCCACGATCGGCATGCGGGTGCGCGTGGTCGCCTGGTCGCGACGCCGTCCGTTGATCCACGCCCGGACGCCCCGCAGGGCGAGCTGCATCGGCTCGACCTTGTTGATCTTGCAGCAGAGGTCCGGATCGCGGTCATAGAGACCGTCGCCGTACTTCGCGACGAATTCGGCGCGCGGCATGATCGAGGTCAGATTGCGGATCGGAAAGCCGAAGAACTCGATCAGCTGGTCGCGGTACTTGAGGGTCTCCTCGAAGTGGTAGCCGGTGTCGATGAACAGGATCGGGGTTTCGGGCGCGATCTTGCGCAGCATGTGCGCGATGACCACGCCCTCGTGCTGGAACGACATCGTCAGGACGGCGTCCGGGGCGAAGCGGGAGGTCACCCACGCGAGAATCTCCTCGGGGGCGACGGTCTCGAAGAGGTCGTTCTGCCGGGCGAGGTCGAGGGTCTGACTGCCCCCGGCATCCGGATTCGCCATGGGAGTGCGCTAGCACGGTCGCCGAACCCCGGCAATTCGCGGAGCGCTCCGGCAACCGCGTCAGCGCGTCGGCAGGGGCAGGTCGCGCATCCAGGCCAGCTGGCCGTCGCCGGCGAGCGCGCGACGGGCCCGCGCGAGGTCGTCCGCGGTGTCGGCCGTGTGCCAGGGGCCGTCGTACGCCCAGCCGAAGAAGCGCTCGCCGCGCTCGAACAGCTCGGGGTAGAGCTCCCGCATGGTGTGGAACGAGCGGCCCGCCGGCATCAGGTCGAGCATGCGCGGGTCGAGCACCTGGACCGACGCGAACATCCGCTCGAACAGGCCGTCGGCCGGTGCGCCCCGGCCGAGGAAGCGCTGGATACGGCCTTCCTGGTCGCAGCCGAACAGCCCGTACTCCACGGCCCGCGGGTCGTCCCGCAGCACGAAGGTCGCAAGAGCCCGCTGCTGGCGGTGGAAGCGCACCACCTCGCCGAGCGGCGCATCGCAGACCACGTCCCCGTTGAGGATGACGATCGGCGAGTCGGCGGGATCGACGCCCCGCGGCAGCAGTGCGTCGAGCAGCGGGGCCGCGAAGCGGATCCCGCCGCCGGTGTCGAGCAGCTCGACCTCGTTCGAGTAGTGGATGCGGACTCCCCAGGCCGAGCCGTCGCCGAGGTCGGCCCTCAGGCGGTCACCCAGGTGGTGCGTGTTGACCACCGCGTCGCGGATGCCGTGCGCGCGCAGCAGCCCGAGACTGTAGGCGATCAGCGGGTGCCCCGCGACCTCGATCATCGGCTTCGGCGTCACGTCGGTGAGGGGCCGCAGCCGCGTGCCGCGGCCCGCGGCGAGGACCATGGCTCGCGGCGCGAGAGACACGTCGTCGTGCGCGCTCATGCGACGAACAGCGCGCTGCGCGCCGCGAGCACGCGCAGCAGCTCGTGGTCCGAGTTCGCCTCGAGCGCGCGTCGCGTCTGGCGTGCCATGCGCGGCAGGAAGTGCAGGTAGCCCGGCTTGCCCTTCTCGATGGCGAGGAAGCGGAAGCGTCCGATCACGCGCAGCGTGCGGTAGGCGACGGCGTCGAAGTAGTCCGCGTGCAGGCGTGCCGCTTCGCCCGTGTACGCAGGCCCGCCACGACCGGCGAGCTCGACGCCGAAGCGGCGCACCAGCATCTCCTCGAGCGTCGGGTCGACGAAGCGGTCGCTGTCGCGATCGGTGCACAGGCTCGCGAGGTCGTAGAGCGCGGGGCCGAGCAGCGCGTCCTGGAAGTCGATCACGCGCACGCGCCCTTGCTGGTCGACCTGCAGGTTCCAGGCGTGGAAGTCGCGGTGCATGAGCACGACGGGTTGCGCCGCGATGCGGTCGCCGAGCTTCGCCAGGGCCGCGGCGAGCTCGGGGTCGGCGTCGGCCGGGCGGGCAGGGCCCCCGTCGCGGGGGGCGAAGCCGTGCGAGCACACCACGTCGAGCTCGCGCGCGATGAGCGCGCGGTCGTAGCGCTGGCGGAAGGCGACGCACGACGGGTCGGGCTCTCGCTCGAGCCCCGCGATCCGCGCGAGCATGTCGGTCGCCTCGCCGAAGAGCGCGTCGCGGTCCGGCCCGTGGGCCGCTTCTGCGAGTGGCACGTCGCCCAGGTCCTCGAGCAGCAGCAACTCGTCTCCGACGAAGTGCAGCACGGGGACGGGCACGCCGTGGCGCGCGAGGAAGCGCTGCAGCGACACGAACGGCAGCTCGGTCGCGGTGTCGAGCGCCGAGATCTCCTCCGAAGCGCCCGGCGGGGCATCGCGCGGCAGCAGCATCGCGATCACGGTCGCGGGTGCGTCGCCCGCGAGGCGCAGCCTCGCGTAGCGCCGGGCGGAGGCGTCGCCGGCGAGCATCTCGACCGCATCGAGGCTGCACCGCGGAAAGGCGTGGCGCACCGCGCTCGCAAGCGCGTCCGAGTCGCGCGGAGCGAGCGATGAGGCCGACATGCGGCGCGCGTTAGCCGAGCGAATTTGACTTGGCAAATGGAATCTCTAAGGTCCGGTGGGTTTCGCGGCGAGTGGCGAGGAGACCCTTCGGCGAGATCGCGAGATCGATTGATGAACCCGTACATCGCTCTGCTCATCAGCTTCGCCCTGTGCGCGATCGTCGCCGGGATCATGTGCGGCGCCAGCTGGCTGCTCGGCCCCAAGGTCGAGAACAAGGCCAAGTCGGAGATCTTCGAGACCGGCAACCCGCCGATCGGCTCGATCCGCGGCATCCGCTTCCCGGTGAAGTTCTACCTCACCGCGATTCTGTTCGTCGTCTTCGACATCGAGGTGGTGTTCATGTACCCGTGGGCGGTCGTCTTCCGCCGGCTGGGGTGGATCGGGCTCGCCGAGATGGCCGTGTTCATTGCGGTGCTCGGTGTCGGCCTCGCGTACGTCTGGCGCGTCGGGGCGCTGGAATGGGATTGAGCCCCCGCTGACGGGCGCTCGGATCGGTGGTCGATGGACTTCTTGATCTCCTTCGTGCTGGCGCTCGTGGCGCTGCTCATCCTGCTGCAGCTCACGGTCCTGCTGCTCTGGGTCGAGCGCAAGGGATCGGCGTTGATCCAGGATCGCGTGGGTGCGAACCGGGCGAACCTCTTCGGCGGGCTCCTCCCGTTCAACCTCGGCATCGTCAACACGCTGATGGCCGACCCGTTGAAGCTCTTCCACAAGGAAGACATCATCCCGAAGGACGCCGACGCGTTCCTGCACTGGCTCGCGCCCTTCATCGCGGTGCTGCCGCTCTTCGTGACCTTCGCGGTCGTGCCGTTCGGTGACGTGCTCGTGCTCGGCGAGCGGGTGATCAACCTCCAGGCCGCCGACGTGAACGTGGGCCTGCTGTTCGTCCTGGGCATGGTCTCGCTCGGCGTGTACGGCGTCGTGATCGGCGGCTGGGCGTCGAACTCGCGCTACGCGTTTCTCGGCGGCGTTCGCGGCTCGGCGCAGATGGTCTCGTACGAGATCGGCATGGGGCTCGCGCTCGTCGCCGTGGTGCTGACCTACGGCTCCCTCGACCTGCAGGAGATCGCCCGCGCGCAGGGGCAGCTCATGTGGGGCGTGATCCCCGCCTGGGGCGTGTTCTACCAGCCGCTGGCCCTGGTGCTGTTCTTCATTGCCGGCATCGCGGAGTCCAAGCGCCCGCCGTTCGACCTGCCGGAAGCGGAGTCGGAGCTGGTCGCCGGCTTCTACACCGAGTACTCGGGCTCGAAGCAGTCCATGTTCATGATGTCCGACTTCATCGAGGTCGCCATCGTCGCGGCGCTGGTCACGACGCTGTTCTTCGGCGGCTGGCAGGTACCCTACCTGTACCGTGACGGATTCCACCTTCCCGGGGGCTTCTTCTTCGGGGTGCCGTCGCTGGTCGTCACGATCCTGCAGGTCGGTGCCTTCCTGACGAAGCTGTTCATCTTCTGCTGGCTGCAGATCCTCGTCCGCTGGACGTACCCGCGCATGCGCTACGACCAGCTGATGAACCTGGGTTGGAAGCGCCTGCTGCCGATCGGTCTCGCCAACGTCGTCGTGACCGCGGTGCTGGTGCTGGCGCTCGAGGGATTCACCGTCCCGTGATCGCCTTCTACTTCATCGCCATCCTGACGCTGGCGTCCGCGCTGATGGTCGTGCTGCACCGCAACCCGATCTACAGCGCGCTCGGGCTCGTCAATACGCTCTTCCTGATCGCGGTCTCGTTCGTGATGCTCGACGCCGAGCTGATCGCGATGCTGCAGGTGATCGTCTATGCGGGCGCGATCGTCATCCTGTTCCTGTTCGTGATCATGCTGCTCAACGTCGAGACCGAGGTGCGCACGGCGCGCGTCTCCA
Source organism: Deltaproteobacteria bacterium (assembly GCA_016874715.1). Lineage (GTDB taxonomy): Bacteria > Desulfobacterota > Binatia > UBA12015 > UBA12015 > VGTK01. The sequence continues at coordinate 12,766 of VGTK01000015.1, read as the reverse complement.
GGCTCGGCACGGCGGGGCTCGTGCTCGCGCTGCTGCTCGCTCTCGAGCTCGGCGTGTTCGCCCTGGTCCGGGAACCGTCGTCGGGAACGCCCGAGTTGCCGGCGGGCTTCGGCTCGACCGAGCTCCTCGCGGAGACCCTGTTTTCGGACGGCATGCTCAGCTTCGAGCTGACCAGCCTTCTCCTGCTGGTCGCGGTGGTGGGTGCCGTGGTGATGGCACGCCGGAAGGTCGAGTCGTGAACGTCCCGGTCGAAAACTACCTCGTACTGGCAGCGCTGATCTTCGCGATCGGCTGCGCCGGCGTGCTCACGCGTCGCAACGTGATCGTCATCCTGATGTCGGTCGAGCTGATGCTGAACGCGGTGAACCTCACGTTCGTCGCGCTGTCGCGCCAGCTCGTGTCGATGACGGGCCAGATGATCGTGTTCTTCGTGATGACCGTCGCAGCCGCGGAAGTCGCCGTCGGTCTGGCGATCTTCCTCGCCATCTACTCGCAGCGTCGCACCGTGAACGCCGACGAGATTAGCCTCCTGCGCTGGTAGCGAGAGCCATGCAGCCGGAACACGCACACACAGCGGCCGAGGCCGTGGTCGCGGCCACGAGCCTCCTGCGCTGGATCCCGCTGCTGCCGCTGATCGGCTTCGGCGTCGGGGTCTTCGCCGCCAGCACCAACCGCCGGAGCCTGGTGCACGTCACCGGACCGGGCAGCGTTCTGCTGGCCTTCGTGGTCTCGGTGATCGCGGTGTCGCAGCTGTGGGCGCTGCCCGCGGGGGGCGCGCTGGTCGACAACGTCTACACCTGGATCAGCGTCGGGATGCTGAAGATCGACCTGACCTTCAGGGTCGACGCCCTGACCAGCGTGATGCTCCTCATCATCACCGGCATCGGCTTCCTCATCCACCTGTACGCGCTGGGCTACATGCACGACGACGCCGACGAGGCGCGCTTCTTCTCGTACCTGAACCTCTTCGTCGCCTCGATGCTCGTGCTGGTGCTGGCCGACTCCCTGCCGGTGGTCTTCATCGGCTGGGAAGGCGTGGGCGTCTGCTCCTACCTGCTGATCGGCTTCTGGTACCAGGACATGGCCAACGCCGACGCGGGACGAAAGGCGATGCTCACCAATCGCGTCGGTGACGCGGCCTTCCTGATCGGCATGTTCATGCTGGTCTGGGCGCTGCACGACCTCGGCGCGGCCTCGCTCCGCTTCGAGGACGTGAACCGCATGGCGCCGCAGCTCGGTGCGGCGGCACCGCACGTCGTCACGGCGGTCTGCCTGCTGCTGCTGATCGGCGCGACCGGCAAGTCGGCGCAGATCCCGCTCTACGTCTGGCTGCCGGACGCGATGGCCGGCCCGACACCGGTCTCGGCGCTGATCCACGCGGCGACGATGGTCACCGCGGGCGTCTACATGATCGCTCGACTGTCGCCGCTGTACGTCCTCTCGCCGGCAGCCCTCGACGTCGTGGCGACGATCGGCGCGGTGACCGCGCTGTTCGCGGCGACCATGGCGCTGGTGCAGAACGATCTGAAGAAGATCCTCGCGTACTCGACGATCTCCCAGATCGGGTACATGGTCCTCGGCGTCGGCGTTGGCTCGTTCTCGGGTGGCGTCTTCCACCTGATGACGCACGCCTGCTTCAAGGCGCTGCTCTTCCTCGGCGCGGGCAGCGTGATGCACGCGATGTCGGGCGAGCTCGACGTCCACAAGATGGGCGGCCTCAAGAAGCAGCTGCCGACCACGCGCTGGACCTTCCTCGTCGGCTGTCTCGCGATCGCGGGCGTACCGCCGCTCGCGGCGTTCTTCTCGAAGGACATGATCCTCGAGGCGGCCTTCGCGAGCGGGCACGTGGTCCTGTGGCTGATCGGCCTCGCCGCTGCGGGAATGACCGCCTTCTACATGTTCCGTGCCTACTTCCTCGCCTTCGAGGGCGAGAGCCGCGTCGATCACCACGCAGCACACCATCTGCACGAGTCGCCCTCGACCATGACCATCCCGCTGATGGTGCTCGCGGTGCTGTCGATCGTCGCGGGCTGGGTGGGTCTGCCGCACGGCGTCCTGTGGGGGGACCGCTTCGGGCACTATCTCGCTCCCGTGCTCGCCCCGCACGACGCCCTCGGCCACCACGAGATCGGCGGCGGCACGGTGCTGCTGCTGACGCTGGTCACGACCGGCGTCGCGGCGCTCGGCATCTTCGTCGCCTACTCCTTCTACCTGAAGTCGCCCGGTACCGCGGACCGCCTCGCCGAGCGGTTCCGCGGCGTCTACGTCGTCTTGTGGAACAAGTACTGGGTCGACGAGATCTACGACCGCCTGATCATCACGCCCTACGTGATCTTCTCGAAGTTCTTCTGGAAGGTCGTGGACGCGATGCTGATCGACGGCGTCGTCAACGGTGCCGGCGTGATCGTCGGCAAGACGAGCGACGTGTGGCGCCGGCTCGAGAGCGGCAACGTGCAGCACTACGCCGCCGCGATGATGCTGGGTGCCGTGGTGACGTGCGGTGTCTACTGGTGGCTGAGCTGACGGCGGGAGGGCGCTGATGGACTTCCCGCTTCTTTCGCTGATCGTCTGGTCGCCGCTCGGGGCGGCGATCATCGTGTCGCTGCTGCCGTCGCAGCCGCTCTCGGTCCCGCGTCTCGCGGCGTTCGGCCTCGGGCTGATCCCGTTCCTGCTGTCGCTGGTGATGCTCGCGGGCTTCGACACGTCGGTGGGCGCGCTGCAGCTGACCGAGACCGTGCCGTGGATGCCGAGCCTCGGCGTCTACTACTCGATCGGGGTCGACGGCTTCTCGCTGTGGCTCATCCTGCTGACGACGTTCCTCACGCCGGTCGTCATCCTCGCCGCGTGGACCGACATCCAGCACCGGGTGAAGGAGTTCATGTTCTTCATGCTGCTGCTCGAGAGCGGCATGTTGGGCGCGCTGGTCGCGACGGACCTGTTTCTGTTCTTCATGTACTGGGAGCTGATGCTCTTCCCGATGGTGTTCGTCATCGGGATCTGGGGTGGCCCCCGCCGGCGCTACGCCGCGATCAAGTTCGTCGTCTACACGATGGCGGGCAGCGCGCTGATGATGATCGCGATGCTGTACCTGGTGCTGGTGCACGCGAAGACGGGGCAGCTGAGCTTCGACATCGTCACGCTGTACGACACCAAGCTCTCCTACGCGGAGGAGACGCTGCTCTTCTGGGCCTTCGCGATCGCCTTCATGATCAAGGTGCCGATGGTGCCGTTCCACACCTGGCTGCCCGACGCGCACACCGAGGCGCCCACCGGCGGTTCGGTGGACCTCGCCGGCATCCTGCTGAAGATGGGGGCGTACGGCTTCCTGCGTTTCGCGCTGCCGATGTTCCCTGCGGCCGCACAGGACGCCTTTCCGATCATCCTCGCGCTGTCGGTCGTCGGCATCATCTACGGCGCCATGGTCGCGTTCCCGCAGCCCGACATGAAGCGTCTGGTGGCGTACTCCTCGGTCAGCCACCTGGGCTTCGTCATGCTGGGCATCTACGCCTTCAACCGGGTCGGTCTCACCGGTGGCGTCCTGCAGATGGTGAACCACGGTCTCTCGACCGGCGGCCTCTTCATCCTGATCGGCTTCATCTACGACCGGAAGCACACGCGGCAGATCTCCGAGTACGGGGGGCTGTGGAAGGTCGTGCCGATCTTCTCGGCGCTCTTCCTCGTGGTCACGCTGTCGTCGATCGGCCTCCCGGGCCTGAACGGATTCGTGGGTGAGTTCCTGATCCTGCTCGGCGCGTTCCGCGCGCACGGCTGGGCGGCGGCGATCGCCACGATCGGAGTGGTCCTCGGCGCGGCCTACATGCTCACGATGTACAAGCACGTCGTCTTCGGTCCGGTGACGAAGGAAGAGAACAACGCACTGACCGACCTCACGCCGCGCGAGATCGCCGCGATCGTACCGGTCATCGTCATGATCGTCTGGATGGGCGTGTATCCGAAGCCGTTCATCGACCGCATCGAGCCGACGGTGACCGTGCTCTTGCAGCGTCTCGAGCGCGCCGGGGCGAATCGTCACCTCGGTGATGCATCGCGCGGGCTTGCGTCCCGCGATGGTGGCAGCGAGGCCGAGCGCCTCGCCGTGGTTGCGCACGACGGGGTGGCACCGTGATCGAGGTCGTCTTTGGAGGCGCCGAGCTGCGCGCCGTCACGCCGCTGCTGGTGGTGGTCCTCTTTGCGACGACGAGCCTGCTCTACGAGGTGTTCAACGACGACCACAAGGACCCGTCGCGGCCGGTGTGGCTGTCGCTCTTCGGCCTCGCGGGCGGAATCGTCGCGACCGTCGCGCTCTGGGAGAACGGGCAGGCGGCGTTCCATGGCACCTTCGTGCTCGACGGCGTGGCGGCGTTCACCAACGTCGTCTGCCTGCTCGCCGCCGGGCTGAGCCTGCTGATGGCGCCGGGGTATCTGGCCAGCATCGGCGTACGCGCGCGGGAGGTCTATCCCCTGGTGCTGTTCGCCACCTCGGGGATGATGATCATGGGCGGGGCGCGCGACCTCGTCGTGCTCTTCCTCGGCATCGAGGTGATGTCGATCGCCGCCTACGTGCTCGCGGGAATCCACCGTACCGACGAGCGCTCGGGCGAGGCCGCGCTCAAGTACTTCCTGCTCGGCGCGTTCGCGACCGGCTTTCTGCTCTACGGCATGGCGATCCTCTACGGCGCGACGGGGGCGACGAGCTACGACGCCATCGCGGCGGCGCTGCCGAAGGCGCCGAAGCTGCTCGCGCTCGGCGGGGTCGCCCTGCTGGTGGTGGCGCTCGGCTTCAAGGTGAGCGCCGTGCCGTTCCACTTCTGGGCACCCGACGTCTACCAGGGCGCACCCACCTCGGTCACGGCGCTCATGGCGGTCGGCATCAAGGCGGCCGCCGTGGTCGGGTTCGCCCGGCTGTTCATCGTTGCGCTGGGCTCGCTGTACGGCGACTGGGCGATGGTCCTGTGGTGGCTCGCCGTGCTGACGATGACCGTCGGCAACGTGATTGCGGTCGCGCAGAACAACGTGAAGCGCATGCTCGCATACTCGAGCATCGCGCACGCTGGCTACCTGCTCGCGGCGATCGTCGCCGGCACGCCGCGTGGCGGCGGCGCCGTCCTGTTCTACCTGCTTGCCTACACGTTCATGAACGTCGGCGCGTTCGCGGTCGTGATCTCGCTCGGCCGCAAGGGTGAGGTGAACGAGCAGTTCGACGACTACGCGGGACTCGCGTCGCGCCAGCCGCTCATCGCGGCGGCGATGGTGCTGTTCCTGCTCTCGCTCACGGGGATCCCGCCACTGGTCGGCTTCGTCGGCAAGCTCTACCTGATCGAGGCGATCCTCCAGGCCGGCTACGTCTGGCTCGCCGTGATCATGGTGCTGAACAGCGCGATCTCGGCATACTACTACTTGCGGCTGATCTTCGAGATGTACATGCGCGACCCGTCTCGCCCGGAGACGGCGATGGAGCCGGCGCCGCTGCTGATCGCGTGCCTGCTGGTCGCGACGGTGGGTACGATCTTCTTCGGGATCTTTCCGGACGGCCCGCTCGACTTCGCACGCGACGCGTTCGCGGCGCTCCGGTAGTGCGCCGCCGGGGCGGCGCACCAGGCGCCCACAGGTGAGGAGGACGCCTCTCAGCGAACGTCTGCGGGATTCCAGTACTCCCGCCAGCGAGTGATGAGGCCGTCGCGCGTGCTGCACGTGCTCATACCCCACCACTCGATGCGCCGACCCGTGGCGCGGTGCCGGGCGGCGATGCGCCACTCGGCGAGGACCACGTCGCCATCGACCGCGAGGTCGGTGAAGACGAACTCCTGCGGCTCGAGGTGGGCCGCCGATGCGCGCACGAGCTTCTCGAAGGCGTCACGCCCGATCAGCGGTTCGGCGTGCGCGGGCGACTGGAAGACGAGGTCCGCGGCGAACAGCGCGAGATACGTTTCGAGGTCGCCGCTGAGCCAGGCGTCGCGGCGCCGTCCGAACAGCGCCAGCGCCTCGTCGCGTGTCATCGCGGCGCTCCGCTCGCGCAGCCGTGGGTCGTCGTCGGGGGCTCTGGCATCGCGCGCGGACGATGCGCTGCACGTGGCCGCGTGTCAATTCGTACCGGTGCTTGCGAGGCCAGCCGAACGGCGACGTCCTGCGCGACGCATCTCTGCGCCATGAAGCCGCTTTCCCCCTCGATCGTCGCCACGTTCGCTCTCCCGGCGCTGCCCATCGCAGCGATGGGGCTGCCGATCGGAGTCTACCTGCCGCCATTCTATGCCGGCGAGATGGGGCTCGGGCTGGCGACGGTCGGAACCGTATTCATGCTGACGCGGTTCTGGGACGTCGTGACCGACCCGATCCTCGGCATCGTGTCGGACCGCTGGCACACCCGCTGGGGCCGCCGCAAGCCCTGGCTCGTCGCCTCGGTACCGATCGTGATGGGCTCGGTGATGATGATCTTCATGCCGAGTCCGCCGGTGACGGCCGCGTATCTGCTCGGGTGGATGCTGGTGCTGTACGTCGGCTGGACGCTGCTCACCCTGTCGCACATGTCGTGGGGTGCCGAGCTGGCACCCGAGTACAACGAGCGATCGCGGATCCAGGGCTACCGCGAGGTGGCGCTCATCCTGGGCATGGTGCTGGTGCTCGCACTCCCCGTCGCCATCGAGCGCGCTGCGGGCGGCGACGTCGCCGCGACGCGCATCGCGTCGATGGGCTGGTTCGTCGTGATCCTGCTGCCGCTCACCGTCGCACTCGCGGTGACGCTCGTGCCCGAGCGACCGGCACACGACGCGGGCCACGTCGCGTGGCGCGACACGCTGTCGATCGTCGTGCGCAACGCGCCGCTCCGCCGCCTCCTCGCCGCCGATCTGCTCGGTGGGCTCTCGGGCGGAATCGTCACGAGCCTCTTCCTGTTCCTCGCGGGCGACGCGCTGAAGCTCGCCGGCGCGAGCGTCCTGATCCTCGTGTACCTGCTCGCGGGCGTCCTGTTCATCCCGTTCCTGCTGCGGGTCAGTTTCCGGCTCGGGAAGCACCGCTCGCTCGCGCTGTCGTCGCTGTTCAACGCGGCGACCATTCCGTTCATCCTTCTGATCCCCGAGGGCAACCTCGTCGCAGCCGTGCTGTGCTTCGTCCTGCTCGGCGTCAACGTCGGTGCCGGCCCCTTTCTCATGCGCTCGATCATGGCCGACGTGGCGGACGAGGACGCCGTGCACTCCGGCAGCCAGCGCACGGGCCTCTTCTTCTCGCTTCTCACGATGACCAACAAGATCGGAAGCGCCGTCGCGGTCGGCATCGCCTATGCGGCGCTCGACGTGATCGGCTTCGTGCCGGGCGGCGAGAACACGACGGCCGCGATCGCGGGTCTGAAGGCCGTGTACGTTTGGCCCGCTTGCCTGCTGAGCATCGCGGTCGCAGCGATCGTGTGGGCGTTCCCGCTCGACGAGGCGCGCCAGCGGCGCAACCGGCAGATTCTCGACCAGCGTTCCGCGGCGGCGGGCGCCTGAGCGGCGCGGGTCGGGCTAGCGGAGAAACGTCTTGCGCACGATGCGCAGCAGGCGCTCGCGTAGATCGTCGCGCGACGCCTTCATTCCCCCGGCGACCCAGTGCGCGAGGTGGATCTGGTCGATGCCGCTGAACAGGACGCCGAGGTATCCCGGATCCTCGTCGATGAAGACGCCCGCCGCGACGCCGCGCGCGAAGATGTCGCGCTGCAGGCCGTGGATCGTGTCGGCGAGCTCCGCGCGCGGGCCCGACTCGTGCATGCCACGCAGCGCCCACGCGGCCCCGGTGCGAACGTTCATGCGCAGGAAGTCGGGGTGTGCGTGGAAGTAGTCGATGTAGGTGGTGACCAGGGCCTCCAGTGACTCGATCGGTGCCAGGTGCGCGTCCTTGATGCCCTGCACGAGCGCCAGCAACTCGTTGGCGCGCTTGGAGAGGATCGACGCGTAGATCTGCTCCTTGCTGGGAAACAGGGCGTAGATCGAGCCCATCGACAGACCGGCGAGGCGGGAGATGTCCTGGACCTTGGCCGCGTCGAAGTCCTGCTCGGCGAATACCTTCTCGCCGGCGGACAGGATGTGCTCCCGATAGACCGACTCCCGCGCCTTGCGGGCGGCGGCGCGCGGCGTCGCCGGGGTCTCGCGCCGCGGCAGGCGACCGGGCGGGCTGGTGCGAGCGACCATTACTGCCGTCGGAAGATACCACGATGAAATCGATTGACAAGTCAGTTTTCCGAATGGTAGTTCGGGAAGTCTCGAAGGAGTGGGCCGGAAGGACCAGCTCGTGCCTGACGGTTGCTTGATTCCTCGGCTTCTCGGGGGCGATAAGCGCGGCGTTGCCCGTGCCGTTCCGGTCGGTCGCGACTTCGAGCCCGAAAGCGAATCCGAGAAGTGAGCAACGACGTCCCGGTCTTCGACAAGGTGCTGATCGGCGGGGAGTGGGTCCCCGCGGCGAACGGCACCTACGACATCATCAACCCGGCCACCGAGGAGGTCGCGGGGCGCGCACCGGAGTGCTCGACGGAGCAGGCGGCTGCCGCGGCGCGCGCGGCGAAGAAGGCGTTCCTCGAAGGCCCGTGGCCGCGCATGAGCGGCGGCGAGCGCGCGGCGCTGATGTCGCAGGCGGCGGCCAAGTTCAAGGCCGAGATGGGCTCGCTGGTCGAGTTGACCATCGCCGAGACCGGGGCGCTGGCGCCCATCGCCGAGCGGCTCCAGGTCGGCGAGGTGGTCGCGCGGATCGAGAAGTACGCGGAGCTCGCGCGCGAGCCGGTGCTCGAGCCCCTGCCGCCCCTCGAGCGCCCGGGAATCGCCGGCAGCAACGCGACGCTGGCGAGCGGCGTCGTGGTGCGCGACCCGGTCGGCGTGGTCGCCTGCATCAGCCCGTTCAACTTTCCGCTGACCAATTGCGCGGGCAAGCTCGGACCGGCGCTCGCGTGCGGCAACACGGTCGTCATCAAGCCGCCGCCGCTCGACCCGCTCGGCATCGCCGAGCTTGCCCGGATCCTGGCGTCGGTGCTGCCGCCCGGTGTCGTCAACTACGTGTGCGGCTCGGGACCGGAGATCGGCGAAGCGCTGACCGTCTCGCCCGACGTCGACATGATCTCGTTCACCGGCAGCTCTCTCGTCGGCCGCAAGATCGAGGAGGCGGCCGGCCGTACGCTCAAGCGCACGCTCATGGAGCTCGGTGGCAAGTCGGCGAACATCGTCTTCGCCGATGCGAACCTCGACAAGGCGCTGGGCACGGCGATGAGCGTGTGGACGTTCCACTCGGGACAGATCTGCATCGCGCCGACGCGGCTGCTGGTCGAGGACTCGATCCACGACGAGTTCACCGCCCGCATGGCCGCCGCGGCGTCGCGTCTCAAGATCGGCGACCCGCACGAGCAGGGCGTCGTCGTCGGGCCGCTCGTGTCGCGCGTGCAGCGGGACCGCGTCGAGCGCTACGTGAGGATCGGCGTCGAGGAAGGGGCGAAGCTCGCGTGTGGTGGCAAGCGTCCGGCCCACCTGCCGAAGGGGTTCTACTTCGAGCCGACGCTTTTCACCGGGGCGACGAACGAGATGGCGATCGCGCGCGAGGAGATCTTCGGGCCGGTCATCACCGCGATCCGCTTCAAGGACGAGGACGAGGCGATCCGCATCGCCAACGACTCCGAGTTCGGCCTCTACGGCTACGTGTGGACCGGCGACACCGCGCGCGGGCTGCGCATCGCGCGCGCGATGCGCACCGGAACCGTGCAGATCAACGGCAGCCCGCCCAACCCGGACGCGCCCTTCGGGGGCTTCAAGATGAGCGGCATCGGCCGCGACGGGGGGCGCTTCGCGCTCGGCACCTACAGCGAGCTCAAGTACGTGGGATGGGCGAGTTGAGCCGCGGCTGTTCCGCACGAGGGGGCGATGATCGGAAGGCGTTTCGCACGAGGGTGAGATGAGAACCGAGGGAGCTGTGTTCCACGAGGTCGGGGCGCCGGTCGCCGTCGAGGAGATCGTGGTCCGCGATCCGCAGGAGGGCGAGGTCCGCATCGCGATCCAGGCGGCGGGCCTCTGCCACTCCGACGTGAGCGCGATCAACGGGACCTACCCGACGCCGCGCCCGACCGTCATGGGACACGAGGGGGCCGGCATCGTCGAGGCGGTCGGCGGCGGGGTGCGGACGCTCAAGGAAGGTGACCGCGTCATCCTCTCGACGCTCGCGCACTGCGGCCACTGTCCCGAGTGTGACGTCGGTCACCCGACGCTGTGCCACAACGCGCCGCGTCCCGGCACGCCGTTCACGGTGCGTGGCAAGCCCGCGTATCAGTTCGCGAACACGTCGAGCTTCGCGCGCCACACGATCGCCAGGGTCTCGAGCGCGATCCCGGTCCCGGCCGCGATGCCGATGTCGCAGGCGGCGTTGATCGGCTGCGGCATCATCACCGGCGTCGGCGCCGTGCTGAACCGCGCGAAGGTCGAGGCGGGCCGCACCATGGCCGTGTTCGGCGCGGGCGGCATCGGTCTGAACATCATCCAGGGCGGTGTGCTCGCCGGCGCGGGCAAGATCATCGCGATCGACCTCATGCCCGCGAAGCTCGAGTGGGCGCAGCGCTTCGGCGCGACCGACATCATCGACGCGCGCGAGGGCGACCCGGTGCAGAGGGTCAAGGACCTCACGCGCGGCCGCGGCGTGGACTACGCGTTCGAGGCCGTCGGGCACCTGAGTGCCATCGAGCAGGCTTTCAACGCGCTCGCGCCGGGCGGCACGCTGACCATCGTCGGCGTGCCGAAGCTCGATGCCCGCGCCGACTTTCTGGTCAACGCCTTGCGCGTCGATCGCGCTGTTCTAGGCTGTCGCTACGGAACGGCGCGGCCGCAGCACGACTTCCCGATGCTCGCCGAGCTCTACCTCGGGGGACGTCTCAAGATCGACGAGCTGATCACGCGTCACTACGCGCTATCCGAAATCAATCACGCCATCGAGGACCTCGAGCGCGGCGAGCTCGCGCGCGGCCTCTTCGACATGACCAAGTAGCTGGCGTCCGCGCACGTCGGACAGGAGGAATCGCATGGGCAAGTACGGCTTCCACGTTCTCGACGCCGACGGACACGGGGGCGAGTTCGCCAACTGGCAGGAGGGCATTCCCGACGCGCTGAAACCGCGCCTCGCCGAGTTTCGCGACAAGATCAAGAAGCACTACAGCCGGCTGCCGCTGCCCGGGGGCGGACAGGCCCGGCCTGGTGACAAGTTCGACATCCGCCCGGGCATGAACGACCCGAAGCTCCGCCTCGAGGACATGGACCTCGAGGGCATCGACGTCACCGTGACCTTCCCCGGCGGTGCGGGCGAGGAGTGGGCGATGCTCGATCCCGAGTTCTCGCTTGCCCTCTGCCAGGCGGTGAACAACTCGAAGGCTGCGTTCAACAAGGAGGCGGGTGGTCGCGTCAAGGCGCTCGCCAAGCTGCCGATGATCGACCCGCAGCTGGCGGCGAAGGAGCTGCGCCGCGCCGTCACGGAGCTCGGCCTCGTCGGCATGGTCTGCCCCCAGCACATCCGCGACAAGAACCTCGACCATCCGTCGTTCGACGTGGTGTGGGCCGAGGCGGAGAAGCTGAACGTCCCGGTGTGCGTGCACGGCGGCGGTCAGGCGCCGGACCAGTACCCGGTGTGCGTCGACCGCTTCAACACCCGCCTGGAGGTCCACGCGATCACGCACCCGGTCGGCAACATGATCGCGCTCGACTCGTTCTGCGTCGGTGGCGTCTTCGTGCGCTTCCCGAAGCTGAAGGTCGCGTTCATGGAGTCGGGCTGCGGCTGGCTGCCGTTCTGGCTGTGGCGCCTCGACGAGCACTACGAGAAGATGCCGGAGCAGGCGCCGAAGATCGACCGCAAGCCGAGCGAGTACTTCCACTCGAACTGCTGGATCTCCTGCGATCCCGACGAGGCGATGATCCCCGAGGTGGTGAAGCTCTGCGGCGACGAGCGCATCATCTACGCGTCGGACTACTACCACTGGGACTGTGGCTTCCCCGACACCGTCAAGATGATCGCCGAGCGCAACGACCTCTCCGAGAAGACCAAGAAGCGCCTCTTCTCCGACAACGCGGCGAAGCTCTACAACCTCTGAGACCCACCCGGCTGCGCGACGGTGCCCCGCCCCGAGGGGGGCGGGGCTCCTGTCGGATCACGGGTGGCTGGCCACCCGCCGCGTGACGGGCTAGGGACCCCGGATGGGCGCTGACGCCGATCTCCCCCTCGAGCGGCTGCTGGAGCTGCTCGAGCGCGTCGCTCCGCGACCGCTCAGCATTCCCGAGCTCGCACGACGCCTCGAGATCGAGCGCTACGACCACCGCGGCCTCGCGCGCTTGCTCGATGGGCAGGTTGCCCTGCGCAAGCTCCGCCGCGTCGGCAAGACCCGCTACCAGTGGCTGCGCCCGATCGACCTGCGCAGCGGGCGCGCGGTGGCGCCCGACAGCTCGTCGCCGGCCCCCGTCCTGGCGCCCGGCGCAACGACCGCGCGCCGCGAGAGAGCGTCACGCGAGAGTCGCGCGCCTGCGCCGCGCGAGGCGAAGGGCCGGCGTGATCCGCGCGCCGGCCGCGGTCTGGTCGAGGGGCGCTACGCGCGCACACGGCAGGGCTACGGCTTCGTTGCGCCGCAAGGCTCGTCGCCGCGTGAGCGCGGCGGCGACGTGTTCGTCCCCGCGGGGATGGAGGCGGACGCGCTGCACGGCGACGTGGTCGAGGTGCGCGTGGCGGATCGGCCGGCGCCGCCGCGGCGCGGCTTCCGGCCGGGGCCGCCGCGCACCAGCGGCGAGGTGGTGCG
>VGTK01000014.1 GCA_016874715.1 Deltaproteobacteria bacterium | reverse complement strand
CTGTCGAAGACCGGGGTCGCGAAGATCGCGGCGGCAACGCTTGAGGACGCGCTGCGCAGTCGCAAGATCGATCCGGCCGCGAAGGACCTGACGCTGAGATCGGACAACGGCCTCGTGTTCGGCGCGAGGCCCTTCGTGAAGGTGGTGCGCCGCTACGGGCTCGACCAGGAGTACAGCACGCCCTGCACGCCGGAGCAGAACGGGATGATCGAGCGCTTCTTCGGGACGCTGAAGTCGGAATGCGTCTGGCAGCATCGATTCCGGGATCGCGACCATGCCTTCGAGGAGATCGCTCGGTGGCTGGACCGCTACCACGCTCAGCGGCCGCACTCGGCGCTGGGCTACCTCACGCCGGTGGAGTACCGGGAGAAATTAGCGGCCTGAGCAGTACGGAAACCGAGGGGGCACCACAATTCGCTCCTCCTCTGGACCAGGCCCTATTGCCTGTCCAGTTCTGGAGGGGAACCACCTCAGGCTTGTACCCTGTCCAGGTTCAGAGGGGCGCCACCACACATCGGCGCGAACTGGGAGGCGGGCTCGCTACCCCTGGCCAGTCGCGCGCGTGCGCCTCCCCAAGCCATTAGATCTGTGCCTCACAAGACGGAGGGCGAGACTGCCACATCGGGAGATCGCCCAATCTGGCACGACCGGGGTGCGCTGGACAGGTCCGGCTCCTGAGTTCTAGGTCGACCGGCGCTTTCGAACCGGGGCATCGCCAGCTCCAGCCCCCCCCACCAATCGCGCCAGCGACTTCGAGTACGGCGGCCGCGCCACTCCATTCTCCGTGATGATCGCCGTCACCAATTCGTGCGGCGTCACGTCGAAGGCCGGGTTCGCGATCTTCACGCCCCGCGGCGTCAGCATCTTCCCGTTGACGTGCGACACCTCGTCGGGTGACCGCTCTTCGATCGGAATCTTCTCGCCGTTCTTGCAGGCGAGGTCGATCGAGCTTGTCGGCGCGGCGACGTAGAAGGGGATCTTGTGCCGCGCGGCGAGCACGGCCACGGAGTACGTACCGATCTTGTTTGCGACATCGCCGTTCGCGGCCGTCCGGTCCGTTCCGACGATCACGGCATCGATCTTTCCACGCTGCATGAAATGGCCGGCCATGTTGTCGGTGATCACGGTCACCGGGATGCGCTCGCGGCGAAGTTCCCACGCCGTGAGGCGAGCGCCCTGGAGCACGGGACGGGTCTCGTCGGCGAACACCGAGATCTTCTTGCCGGCATCGCGGGCGGCGACGATGACACCCAGTGCGGTGCCGATGCCCGCAGTCGCGAGGCCACCGGCGTTGCAGTGGGTGAGGATCGTGCCCTTGCGCGGGAGCAGGGCTGCGCCGTGCTCGGAGAGACGACGGTTCGCGTCGAGATCCTCTTCGTAGATCGTCAGCGCCTCGCGCTCGAGCAGCGTCCGCAGCGTGTCTACCGGACGCTGTCCGTTCTCACGGACGACGCGCCGCATGCGCTCGATGGCCCAGAACAAATTCACCGCCGTCGGACGCGCCGCGGCGAATGCGCGACAGAGCTTCTCGAAATCGCGGGAGAAACGATCGCCGGGCAGTGAGCGCGCACCGAGCGCGAGCCCCATCGCGGCCGCAACGCCGATCGCGGGCGCGCCGCGCACGACCAACTCCTTGATCGCGCGGATGACGTCGGCGGAATCGCGGTAGAGGCGATAGACCTCGCGGTTGGGCAGCAAGCGCTGATCGAGCATCACGACTCGACCACGTCTCCATTCGACAGTGCGAACCTTCGTCACGCCGAGACTCTAGCCGCAGCGGTGGTCCCCGACAAGAACCCTCCGTGCGTGCACGCACGCGCCCGGAAGCTGTCTTGACTTGGCACCTCGGCGGTGCGAAGCGCCTGTGCGAACGAGGAGATGGGGAATGGCGGAGGCCGACCAGAGTTTCACCACCGACGTCGACGCGAGCATCGACATCTGCTGCGCCGTATTGCTGGACTTCGATCGCTATCCGCAGTGGAGCGGACCGATGACGGGCGTACGTGTCCTCGAGCGCGACGCGGAGGGGCGCGCGCGACAGGTCGAGATGACGCTCGACATGAAGATCCGCAACGTCCGATACGTGCTCGAGTACACCTACGACCTTCCCGCGCGAGCGCACTGGCGGCTCGTCGAAGGCGACGTCTCGGGGATCGACGGTAGCTACACCTTCGAGCGCATCGACGACGCGCACACGCGGGTGACGTGCCGACAGACCGTCGACCTCGGATTCTGGGTTCCCGGGCCGCTTCGCCGCCTCATCGAGCGCCAGGCGCTGCGCGACTCCGTTCTGGAGTTCAAGGGCGAGGCCGAGCGCCGCTCTCGCGCGTGAGCGACGCCCGGCCACCGCGCCTGTGGTGACGATTCGGCCTGCCCGCCCGCTCCTCGCACCATCCGCAAACCCGTCGAGTCGGCGCGTCCGTCACCGTCGCGCGACGCTACGGCTTCGCCGAGGCGGCGCGATTCCCCCTCGCCTCCCCGGCACCCGCGGGCTCGCCACCCTGCTTTCGAGCGGCCGGCGCGCCCGCGATCGTGACGCGGTCCTTCAGCTGCGCGTAGAGCTTCTCGCCGATGCCCTTCACCTCGATCAGCTCGTCCGCGTTGCGGAACGGCGCCGCTTCCCGGTGCGCGACGATCGCCTGCGCCTTGGCGGGCCCGACGCCCGGCAGGCTCTCGAGCTCCGCGACACTGGCCGTGTTCAGGTCCACCCTGCCGGGCTCCTCTGCCGCGACCGCAGCCCCGTCGACGAACAACGTCAACAGCAGGGCGGCAGCCGCGACGCGCCACCCGGCGCTGAGACGGCGCATCGAGACTCGGATCTCCTTCGTACGCTCCATGGTCCACCACCTTGCACAGACTCGAGGTCTGCGCTCCCATGCGACGTCGACACGACGCCGCGAGTTCGAATTCACCGCCCGGGGGAGGCAGTGGCCGAGGTGACGCCTGACTAAGGCGTGCGAGCGGTGGGGTCAAGGCTGCGCTTGACGTCGGGAGCATGGAGCGCGCGAGATCATGCACGAGGAAGCAAAAGGACACCACGCGGAAGTGCATTTTGCCGGGAGCGACACGCAGCTTCGCGGCATCTTGTTCGGCGACGATCCGCGCGCGGCGGCGGTCGTGTTGATCCCGGACGTGCACGGAGTGTCGCCGCTCTATTGCGAGATCGGCGCCCGATTCGCGACGGCGGGACTGCGGACCCTGCTGCTCGACCTCTACGTCCGGGAGGGAACGCCACGGCTCGAGGGCATGGCGGCGATCCAGGGCTGGATCGCAGACCTGCCTGACGCGCGAGTGCTCGACGACGTGGCCTGCGCGGTCGACTACCTGCGCTCACCCGCGGGGGGCGCGGCCGACGCCGTCGGCATCGCCGGCTTCTGCCTCGGTGGACAGTACGCCCTGATGGCCGCCTCGCGACTCGACGAACTCGACGCCTGCGTCGCCTTCTACGGTATGCTGCGCCACGCACGAGAGACCGAGCACAAGCTGCCATCGCCGGTCGAGACCGCCGCCGCCCTTCGCTGCCCGGTGCTCGGCCTCTTCGGAGCAGACGATCCGCTGATCCCCGCGGCGGACATCGCCGCGTTCCGCGCCGGCGCGGCACGCAGCAGCCAGGACGTGCAGCTGCACATGTTTCGCGGCGCCGGCCATGCGTTCGTCAACGACCGCCGACCCGATGCCTATCGTCCGGACGCGGCAGCCGAAGCGCTGCGCGCGGCGATCGCCTTCTTGCGGTCGAAGCTCGCGACGTCGCGCACCGCGTGAGACGGAGGCGACGCGCGCACGAAGGCGCGGTCGGACGCCCGCTTGCCCGGACGTCCGACCGCCGCTCGACGCCAGATCAGCCTACTTGATCTGCCCGCCGTAGATCTTCATCACCGTGTCGAGGAACTTGAGGGCATCGGCATGCGGGCGCTGGAACGAGTTCCGACCGATGATCGAGCCGAACCCGCCACCGTCGCGGATGCCGCGCACCTCGTCGAAGACCTTCTCGTCGGAGCCCTTGGCGCCGCCCGAGAAGATGACGATGCGGCGCCCGTTGAAGGACGACTGCACGACGTGTCGCACGCGATCCCCGAGCGTCTCGACCGGGATCTTCTGCGCCTCGTAGACCTTCTTCGCTTCCTTCTGCTCGAGAAAGGCGGTCGGCGGCTTCACCTTGATGACGTGCGCGCCGAGTTGGGCGGCGATCTGCGCCGCGTACGCGACGACGTCGATCGCGGTCTCGCCGTCCTTCGAGATCGCCGATCCTCGGGGGTAGGACCACACCACGACCGCGAGACCGGCCGCCTTGGCCTCCTCGCTCAGCTCACGGAGGTTCTCGTACATCTCGTTGCGCAGAGCGGAGCCCGGGTAGATCGTGTAGCCGATCGCGGAGCAGCCCAGGCGCAGCGCGTCGCCGACCGAACCCGTCAAGGCGGAGCACGGGTCGGGCGTCTCGTACAGCACGTCGCTGTTGTTCAGCTTCAGGATCAGCGGGATCTCACCGGCAAACTCGGCCGCGCCGGCCTCGAGAAAGCCCAGCGGGGCGGCGTAGGCGTTGCAGCCCGATTCGATCGCCAGCCTGAAGTGGTAGTGCGGATCGTAGCCCGCCGGGTTCGGCGCGAAGCTTCGTGCCGGACCGTGCTCGAAGCCCTGGTCGACGGGGAGGATCACCATCTTTCCGGTCCCGCCCAGCCTGCCGTGGTTCAGCATGCGCGCCAGGTTGGTCAGGACGCCGGGACTGCTGCCGGCGTACCAGCTGAGAATTTCACGAACGCGTTCGGTCATCGGCCTCGCTCCTCGAAGTACAAATGCCGGCTACGAGCATGCGAGCTCGCCGGCGTGACTTCCCGTTCTGCCCGAATGGATGGGGCGCTTGCAACCTCTTCCGTGCCACGAAAATGGCCGGGATGCTCGCGACTTCTTCCATGCCACGAATGGGTCATTCCGAATAGGTGGCAGATTGCCCCCGGGTCTCCGCGACGCTGACCTCGAGCCGCCGCCAGGGCCGGGCCCCTACGGCAAGAAGCTCCGCCCGCACCTGCCCCGCGACGTAGCGCGCAAGCTCCTCTGCGGAAGTGTGCACGATGGGCAGCAGCATCACGTCCGATCGCGGGAACACGAAGCGCGAGCCGTCCTCGTACACCGCCTCGACCGAGTCTCCCTGCTCGGAAATGCGGAGGCAATCGCTCTGGGCCGGCAGGAGGGTGTACTCGTCGAGCGCGTCGCACACCCGCTTCGTCGCCTGCTTCACGAGGCCGAAGTCGATCACGTACCCGTCGGGCCCGAGGTCGCCCTCGAGGCGCACGGTGACCTGGTAGTTGTGACCGTGCAGACGTTCACGAAATCCGGGGTAGGCGATGAAGTGCGCCGCGTTGAACTTGAGGTTCTCCTTCGCAACGTAGACTTCGAAGCTTCCACCTGCCATCTCGACTCACTCCTCTCCGAGGATCGCGCGCAGCGCGCGCTCTCCGTCGCTGAGATCCTCCAGCAGAACATCCGGTCCGGCCGCCACCAGCTCGTCGTGCGTGTACTGGCCGGTCGCCACCAGCACGCAGCGCACGCCATGGGCTCTCGCCGCCGAGAGGTCGTGCGGCGTGTCGCCGATCATCACCGATCGGCGCGCATCGAGAATCACGTCGGCCCTCTGCGACATCCTGCGCAGCGCAACTCCGGGCAGCAGGTCGCGAACCGGGGAATCACTGCCGTAGCCGCCATCCGGGAAGTAACCCTGCAGCCCCACCGCGCCGAGCTTGATGCGCGCGGTGGCGCGCATGTTTCCCGTCACGATTCCGAGCAGCGCGTCGTCCCGGCGCGAGAGCTCGCGAAGCAGCGCTGCGACGCCGGGCAACGCCCACACCGACACGTCTCCGCGAGCGACTCCGTCCGCGAGAGCACGCGCGAGCCTCACCTCGAACTTCGCGAGCAGCCGCGGGGTGATCGCTCCGTGCACCGGGGACCGCCCGTTCATGAGCGTGGCGAGGATGTCGGGATCGGTCATGCCGTCGGGCCGGATCGAACCGAGGTCGCCGCGGATGCCGAACACGCTCTCCATCGCGTCGTCGAAGATCGCTGCAGAGCCGCGCGACCGCAGCAGTGTGCCGTCGATGTCGAACAGGATCGCCCGACGGCTCGGGTCCGGCACGCTCAAGCCGCGGTCCGAGCCGACTGCTGCGCGGGTGGCAGCGCCTCGAACCCGGCGACGATCGCGAGGAGATCGTCGCTGCTGCGCGTCCGCGACACGGCCTCGCGGAGGGCGGCGCTGCCCGGGAAGCCCTTCAGCGTGCGGCAGGCCATGCCGCGCAGCCGCGCCGACGTGACCTTCTCGGGATACTGCTCGTCGAGCAGCGCCCGGTAGCGGCGCAACGCTGCGATGCGACCGTCGACCGTCGAGGCAGGATGCGTGTCCCCCGCGACTGCGGCCGCGATCTCGCCGAAGAGCCACGGGTTCTCCATCGCTCCGCGGCCGATGGCGAGACCGTCGGCGCCGCTGATCGCGAGACGCTCGTGCGCGGCGGCCGCGCTGGTCACGTCGCCGCTGCCGACGACGGGGATGCCCACAGCCTGCTTGACGGCGCCGATCAGCTCCCAGTCCGCACTCCCGGTGTACAGCTGAACGCGTGTCCGGCCATGCACCATCACCATCGCGACACCGGCGGCCTCGGCCATCTGTGCGACCTCGACGCAGTTGATCGACTCCTCGTCCCAGCCGGTGCGGAACTTGAGGGTGAGCGGCACCGAAAGCTCCCGCCGCACGGCACGCAGCATGCGCTCGAGGTGCTGCACGCGTCGCAGCAGTTCTGCCCCACCGCCACGCTTGACGACCTTCGGGACCGGACAGCCGCAATTGATGTCGACCACGTCCACGCCGGTCTGCTGCACGATCGCCGCCGCCTCGACCATGCGGTCGATCTCGCCGCCGAAGATCTGGATCGAGATCGGGTGCTCGTCCGGGTGGAAGCGCAGCATGCGGTGGCTGCGCAGATCGTTCCGCGTCAGCCCCTCGATGGAGATGAACTCGCTGACCACGAGGCCGACGGCGCCCGGGCTGCACTCGCGAACCAGCCGGCGGAACGCCATGTCGGTGACCCCCGACATCGGCGCCAGAACCAGCGGCGGGTCGATGCGCAGGGATCCGATCGAGAGGGGCTTCTCGGAGACCACGCCGGCAGGATAGCGGTCGGCCCCTCGTGCTCCAAGGGTGTGCGCGGAGCGACGGATGCAGGCGAGCGCGCTCGCCCACAGACGCTCTCCACGGCTTGGTCCGCCGCGATCGACGGGGCTGAAGCGGGCGTCGTCAGACCGGGTCCTGGAGCCGCCGCGAGCGTACGAGCTTTGCGGGCAACTCGCCGCGCTCCGCGGCGTGCTCGTAGTAGCGCCGCAGCGTGTCTCGCTCGCTCACGAACTCGTAGCGCGGCACCGCGTACCCGCACGATGTCTGCACCTTGTCGATGTCGATCGCGATCAGCTGGCGCGTCTGCGAGCTCATCACGCCGGAGCGCAACCGGGCGACGAGCGGCTCCCACGCGTCGTCGTCCGGCAGGATCCTCCGCCCATGGCCGAACACCCGGAGGATCCGCGCCTGCGAGCCGAAGCCGCAGAACATCAGCGTGATGCGCCCGCCCCGCGCGACGTGGGACGCGGTCTGGTTCCCGCTGCCAGGCAGGTCGGCGTAGACGATCTCCGCCGGGCCCAGGATCTCGAGGCAGTCGTATCCCTTCGGGGACAGATTCGGGTAGCCCCCGCCGTCCGCAGTCGCCGTCGCCACGAAGAACACGTGCTGCGCACGGATGAAGTCCACGTGCTCGGGCGTCAACGTCACATACCAGTCCGCCATGGCTGCTCCTCCCCGGATTCGAGCTATCCGCACCGGGTCGCTGCGGCAACGGGGTCGGCCGGCACGATCGTGGCTCGGGGGACGCGCACGACCGCCCGGCCCGATCCGGTGCGTCGTCGTCGCGGGCTCCGCCCTGCCGTCGGCCGGCGCCCGTTCCGGCCGGGAGGCAGTCCGGCTCCAGGTCGGCCGCGCGGAACAAGAGCGCCACGTCGAGCTCGGTCAGAGTGGCCGTGGTGCCGTGCGAGGCACAGCGCCTTGGCGGGGCGGCGGCCGCTGGCTACGGTGGTTCGCCATGCCCGAGTACAGTGAAAGGTTCTTTCGCAGCGGTACGCTGCGCATTCACTTCCGCGACTGGGGCGACCCGACGAAGCCCCCGCTGGTGATCGTGCACGGCCTGCGCGACCACTCGCACTCGTTCGACGAGCTCGCGCGCGGACTCGTCGACCGCTTTCACGTGCTGGCGCTCGACCTGCGCGGACACGGGGACAGCGAGACCACGCCCTACTACCACTTCGGCCACTTCGTCCTCGACCTGCACAATCTGGTGCGCGCCCTTCGGCTCGAAAAGCCGGTGATCTTTGGCCACTCGATGGGCGGCGAGATCGTCGCGACGTACGCCGGCTGCTTCCCGGGCGTGCCGGAGCGGCTGGTGATCGTCGAGGGCCTCGGTCCTCCCCTGCCCACGATGGACGAGGAGATCGCGTGGACGATCGCCGGGTTCGGCCGCATCGACCAGGCGATGAGCGGCCAGCGAGGGATCGACGACCTCGAGGCCGCCTACCGCCGCATGCGCGAGCGCAATCCGCGCTTGACGGAACGCCAGGCGCGCGAGCTCGCCCTGCTCGGAACGCGCGCGCGCGAGGACGGCAAGCTCGAGTGGAAGTTCGACGCCATGCTCTCGACCATGGCGCTGAACGGTCCCTTCAACCTCGAGTACGCCATGGCCTTCTGGAAGCGCGTCGCTGCACCAACCCTCATCCTGCACGGCGCGGAGTCGGGCGAGTTCTGGCGCAGCAAGCCGGGTGCGATCTATCTCGACCCGGACGACCTGCAGCGCCGTCTGGGCTGCTTCCGGGCGGTCCGGTTCGTCGAGATTCCGGGCGCGGGCCACATGGTCCACTTCGACCGTCCCCGCGAGCTGCTCGCCGAGGTGCGAGCCTTCCTCGACACCCCGGAAGCCTGACGAGAGCGGGAGCCGGCGGCCGGGCCTTCGGCTCCCGCCGGGATCAGTTCATGCTGGCAGCGACGTCCGCGTCCATGCCCGTGCCAAAGCGGTCCCCATACATGATTCCGACCGCACGATACCGCGACTCCGTACGGTCCGTAATGAGACCGAGCCGGGCCAGGTTCGGCACGACCGTGTGCATGAAGAGGTCGCTGTTGATCTTCGCCCAGTCGGGCAGGCTGAGCCCCATCTGCACGACCGCATCCGGGTCCAGGCCGTACTTCGGACCGAGCTCCCGCAGCATGTCGAGTTGCTGGTTCGCGTTCAGTGTCTCGAGGATGCTGAACGCGAAGTCCTCCATCTCGATCATCTCCTCCGGCGTCGCCTCCTTCACCGTCTTGCGCATGGTGAGGATGCCGAAGGCCGCATGGCGAGCCTCGTCTTGCTTGACGCGACGGATCATGTCGGTGAGCAGCGGGTTCGACGAGCCTTTCTGCAGCATGTCGAAGATGCCGACCGCCATCCCCTCGAACAGCGTCTGCATTCCGAGCGTCTTGGTCTTCCAGGTGGGCGCCTCGAGCAGCTTGTCGAGCAGGACCTTGAGCGTTCCGCCGATCGGGTAGATCGTCCCGACCTTGCGCTGCAGAAACTTCGCCAGCACCTCGACGTGGCGCGCCTCGTCCGCGACCTGCGACGCTGCGTAGAACTTCGCATCCATCGTCGGACAGGCATTGGTGAGCTGGCCGCAGATCTGCAGCGCCGCCTGCTCGCCGTGCAGAAGCTGCGAGACGGTGAACGCGAACTCGTCGACCGCGGCCTCCTTGCACGTCGCCTCGTCCTTTCCCATGAACGTCAGGATCGTCGGCAGGAGCAGCAGGTTCTCGCGCGGCAGGAACCACTCGTCGAGCGGGAATGGCGCGCTCCAGTCGATGTCCTCTTCGGCGTTCCACTGGCCGCGCTTGCCGCGCTCGTAGAGGGCGCGCAGCTCTTCGACCTCGCTGCCGTAGTTCCACGTCCAGTGAAGATCGATCGGCACGTCGATGTCGAGCTGCGCGCGTAGCGCCGCGATGCGCGCCTCGTCCACGTCGACGACCTCGAAGTCGCCGATCCTCTTCCGGTAGTCCGCGAGTATCTTCTCCATCGAGCGGCTCCTTGGCTCTCCCTCGTGCGGCATCGAACGATCGCCGCGACCGACAGTCAGCGCTCCGCCCGGGCGATCAGCCCCGAGCGGAGGAAGTCTCTCAGCTCCTGCTTGCGACGCTGCACCTCGGCGGGAGCGAACACGTCCCCGCCGAGAATCTCTCGCCCGAAGTCGCCGGAGGCGAACGGGAACACCGTGATGCCGACCAGCGTCAGCAGCGTGTGCGGAACGTTGGCCGGGCGGAACGCGCCGCTGCCCATGCCCTCGCGCAGCAGCGCCCCCGCACTGCCCATGATGCTCGCGATCGCGCGCTCGACCTCGACCTCTTCGGGCATCTCGCCGGCGAGGTCGTCGTCCTCGAACAGCGAGCGAAGCAGAACCCGGGCGTAGCTCGGGTTGTCGACCAGCAGGCTGAGCAGATCGTCGAGCCAGCGCTCGAGACGCTCGACCGGCGTCCCGCCGGCAGCGAGCGTCCGCATGAGGCTCTCCTCGATGCGACGCAAGATCCGGCCGCACACGGCGGCGTACAGCTGCGGCTTGTTCTTGAAGTGGTGGAAGAGCGACGACTTGCCGAGGCCGACCACCTCGGCGACCTCGCGCAGCCCGACGCCGGAGTAACCGCGCTTGGCGAACAGTGTCTCGGCCGCGTCCAGAATGCGATCGCGGGAGCTGATCTCGTTGTTCCAGATGGGAAGTGCCGTGCTCATCTTCTCGGACCGACCGATCGGTCGGAGGAGACTATCTCGACACGGGAGACCCGTGTCAAGGAGTTTCGCCACCTTGCCGGTCACCCGATCGAGGTTGGTAACGGCTTTGGCGTTCGTGCTACGCCCCGCGATTGGATCGACTGTTCGACCAGCACCCACAGAGGAGGCAGACAGGCAATGAAGCTCCAGGGCAACGTGACCATCATCACCGGCGCCGGCCAGGGGATCGGCGAGGCCTATGCACATCGATTCACCGAGGAGGGCGCCAGGGTCGCGGTGGCCGACATCAATCGCGAAAAGGGCGAGGCCGTCACGGCCGCGCTACGCGCCAAGGGCGGCGACGCGATCTTCGTCCCGGTCGACGTGTCGAGCGAGGACGACACCCGGAAGATGGCGCAGACCGTCGTCGACAGGTGGGGACGCATCGACACGCTGATCGCGAACGCCGCGATCTTCTACGACATCGACAACACCAATCACTCCTACGCCTATCTGCGGAAGATCTTCGACGTGAACTTCTTCGGGGTCTGGCTGTCGGCGCGCGCCTGCTACCCGTTCATGAAGCGGCAGGGAAAGGGCTCCATCATCACGCAGAGCTCCGGCGCTGCGTACATGCACCCGTACGTGCAGCACGACGACGAGCTGCCGAGCTTCCACTACAGCATCACCAAGGCCTCGATCAGCGCGCTGACCCACCTCATCGCCGGCGCCGGCGGCATGGCCGGTGTGCGCTGCAACGCGATCTCCCCCGGTCCGACCATGACCGAGGCCACGAAGAAGACGGTTCCCGAGGAGATCATGCAGTACATCGTGGGCGTGATGATGGCTCTCAAGCGTCCACTCCAGCCCGAGGACCTGACCGGCGCCGCCGTCTTCCTGGCCTCCGAAGAGAGCGCGATGATCACCGGCCAGGTCATCTGCGTCGACGGCGGCATGATCATGCTCGGGTGACCAGGCGTCGCGGCCCCGGCGCCGCACCGTGATCCGCCGGGCGAAACGACGCCGCGCGCCGCGCGCGGCGTCGGCGCGGGGGGCAGGTCCCCGTCAAGCTCCGCTTGACGAGGCGTGAGAGCGCGTGGTCGGCACGTGTCCCGACACGGCCGTCAATTCGCGCGCAGCAGGAAGGTCGAGTCGTTGAACCCGAACTCGATCATCTGCTGGTGAATGTGCTTGATGGTGAGCCCCCCGATGTGGTCGCCCTCGCGGACCTGCGTCATGTTGCCGCCGTCGACGCTGACGAACGCGAACCGCCGGCCCGGATCGGCCGACCACTGGAGGATGTTGATCGCCACCTGCGGCGCACCACCGGGCGCGCGGCGCAGCACCGGCGGCGAGGCCGCCGGTGGGGGCGAGCCGAGCACCGGCGCCGGCGGCTCGGGTGCCCGGACCGCGGCGACCGCGGTCGGCTCCTCGGGGGCCGCCGTGGGCCCGTCCTCGGGCTGGGCGACCTCGCTCTCCGCTCGGGCGTCCGTTTCCGGGCCCCCAACCGCCCCACCACCGGATCGGTCCGCATCGGCCGGCGCGACCTCCACCGGCGCCGCAGCCACCGGCTCGGACGGCGCTTCACCCCGGTCCAGCGTCGATCGAGAGGGATCGCTCGCCCCCGAGGCTACGGTGGTGCCGGCGTTGCCACGATCGACCTCGGCAGGCGTCGATTCGCGCGGCGGTGGAACGAAGATCTGCTTCGGCGCGGAGTCCCCCTGTCCGTCCGCAGGCACCGCCCCCCGACGCGCTTTCTGCATCTTCTCGCGCAGCTGACGCAGGCGCTCCAGCCGATCCTCGGGGGGCCGCTTGGCCCCCGACGGGACCTCGCCGGCACCGAACACGTGCAGCTGGCCGTACGGCGTCGGCGCGGTCTCCGGTGCGGACTTGCTTCGATCGAGCAACGTCTCTGACGTCTGCGCGAACCCGCCCGGAGGTGGCATGTCCGCTGCCTGTGCCGGACGCCTACCACGACGGACCACCGGGGTGGGCGCGGGCGCCTCTGCGACCGGCGGCGGAGCAGCCGTCGTGTCGCCGGCAACGGCGACGTCCTCCGCGCGCGAGGCCAGCTGCAGCTCTTCCTGCGGGGCTTCCGCGGAGCCACCGAACAGCGCCACGATACGATCCCCGAGGGCGAGACCGCCCGCGAACGCGACCGCGAGGATCCCTGCGACCACGACCGGCCATCCGAACCGGCGACGCGCGCGCCGCGCCGGGGTCACCGCCGCGTTCGCCGCAGGATGCTCGCCCACGGGCGTCTGCTTGCCCCCCGTGTCCTCCTGCGCTTTGCGCAGCGCATCAAGGATCGTGCTCAATTCCGACCTCCCCGCAGCGCGCTGAACCTGTCCTCAGCCGCGCCTTCCCCACTTCCCTCCGGCGCTGCGCCCAGGTGCGGCAGCCGATCTCCCGAGACGCTCTGGTAGAGCGCGATCATCGTCATCGGTCCAACCTTGCCGTCGGCCTCCAGTCGCTTGCCCCGCTGGAACCGTAGCACGGCCTCCTGCGTCGCGTTCGCAAAGGTGGACGTCGCCTTGCCGCTGTAAACGTCGGCGGACCGGAGCAGCTCGTGGAGCCGACCGACCGCGGGGCTCGACGAACCCATCGTCAGCATCGGGCCCAGCCGGTCGAGATCCTGCCAGAAGAGGTGCGCCTTGCCGAACCACGCTTCGCCGAGCACGTCGGCGGAGAGCTCGATCGGCGTGCGCCCCACGGAAACCGTCGCGGTGGCGTCGTGGAGGCGCTCCACGGTGACGAACCGCGGCGCCGAGCCGTCGTCCAGCGAGAGCTCGAGTATCGCCGGCAGGTCGAGCACCCGCAGCAAGTTCAGATTGCCCTGGATCGGCAGGTACTCGAGCCCGCGCGACCGCGCGATCCGGGTGAGGTCGATCGTCGGGCTCGAGGCCTCGGCGGGCGCCAGCTTGGGCGCGTCCCAGGCACGAAGCAGCGCTTCGGTGGCGGCGTACGCGCTGTTGCCGGGCGAGATCTGACGGATGGCCTCGACGAGCGTCGATCGCTCGAGCGCCTGCGCCTCCTCCGAAGCGACGGTGGCTGGGGTCGCCGGGGTGTCGCTCGGCGGCTCGGCACTCCCCTGCCCGTCCGCGGGCGGTTCCTCGGTCTCCACCGCGGCGACTGCCGCGACCGCCATCGGCTCATCGACCGGTGCGTCGGCAGGACGCGCGATCGCCTCGACGCGGTCCGCCACCGGCTCAGCCTCCGCCGATGCAGCCGCCGCCAGACGTGCGCGCCACTGGTCCCCGTAGCGCTGCCACGCGATCGCGCCACCGGTCGCGAGCACGGCCAGCACCGCCACGGCGGCCGTCGCCCCGGTCCAGGCTCGGCGCCAGCGGTCCGGCCGGACGCGCCGCGGCTCCTGCAGCTCGCGAATCGCACGCCGCACGGTCGCGCGCGTGACGCGCGTTCTGTCGTGCGCGAAGGCGACGAGCAGCGAGCGGTGGCAGATGATGTTGATCAGGCGCGGCACGCCGCCCGAGAACCGGTACACCTGCCCGATCGCACCGCGGGTGAAGATCGCGCGCAGCCGACCACCGGCCGCGGTGGTCACACGGTGCGCGACATATCTCCCGGTTTCCGTCCGGTCGAGCGGGCCGAGGTGCCAGCGCACGGTGATGCGCTGGTTCAGCTGCTCGAGCTCGGGACGGGCGAGGACCTCGCGCAACTCCGGCTGCCCGACGAGCACGATCTGCAGGAGCTTCGCCGTCTCGGTCTCGAAATTGGACAGCATGCGGAGCTGCTCGAGGGTCGCGCCGTCGAGCGCCTGCGCCTCGTCGATCACCACCACCACGCGACGTCCGCGGCGCTTCTGGTCGAGCAGGAAGTGGTTCAGCGCCGAGAGCATGTCGCGGCGCGTCCCCGTCGACGGGATCCCCAGCTCGTGGTTGATCTCCTGCATCAGCTCGAGCCCGGTGAGCACCGGATTCAGGATGTAGGCGTACTGGGTGGAGTCGTCGGCGCGGCTCAGCAGCGAGCGC
Organism: Deltaproteobacteria bacterium; assembly: GCA_016874715.1. Taxonomy (GTDB): domain Bacteria; phylum Desulfobacterota; class Binatia; order UBA12015; family UBA12015; genus VGTK01. The sequence goes on along the minus strand of VGTK01000014.1, from coordinate 37,697 downwards.
AGCAGCGTCGTCTTGCCGGCGCCGATCTCCCCGGTGATCGCGACGAATCCCGCGCCCTCGTGAATGCCGTACACCAGGTGGCCGAGCGCCTCGCGGTGCCTGGCCGACAGATAGAGGTAGCGTGGGTCGGGAGTGAGCCGGAACGGCGGTTCATCAATCCCAAAGAATTTTTCGTACATCGCAGCGCCAGAAGCCCGAGGACGAGCGTTGGACGCTCGTCGAAGGCGGGTTCTTCACGGTGCGAGGCTCCCGGTCAATGCCTCGCGCCCCCACGAGCGGTCATCGCGTTCCCCACACGCGGCGTCCTTCAGTGTCCTGCGTCGTCTGGAAACGGCTCGGCGTACTCGATCAGGACCCCATGCTGGGCCTTCGGGTGCAGGAAGCAGATCATTCCAGCGAGCCCCTTGCGGGGAGCCTGGTCGATCAGCGGGATTCCCTTGGCCTTCGTCGCCTCCAGCTCGGCCGCGACGTCGTCGGTCGCGAAGCACACATGGTGCAGTCCCTCGCCGCGCTTCTCGAGGAACTTCGCCACCCCGCCCTGCGGATCGATCGGCTCGAGCAGCTCGATCTCGCTCTCTCCCGCGAGCAGGAGCGCCGCCCGGACGCCTTGATCCGGCACGGTTGCCTCCTTGATGAGCGGGAGCCCGAGCGTGTCGCGGTAGAATCGGTAGCCCTCGTCGAGGCTTCGCACGACGATGCCGACGTGATGGATGCGGCGCAGCATGACCTCCTTTAAGTGTCGCGGGCCCCTCGATGTCAACCGACGACGTCGCAGCGACGCCCCCGATTGCAGTGTCGGGCCCGCCGTGCGAGAAGCCGATCCGGGCTCGCGGCCGGCGCCGCCGGGCGCGAGCGACGACCATGGCGAGCGACTGGTGGCGCCGCCTGCCGGACGGGCTGCGACGGGAGTACGAGCGTAGCGACACGATCACGCGCGTGCCGCTGCCGTCGAGCGCGTTGCTTGCGGCAGCGGTGATCGAGCTCGACGCGGCGCTGCACGGCGACGACCTGCACGGCACCGAGCACGCTTCCCAGCTCCTCGCGGCACGAATCTGCCACGGGCTGAAGGTTCCAGGCGTGCAGGTTCGCGTCGCAGGCGTACGGCCCCACGATCAGCGCGGCGAGCTGCACGGGCTCTACACGCCGGGGCACGGTACGACCGGGGACCGCATCCTCGTGTGGATGCGCACCGCGAAGCGCGGGGACGTCGTACGGACGAAGACGTTCCTCCGCACCCTGTTGCACGAGGTGTGCCACCACCTCGACTTCGTCCTCTTCTCGCTGCCGAACTCGTTCCACAGTCGCGGCTTCTACCAGCGAGAGTCGAGCCTGCTGCGCGTGGTCGTCCGCGGCACGGCGCTCGCACGACCGACGCGGCAGGACGCGGAAATACGAGACCTCGCACCGCACGACCGACGCGGAGCTCCCGGCGACTCCGGGAACGGGATCGAGCTGCTGCGTGCGGCAGCGGCTGCAATCGCGGCACGCAGCCCGAAGGGCGAGTGACGGGGATCAGACCTCATCCACGAGCGTCACGTGCTCGAGGAGGCCGTCCGGCAGCTCCGAGAGGAATCGCGAAGCGCGCGCAACCACCGGCCCGACCCCGCGCTCGTGAACCAGCGACGGGTACGTCAGGATCAGGTTCTCGCGGGCGCGCGTGCAGGCGACGTAGAGGAGCCGCCTTTCTTCCTCGATCTCGTCCTCGTCGACGGAGTACGCCGACGGGAAGCGGCCGTCGGCGACCGCGAGCACGAAGACGCTGTGCCACTCGAGTCCCTTCGCCGAGTGCACGGTGGAGAGCGTCAGCATCTCGCCCTCCTCCACGTCGACCGCCATCACGTCCCCCACCGAGTCGGCCGGCGGCTCGAGCGCCATGTCGGCGAGCATCGCAGCGAGCTCACGGTAGCGCTCGGCCAGCGCCGCGAACTGCTCGAGGTCGCGCAGTCGCTTGGGAGCATCGTCGCGGTGGATGCGCTCGAGCACCGGTCGGTACCAGTCGACGACCTGCTGCACGAGTGCCGTGGGTGCGCGTCCGGGGTCCAGCGTGGCGAGAAAAGCTCCCAGCTGCCGCACCGTGCCGATGCCCCGGCCGCGCGAACCCGGTGCCCCGGGGAACTCGCCCAGGGCCGCGCCGCCGCGGTCGCCGTCCGCGAGCCACTCGACGACCGCCGATGCGAGCTTCGGCCCGACACCCTCGAGCAGCAGCAGGATGCGGTGCCAGGATACCGCGTCGCGCGGATTCTCGATCACGCGCAGGTGCGCCACCACGTCCTTCACGTGCGCGGTCTCGACGAAGCGGAAGCCGCCACGCTTCACGAACGGCACGCCCGAGCGCGCGAGCTCGAGCTCCAGGTCGAACGAGTGGAACGACGAGCGGAAGAGCACCGCGATCTCCGACAACGGAACGCCCTCCTCGTGCAGCTCGAGCAGCCGCTGCCGGACGAAGAGGCTCTGCCAGCGCTCATCCGGCGCGGGCACGAGCTGCGGCCGGGCGCCTCCACTCCGGCGCGTGAAGAGCGTCTTCGCGAAGCGCTCCTTCGCCTGTCCGATGACCGCGTTCGTCACGTCGAGAATCGCCTGCGACGACCGGTAGTTCTCTTCGAGCGTGACGAGGCGGGCCCCCGGGAACCGCTGCGGGAACTCCATGATGTTGCGGAAGTCGGCGCCGCGGAAGCCGTAGATCGACTGGGCGTCGTCTCCGACGGCCATCACGTTCCCGTCGGGCGCACCGAGCGCCGCGACGATGTCGGCCTGCAGATGGTTCGTGTCCTGATACTCGTCGACCATCACGTGCCGGTAGACCGAGCGGAGCCGCTCGCGAAATTCATCGTGCTGCCGCAGCCGGTCGCGCAGGTGGATCAGGAGATCGTCGTAGTCGAGCAGCGCGCGCTCGCGCTTGTAGCTCTCGTATGCCGCCTGACACCCGAGAATGTCCTCGACGTCGTCGATCAGGTGCAGGTGCTCGCGCTCGACGAGCTCGGCCACCCGCAGATTCCTGTTCGCCGCCGTCGAGAAGATGGTCGCGAGCGTCTGCTTCCTCGGGAAGCGGCGCTCGGTCCGGTCCAGGCCGAGCCTCGCACGCACCAGGTTGATGGTGTCCTCGGCATCCCCCCGGTCGAGGATGGAGAAGCGCTCCGGCCAGCCGAACATCCTGCCGTAGCGACGCAGCACCGTGTTGGCGAAGGAGTGGAACGTACCGCCGGTCACGGCGTCGAGCCCGCCGTCGGCGAGCAGTCCCTCCGCCCGGCGCAGCATCTCGAGGGCCGCGCGGCGCGTGAACGTCAAGAGCAGGATGGACTGCGGATCGACACCGCTCTCCACCAGCCGCGCGACGCGAAAGACCAGTGTCCGCGTCTTGCCACTGCCCGCGCCCGCGACGACCAGCAGGGGTCCGTGCAGCGTGGTCGCCGCCTCGTACTGCGCGTCGTTCAGCTCGGCGCGATAGTCGATGCGGTACGTCCGCTCGGCCCCGAGCGCACGCTTGATGGTGTAAGTCGCCATGCGCGGCGCGGTAGCCTAGCACCCTCGCGAGGGATGACACACGGAGCCGTGCATGTCATGGTCGCCGGCATGGTGAAGCCCGACGATCCGCCACCCGCCCCGACGACGCAGCCGATCGCCATCCAGGCCGACGCGAACGTGGCTCCGGGCGTGTACTCGAACCTCATGATGATCTCGCACCGCCGCGAGGAGTTCGTGCTGGATTTCCTCTTCGTCCAGCCACAGCGCGGACCGGGTGGCGAAGCGGTCGCCTCTCTCCGCTCGCGCGTCGTGACGACACCGGAGCACACCAAGCGCGTGCTCCGGGCACTCGAGGAGAACGTGCGCCGCTACGAGGCCGCGTTCGGAACCATTCAGGAGGCGACCGATCTGCCGTCGGTCCTGCAGTGAGTCCTCTCGCACGCCGGACGAGGACGCGGTAGGGTTCGCGCATGATGAGCATCGGCGATCACGTGAAGCGCGGTGTTCGGCTGCTCGCCGGCACCGCACTGCTGCTCGCGGCCACGACGGGCTCCGCGCCCGCGGAGGAGGACGGCGCGTCAGGGGCGGTCCGCAGCGGGATCGACACGGCGGCCGACTCCACCAGACGCGGCGTGACCCGCGCAGGCGAAGCGGTCGGGCGGGCGCTCGACACCGCGATCTCGACCACTGGCCACGGCGTCAGCCGGGCGCTCGAGTCCACCGGCAACGGCATCCAGCGCGCGGGACGTGCGATCTCGGGCGAGCCCGCGCCCGCCACCGAGCCGGCGGCCGACCTGGCGGCCGACCCGGCTCCGGCGGCCCCCAAGCAGCCGATCCACGAGGAGACGCTCGATTAACCGCGACGCGCTCGAGCGCGCCGGCCGTGGGCGTCCGGATCCCACGATCGAGTGCGAGCAGATGGTGCTGCGCGGCGTGCGCTGCCCGGTGAACTGGGCGCGCGCCAAGGTCCGGCTCGAGGAGCTCCCGGTCGGGGCACGCCTCGCGCTGGTCGTGGACGACGCGCGTGCGGTCCGCGACATCCCGCGCGCCGCGGAGGCGCACGGCTACGCCGTGCTCGACGTCGCCGACCTCGGCGACGGCTGGCGGATCGAGCTTGAGCGCTGAACGGTCGACGCGCCGCGGGTCGAGCGACGAGCTGCCCGGGCAGACGTTCACCACGCGCCAGGTCGCGCGCCTGGCGAAGCTGAGTCCGTCACGGGTGCGGCGCTGCGTCCACGCCGGCTTCCTCGCCCCCGCGCGTGGTCCGCGCCGTCGCTTCGAGTACAGCCTGCGCGATCTCATGACCCTGCGCGCAGCCCGCGTGATGCTCGACGCGAAGTTCTCGCCGCGGCGGGTCGCGACCGTTCTGGCGAACCTGCAGCCGCAGATCGACGGGCGTGAGCTGTCGAGCCTCACGTTCACCATCGACCGGGGCCGGGTGATGGTCACCGACGGCAGGCAGCGCTGGCACGCAGACTCGGGACAGATGCTGCTGCGCTTCGAGCCACCGCGCGAGCCGACACGCCGCGTCCGCTCGATCGACGATACGGGTTCACCCGACGAACGCGAGGCGCAGCGCGCCTTCGATCGCGCGCTCGCGCTCGAGGACCGCTCGCCCCGCGACGCGATGGCCGCGTACCGCACCGTTCTCGCGCACGACCCGTCGGTGGGGCCCGCGCACATCAACCTCGGGCGACTCGAGCACGAGAGCGGAAACTTCACCGAGGCCGAGCGACACTACGCGGCCGCGCTGGCTCTGTCGCCGGACGAGCCCACCACCCTCTTCAACCTGGCGCTGCTCGCCGAGGACCTCGGCGACCCACGCCTCGCCGTGCGCCGCTACCAGCACGTCCTGAACGTCTCGCCAGGCCTCGCCGATGCGCATCAGCGCCTGAGCGCGCTGTACCAGACGCTCGGCGACCGCCATGCTGCCCGCCGGCACCTGCAGCGCTACCGCCTGCTGATGCGGCGCCGCTGAGCGACGCGAAACGATGCGCGCCGTGCAGTCGCGCGCCGGCGCGTGACCGGCTAGACCGGCGACACCCCGACCCCCTCGTACCGGGGCACGTGACGTCGACAACCAATTCCGCGGTGCTCTCGGGCATCGTCGCCCACCTCGTCGAGGTCGAGGTGGACGTCGCCGGAGGGCTGCCCAACTTCGCGATCGTCGGCCTGCCGGGCAGCGCGGTGCGCGAGAGCAAGGACCGCGTGCGCGCGGCGCTGCGCAACTGCGCCCTCGCCATCGCCGAGCGACGGGTGACGATCAACCTCGCGCCGGCGCACCTCCGCAAAGACGGCGCGACCTTCGACCTCGCGATCGCGCTGGCGCTGCTCGCCGCGAACGAGCAGCTCGATCAGCGAGCGCTCTCAGGGGTCGTCGCCGTAGGCGAGCTCGCGCTCGACGGGCGTGTGAAGCCGGTGCAGGGCGCGCTGCCGATCGCCCGCGCCGCGGCTCACGCCGGAAACCGCCGACTCCTCGTGCCTGCGGCCAACGCGCGCGAGGCCGCGCTCGGCGGCGGTCTCGACGTGTTCGGCGTGGCGAGCCTCGACGAAGCCGTGGCGCTGCTGCGCGGACGGACGGCGCTCGACCCGACCCGGGTCGACGCCGCGGCGTTGCTCGACGGCGGGATTTCCTGCGATCTCGACTACGCCGACGTCCGCGGGCAGGCGGCCGCGAAGCGCGCGCTCGAGGTCGCCGCGGCCGGCGCGCACAACGTCCTGATGGTCGGGCCGCCCGGGGCCGGCAAGACGATGCTCGCGCGCCGCCTGCCCACCATCCTGCCGGAGCTGTCGCTCGACGAAGCGCTCGCCTGCACGACGATGCACAGCATCGCAGGCCTCCTCGGGACGCAGTCCATGGTGACGGCGCGCCCGCTCCGCGCACCGCACCACACCGCCTCGGAGGTGGCCCTCATCGGCGGGGGACGTCCGGTGCGCCCGGGCGAGATCGCGCTGGCGCACCACGGCGTCCTGTTCCTCGACGAGCTGCCCGAGTTTCCGCTCGCCTGCCTCGAGGCCCTCAGGCAGCCGCTGGAGGAGCGCGTCATCGTGGTCGCACGCGCGAGCGGGACCTACTCCTTCCCGGCCCACGCGCAGGTCGTGTGCGCGATGAATCCCTGCCCGTGCGGACATGCCGGCGACCCGAGGCACGCGTGCGGCTGCACGCCTGGCGCCGTGCAACGCTATCGCGGACGCGTTTCGGGCCCGTTGCTCGACCGCCTCGACATCCAGATCGAGGTCCCCGCCCTGCCGTGGCACGACATGACATCCGCCGCAGCGGCGGAGCCGTCGGCGGCGATCCGCGCGCGCGTGCGTGCGGCGCGGGCACGACAACGCGCACGCTATGCGTCGCAAGGCATCGCGGCGAACGCCGAGCTGGGGAGCCGCCTTCTCGAGCAGCACTGCCGTCCGGATCCGGCCGGCACGCGCCTCCTCGAGTCCGCGGTCGACCGGCTGCGACTCTCGGCGCGCGCGTATGCGCGCGTGCTGAAGGTCGCGCGCACGGTCGCCGATCTCACGGGCCGCGACCACATCGGTGCGACCGAGGTCGCGGAGGCCCTGCAGTACCGGATGCTCGATCGCCCGTCCGCCTGAAGCCGCCACTTGAGTGCGCCGCCCGGACCGATATCCCCTTGCCGTGCGCCCCCTCGCCCTCCGTCTCCTGCCCGTACGCTGCCCGGCGCGCACGCTCTCGCTGCTGCTGGCGATCCTGCTCGTGGCCTGCAGCGACCGCGGCGCGCTGTCGCCGCCGACGCTCGAGCCGCTGCTCGTGCAGGTGGACGGCCCGTGGCTTCGCGACGCGAAGGGTCGCGTGGTGCTGCTGCGCGGCGTGAACATCACGAGCCCCGAGGGCACGCCCCCCGAGCAGGAGCGCGTTCTGCGAGACGACGAGTTCGCGTTCCTCGCCGAGCTCGGTTTCAACTTCGTGCGCCTGCCGGTCGCGTGGGCTTCGGTCGAGCCACGTCCCGGTGAGCACGAGCTCGCATTTCTCCGCGACCGCGTCGATCCGCTGCTGCGCGCCGCGAGCGATCACGGCATGCAGGTGATGCTCGCGCTGTACCAGGTGCGGCGGTCGAGCTGCATCCTGGGCGGCAGCGGAGCGCCGCCGTGGACCTGTGCCGGAGCCGAAGGGATCCGCGAGCACCGGCAGGGCTGGGGGGCGCTCGACGCCGTCGCCGAGGTGCGCGCGAGGCGCGCACAGTGCGACTTCTATCGTGACGCGAAGGCGCCCGACGGAGCGCTGCTGCGCGAGCACTACGCGGCGACCTGGAGTGCGATCGCGTATTACTACGATCAGGACAGGCGCATCTTCGGCTTCGACCTGCTGAACGAGCCCAGCCCGGGTACCTGCTTCGCAGCGCCGGAGTTCGTCGAGCGCGCGCTCACGCCCCTCTACGTCGAGCTGCGCAACGTCGTGCGCAGCGCCGGCGCGCCGCAGGCGATCGTCTACCAGCCGGCGGTCGTGCGCGGCGATCCGCTCGTCGCGGCCCCTGTCGACACGGCGCCGGCGTCGATCTTCGCGCCGCACTTGTTCGGCCAGTCGTTCGGCCAGCCGACCGACCCGTCCGGAGCGGCCCCGTCCCTCGAAGCGAGCTACGCGCGTGCCGGGGAGCTGGCTCGCGCCGTCGGCGGGCCGCTCGTGGTGGGCGAGATCGGCGGCAACGCGCCGCCCGAAGGCACCTACCGCGGCACCACGCCGGAGTTCCTCGCGGCTTCGCTCGACGAGCTCGACCGCCGGCTCGCCAGCGGTGCCATCCGGGCGTTCGTGCCGGCCGGCGAGACCCCGCCGTCCGGCGGGGTCGGGATCGGCAACGCGGCCGACGCGGCGATCCTCGCGCGGCCGTTCGCTCGGCGCATCGCCGGCATCCCGCAGGAGATGCGCTTCGACGCCACGGCGGACGAGTTCAGCCTGCGCTTCGTCGACGACACGACGATCAGGCCGCCCGATCCGACCGAGATCTTCGTGCCGGCACGACGACGCTACCCGCGCGGCTTCTCGGTGGAGGTGACCGACGGCGACCGCTGGACGTTCGATGCGCACACTCAGCGCGTCCTCGTCTACCGCGGGTCCGGAACGACCCACCGGGTGACGATCAGGCCCACGGCGAGCGCCGGCAGCACGCCGGCCCATTGATCGGCTCCCACCGGTCGGCTAGCCGCTGGACATGAGCCTCACGGGCGACGCGGATCGCGTGCTGGTCGTGCTCACCACCGTGGGCAGCGAGGACGCCGCCGTGAGCCTCGCGCGCGCACTGGTCGAGCGCCGGCTGGTCGCCTGCGTGAACGTCGTTCCCGCCGTTCGCTCGATCTACCGCTGGCAGGGAGCCGTGCAGGACGACCGCGAGCTCCTGCTGCTCGCGAAGACCACCGCCGCGCGGCTCGACGACGTCACCGCCGCCCTTGCCGAGCTCCACCCGTACGAGGTCCCGGAGATCGTGGCGCTCGAAGCCGCGGCGGTGTCCGCCACGTACGCGGCGTGGCTGCGCGGCTGCGTCGCCCCCTGACCGGCGTGGCTGCGCGGCTGCGCTTGTCCCTGACCGGCGTCGCGGTGAAGCGCTTCGCGCCCACGGCGGGCGTCAGGGCTTGCCCGCCTCCGGCACCGCGGGCGAAGTGCCCGAGGTCGCGGCAGCGCCGGGTGCGGGTGTCCGATCGGTGAGCCGCCCCGGAACGAGGAAGTTGCCCATGATCGACTGGTACGCCTCGCAGGGCGTCCAGCACTGCGGGCAGTCGTACTCCCAGATCTCCTTCTGCGTGCGGACCGCGAGCTCGCTGCTCCAGATGCGCCGCAGGTCGTGGCCGACGTCGCGCAGGCTGCCGAGCTTCCGATCGTAGATCGTGCACGGGAAGACGTTGCCCCACGAGTCGACGAAGCACGACGCCGACAGCGCGTGGCAGCGCATCGGGGTGACGCCGGTCTTGAGGTAGCGCTCGACCTGACCGAGGTACGCACGCTCGAGATAGCCGACCGGACCGCGCGGCGTACCGCGCAGCTTCGCCACCTGCCGGACCGCGTGCAGCATCGCGTCGGGCGTCACGTTGCGCCTCAGCGACAGGTTGGTGTTGCCGAGGTAGTGCGCCGACTCGTGTACGATGTTGACGTGGAAGTCGCGATACGCGAGCCCGGGGATCGCCTTCTGCGCGGCCGCGAACGCGACCGGGAAGTGGTCCACGTTCTTCTGCGAGAGCGTCATGCCTAGCACGACCTCGACGCCCGGAATCTCGCGCAGGCGGCGAAACGTCTCGACCTGTCGCTGCCAACCGCCCTCGATGCCGCGGATCTCGTCGTTCATCTGCTCGTCGCCGTCGGTCGAGACGGTGATGATGAGCTTCTCGGGCTTGCGCGCCATGATCGCGCGCGTGTTCTCGACGATCTTGTCGGACAGGTACCCGTTGGTCGGGAAGTGCAACAGTAGCAGGTCGGGACAGTTGTCGAGCACCGCGTAGGCGACGTCGACGAAATCCTTGCGCAGCGTCACCTCGCCGCCGGTCAGATCGACCCAGAGGAACTCCGGCGAGTTCCGGAAGAACGCCTGGATCTCGTCGAGCTTCAGCTCGTCGCGCGGCTTCATCTGCCAGATGTTGCAGGTCTGGCACTTGTAGTTGCACCAGTACGTGATGCAGAAAGTCAGCTTGAAAGGATGGTCGAGGCGGCGGAAGTTCGCCTCGGTCGCCTTCGCGGCCAATGCGGCATACGTGCGCAGCCTCATGTGATCGCCTCGAGGACGCGCAGCGGCAGGTTGGGCTTCGGGGCGACCTTCTGCCAGTTCTCCCGGTACCAGTCGAAGGCCTCGCAGGTGATCTGCACGTTGTCGCCGGCAGGCTCCCAGCCGAGGCGCGTGCGGGCGCGGGTGATGTCGAGCACGAAGTTCCGATCCGCGAGCTTGTAATGCTCGGGGACGATCGGCGACAACCCGAAGACGTTCAGCACGCGCGCCGCGTTGCGCAGCAGCCCGGCCGGGATCGCCGTCACCTGCGACCCCGAGCCGGCGTAGCGGATCAGCGCCTCGACCTGGGCGCGCACCGTGGGCACGGTCGCGGGGTCCGAGCCGATGTTCACGATGAGGCCGGCCGTGTCCTTCGCGGACGCCGCGAGCACCGCCGCGCGCGCGACGTCGTCTGCCGCGACCATCTGCACGCGGTTCTGTCCGGAGCCGAGCAGAAAGACGCGCCGTCCGCGCCGCACCCAGTCGAAGAGCAGCACGAACACGCCGGTCATGCCGTCGCCGAACAGGCTCATCGGGCGCAGCATGGTCACGTCGAGGCCCTTCTCGACGGCGCGCAGGCAGAGGCCCTCCGCCTCGAGCTTCGAGCGTCCGTACGCACCGAGCGGGACCTTCGGGTGCGTGTCCTCGTCGACGAGCGGCGTCTGCGGCAGCCCGTAGACGCCGGAGCTCGAGATGAACACGACCTTGCGCACGCCGGTCGTCCTCGCCGCGGCGAGGACGTTCTGCACGCCGGCGAGGTTCATCGTGTAGATCTCCTCTTCCGAGAGACCCGAGAACTGCGGCTTCATGCGCTGTCCGGCCGCGAGATGGTAGACCACCTCCGCCCCGGCCATCGCCTTCGCGAGCGCCGCGGGGTCGCGCATGTCCGCGAGGTGCTCCGCGGCGACGCTCCCCCCGCCGCGCGCGCTCGCGCGAAGGTCGCTCCGCACGTCGTCGGCGAGCGGCACCATGTCGAAGAGGTGCATGCGGTCGCCGCACTCGGCGAGCAGAGGGAGGAGGCTCTGGCCGAGCACTCCGGATGATCCAGTGACGAAGGCTTCCATGGATGCGTTTCAGCCTACAGGCTCGCGGCGCGCGACACATCGGCGTTCGCGGTCTCCGGGAAGCGCGAGGCGATCCCACGCAGCACCTCGTCGACCGTGATCGCCCGCATGCAGACGGGATTCACGCAGCGGCTCATCTTGAGGTTGTAGTTGGAAAGACACGGGCTGCAGAACAGGCTCTTGTAGAACACGAGGTCGTCGTCGCCCCGCGGGCCGTAGATGCGCGGCTCGGTGGGCCCGAAGAACGCCACGACCGGCGTGCCGACCAGCCCCGTCAGATGCATCACCGACGTGTCGTTCGACACCACGAAGCGCGAGACGGCGAGCAACGCGACCAGCTCGAGGACCGAAATGCGATCGCACGCCGACAGCGCGCGCTCGCGAAGGCGCATCCCCCGCAGCGCCTCGTCGACGAGCGACGCCTCCTCGGCACCCACCCCCGTGAAGACGATCCGCGCCCCGTGCCGCGACGCGAGCTCGTCGGCGACCGCCGCGAAGCGCTCCACGTCCCAGCGCTTGAGCGCGATCTTGTCGTAGTTCGGGCCGGTACCGACGTGCATCGTGACCACGAGCTCGTCCGTACCGATCCCGAGCTTCGCGAGAACCTGAGCGCGCGCCTCCGCCTCGACGTCGAGCCGCACGCGCGGCGCCGGCAGAATCGCCCGCGACGAAGGCAGGGCCGTGCGCATGAAGATGTCGGCCATGTGGTCGGTGTCGGCGTAGGCGACCCGATGCGTGTAGAGCCAGCCGCGCGCCTGTCCCTCGGTGTTGAAGCCGACACGCGACCGCGCACCGGTCCAGAACGCGAGGATGCCCGACAGCTTCATGAACTGCTCGAAGTCGAGCACGCTGTCGTAGCCCGTGCGACGCAGCCGGTGCGCGAGCGCCATCGCCGAACGCACGAACGAAGCGAAGCTCGACACCTCGACGGTCAGCACGTCCGAGACCAGGCCGCTCCGGCGCAGCAGGGAAACGTTGCCCGGCAACGTGAGGAAGTCGATGCGCGTGTCCGGGTCGCCCTGCCGCAGCGCGTGCAGGGTCGGCAGGATCATGGCGATGTTGCCGAGTCCGTAGAACTTGATCGCCAGCACGCGGCGCGGCGCGACCGCGCGGTCGGCGGGGTCCGCCGGCGTCGTCGCGAGCAGGGGGGGCACCGTCTGCCGTCCGGTGAGGACACCGTACACGCGCGCTGCAAGCCACAGGGCGAAGCAGATCGTGAAACCGACCCAGCGGTCGATGTAGCGTGCGAGACGGAGATTCATAGAGGGCCGGCGCCCGCCCGCACCCGGCGGGACTCACGGGCCAACGTATGGAAAGGACGAGGTTTTCCGTACCACCGCCGACGAAGTGCAGTCAATTCAGGTCGTGCCGACGGGCATGCGGGCGTCGCGCGCGCGTCACCTCCGCAGCAGACTCCGCGCGGCACACTCGTCCTCAAGCCGGCTTCACCGCGTAGACTTCGACCCGCGCCTCGAGGCCCGCGACCTTGCCCAGCGCGATCAGTGCCTCTAGACCCGCGCGAACCGGGAAGGAGAACGCGTAGCGGCCGAGGTACGGGCTCTCGCCGCGCACCAGGACCACGCGCAGCCCGACGCTCTCGATCAGCCGCACCAGTGTCGCCGGCGTGAAGTACCAGTAGTGGTTGGGCACGTAGAGGCGGCCCGCCAACGACGAGAGTCCCGGTATGCGGGCCAGCACGTCCGCGGTGCGGAACAGCGTCGAGCGGTGGTTCGGCACCGCGACGAACAGCGCGCCGCCTGGGCGCAGCAGCTCGGCCGCACGCATCAGGAACCGGCGCGGGTCTGCCGTGTGCTCGACGACGTCCGCCATGGTGATTGCGGCCGGCGCCTCGCCCACATCGGCGACGAGGAAGTCGCCGACCTCGACCTCGACACCGAACTCCTCGCGCGCCTTCTCCGCGGCGCCCGGGGAGATCTCGCAGCCGAGCGGGGTGAATTCGGCCTCGCGCGCCAGGTGCAGCAGGAGCCCCGTGCCGATGCCGACGTCGATCAGCTTGCCGCCACCGGTCATCTCCTTCAGGCGAGCGACCGTCGCTCGAAAGCCGCGCACGACGGGGTCGTCCGGGAAGTTCCGGTAGTACGCGCTGAACATCTCTGCAGTCTCGTCGACGAGGCCCCCGTGGAACGCCTCGTTCTCGCGCGCCGCCACCTCCTCGGGCGTAGGCAGCGGATCGACGTAGACCAGGCCGCACGAGCACCGCACGAGAGGGCTGCGTGGGCCGTGCAGCGGCCGCGCGCCCCGCGCGCCGCAGACGAGACAGGGCCGCGCCGCACGCCGGGCCGGCGCCCCGGAGGGCGTCGCCTCCCGTGCGGAGGTGGCGGGGGATGCGGTCATCTCCAGGGGGTTACACGAACGCCGAACGCACGGCGAGCACCTTCGCTGCCGCTGCACCGCGATTGTGGCCGCGAACGGCGCGATGATATGAACGCCGCCATGGCGCAGGTGCCGATTCACGCCGGCCTGTTCACGCTGCCCGGCGACCCGCGTGGCGCGAGGCTGCTCGCCGGCCACTGCGCCTCCTGCGACAAGTACCATTTTCCCGCCGGCACGACGTGCCCGTACTGCAGCGGCACCGAGTGCTCGGTCGAGGCGATCGGCGCGCGCGGAACGCTCTGGCTGCACACGGTGGTGAACGCCCGCCCGCCGGGATATCTGGGGCCGCTGCCCTACGGCTTCGGCGTCGTCGATCTCCCCGAGGGCCTGCGCGTGGTGACCCGGCTCGCCGAGTCGCGGCTCGCAGAGCTGCGGCCGGGCCTGCCGGTCACCCTCGAGATCGCGCCGCTGTTCACCAACGACGCGGGAGACGAGGTGCTGAGCTTCGCCTACCGGCCCGCACGCGGGAGCAGCTCGTGAGCGGCCGCCTGGTCTACGTCGCCGGCGTCGGGATCCACCCCTTCGGACGCTTCGCCGATCGCGACGTGACGCAGCTCGGACAGTCGGCGGTGCGCGCGGCGCTCGGCGAGGCCGGCGTCGGGCGGGGCGGATTCCAGGCGGCGTTCTGCGGCACGGTGTACACGGGCGTCGCGGCGGGGCACAAGGTGCTCGGCGGGCTCGGGCTCTCCGGCATCGGCATCGTGAACGTGGAGGCGGGCTGCGCGAGCGGCGGCGCCGCACTCGCCCTGGGCGCGAGCGCGATCGCATCGGGGCAGCACGACCGCGTGCTCGTCTTCGGCATGGAAAAGATGCCTCGCGGCATCATCCGCTCGAGCTTCTTTCCACCGTGGTGCGAGGAGGCCGGATTCTCGCCGGCGCCCGCGTACTTCGCGCTTCGCGCGCGGCGTCTCATGGCGGAGTCCGGCGTGACCCGCGAGCACCTGGCGCGCGTGTCGGTCAAGAACCACGCGCACGGCGTACACAACCCGTACGCGATGTACCGGAAACCCTTCACGACGGAGATGGTGCTCGGTGCGCAGATGGTCTGCGATCCGCTCACGCTGTTCATGCTGTGCTCGCCCAACGAAGGGGCTGCAGCCGTCGTGCTCGGGGCGTCGCCCGGGCCCGTCGGACCGCCCGTACGCATCCGCGCCGCGGTGCTCCGCTCGCACCTTCCCGGCAGCGTGCTGGGCGAGCACACGCCGATGTCGGGACTGCCCGGGAACGAACCTCCGAGCCCGACCGAGACGGCGGCGCGCGCGGCGTACGAGGCCGCCGGGCTCGGGCCCGAGGATCTCGACGTCGTCGAGCTGCAGGACACCGACTCCGGCCGCGAGATCCTGTCCGTCGAGGAGCTCGGCCTCTGTCCCCGCGGGGGCGGCGGCGCCTTCGTCGCCGATGGCGTCGGCGAGATGACCGGGCGCCTGCCGGTCAATCCGAGCGGCGGCCTGCTGTCGAAGGGCGAGCCTCTCGGCGCGTCGGCGCTGGGGCAGATCGTCGAGCTGGTGTGGCAACTGCGCGGCACTGCCGAGAAGCGGCAGGTCGCGGACGCGCGCTGCGCGCTCGGTCATACCGTCGGCCGCGGCGCCAACGCGTCGGTGGTCGTGCTGAGCCTCTGACGGTCGCGCGTCCGACGACCGCGCTCCGCGAGCCGAGCGCATCGCCTCGCACGCGCGAGGCAGCGGCGACGCGCGGCACCCCGCCCGACGCGGCGGACGCCGGCTCACACCGCCACCGTCCGGGCCGCTTCGAGATCGCTACTGGTACATGTCGAGGAGCTCGATCACCCCGCGCTCGCGCATGGTGTCGAAGATCGTGCTCTTGATGTCGCGCACGGTCGCCAGCTGCAGGACGTGCTGCGCGAGGTCGACGGCCGACGCGTAGGACACCGAGCGGATCAGCTGCTTGATGACCGGAATGAAGAACGGCTCCATGCTGAGCTCGTCGAGCCCCAGGCCGAGCAGCACGAGCGTCGCCATCGGATCGGCCGCCATCTCGCCGCACATCGAGATCGGCTTGCCCGCGGCACGCGCCGCCTGCACGCACTGCGCGATGCTGCCGAGCACGGCGGGGTGCAGCGGCTGGTAGAGCGGCGAGACCTTGCGGTTGTTGCGATCGACCGCCAGCAGGTACTGGATCAGATCGTTGGTGCCGATCGAGAGGAAGTCGCTCTCCTCGGCGAGCTGCGGGGCGAGATAAACCGCCGACGGCACCTCGATCATGATCCCGAGGGGAATGTCGGCGACGTGCTCGATGCCCTCGCGCTCGAGATCGCGCACGGTCTCGGCGAGCATCTCCTTGGTCTGCAGGAGCTCGTCGAGCGACGAGATCATCGGCAGCAGCAGCCGCGTCGGGCCGACGGTCGCCGCCCTGAGCACCGCCCGCAGCTGCTGGCGGAAGAACTCCGGCATCGCCAGCGACACGCGGATCGAGCGCCAGCCGAGAAACGGGTTCTCCTCTCGGGCCACGTGGAGGTAGGCGGGGTACTTGTCGGCACCGAGGTCGAGCGTGCGCAGCGTGACCGGCTTGCCACCCATGGCTCCGATGACCTTCCGGTAGATCTCGAACTGCTCGTGCTCGGTCGGAAACTCGCGAAACGAGATGAACGGGAACTCGGTACGGTAGAGGCCGACGCCCTCCGCGCCGTGGCGGCTCGCGAGCACGACGTCGCCGAGCAGGCCGACGTTCGCGTTCAGCGCGACCCGGCGCCCGTCGGTCGTCACCGCCGGCAGGTCGTGCAACGACTCCAGCTTCTCGTTGAACGCGCGGTAGTCGCGCTCCATGCGCTCGTACTCGCGGATGACCTCGGGACCCGGCGAGCGGTAGACCACGCCGGCATTGCCGTCGACGATGATCTCGTCGCCCTCGTGCGCGATCTCGAGCAGGTGCTCGATGCCGACGACGGTCGGGATCTCGAAGGACTTCGCCAGGATCGTCGCGTGCGAGGTCACGCCGCCGGTCGCGAGCGCGATGCCGCGCAACGCCTTCGGGTCGATCTCGGAGAGATCGGTGAGCGTCAGCTCGTGCGCGACCAGCACGCTGCCGTCGTCGGGTGACTCGCTGCTGCTCTCGATCCCGAGCAGGATGCGGAACAGGCGCTGCCCGATGTCCTTGACGTCGAGCGCACGCTCCTGCAGGTACGGGTCCTCGATGCGCTCGAACGCGACCAGGTAGTCCTCGATGACCCGGCGCAACGCGTATTCCGCGGACGTGCCCTCACCGATCAGCGAGCGCACGCGCGCTGCGAGCGCATCGTCGCGCATCATCAGGAGGTGGGCCTCGAAGATCTGGTTCGTCGCCTCCGGCAGGATCTCGTTCATCTTGTCGCGCTGCCGTTCGATGTCGCGCGTGGCGATGGCGAGCGCGTTCTCGAAGCGCTCGGTCTCGGTGACCGGGTCGTCGCACGCGCGGTCGTCGATCTCCGAGAGCTCGACCCGCGGGTGCAGGATGTGGACGCGCCCGATGCCGAAGCCCGGCGACGCCGCGATGCCGCGCAGACGCTCACCGGGGTCGCGGTCGATCGCCTGCGTCGAGCGCCGCTCGACCTGGCGCTCGAAGGCCTGCAGGCGGCGAATCGCGTCGAGCATGCGTCGCCGGAAGTCGGCCTGCTCCTGCTCCTTGATCTTCAGGCTGTCGAGCAGGCGTGCCTGGACGAGCACACCGGCGAGCTGCCCTGCGATGGTCCGCAGCAGGCTGATCTCGTCCGCCGTGAACTGGCGGCGTCGGAGCGTCTGCACGACCAGCACGCCCAGCGGGGCGCGGCGCTCGAGCACCGGGACGCCGAGGAACGAGTGGTAGCGCTCCTCGTGGGTCTCGGGGAAGAACTTGAAGCGCGGGTGCACGGGAGCATCCGGCACCGCGACCGGCTGCATGGTCTCGATCACGAGCCCGGTCAGACCTTCGCTGGTCTTCATGCGCACGCGCCCGACCGAGCTGCGCTCGAGGCCTGTCGTCGCCCACAACGTGAGCGTCGTCGCGCTCTCGTCCAGCAGGTAGACCGAGCACGCCTCGGTCCGCATGCGTTCGGCAACCACCTGCACGACGCTGTCGAGCGTCTCCTGCAGGTTCTCCGACTCGCCGATCAGCGTGCTCACGTGCTCGAGGAGGCGCAGCCCGTGGCGCGAGCGCACCGGCCCCTGCGAACCCTCGCGTACCTCCCCGTTGCGCGTGCGGTGCTCCCCGAGCGACATACCCCGCACACTAGCACGACCCGGGCCAGTCGTGTCCATCGACCGGCCAACGAGGTGGCCGCGACGGGGAGGATGGTGTAGACAGCGCCCGAGAGGGCGGCAGGCCGGGGTCATCTTGGGGCAGGTCGGGAAGAAGCAGGTGGGGAAGAAGCAGGCCGCGAGGGCACGACGGCCGTTCCGGACGTTCCTCCTCGGATTCGCGGCGATCCTGCTCGCCGCCGCCGGCAGCGCCGCGGCGATCCTCTACCGGGAGTTCACGACCAGCCTGCCGCCAGTCGGCAAGCTGCTCGACTACCGGCCGCCGGTCGCGACGAGGGTGTTCGCCGCCGACGGTACGCAGATCGGCGAGTTCTTCTTCGAGAAGCGCTACCTCGTACCGATCTACAAGATCCCGCAGACCGTCCAGCTCGCCTTCGTCGCCGCCGAGGATCAGAACTTCTTCGAGCACACGGGCATCGACTACACGAGCATCCTGCGCGCGGCGATCACCAACTACCAGGCGGGCTCGACGCGGCAGGGCGCCAGCACGATCACGCAGCAGGTGGTGAAGTCGCTGCTGCTCACGCCCGAGCGCAGCTACGAGCGCAAGGTCAAGGAGATCGTTCTCTCGTACCGCCTCGAGCGCCAGCTCACCAAGGACGAGATCCTCTACCTCTACCTGAACCAGATCTACCTCGGGAACGGTGCGTACGGCGTCCAGGCGGCCGCCCTCGAGTACTTCGGCCGCGACGTCGCCGAGCTCTCGCTGGCCCAGGCGGCGATGCTCGCCGGATTGCCGCAGGCGCCCAGCCGCTACTCTCCGGTCAAGCACTTCGAGCGCGCCAGGGCGCGCCAGCGCTACGTCCTCGACCGTATGGTGGACGAGGGCTTCGTCACCCACGACGAGGCCGAGCGGGCGTTCGACGAGAAGCTGGTCTTTCAGCGCGGCGATGCGGCCGTCAACGGCGTCGCGCCCTACTTCGTCGAGCACGTCCGGCGCCTGCTCGAGCAGCGCTACGGAGCGAGCGCACCGTATCAGCTCGGACTCGACGTCCACACGACCCTCGACCTCGCGATGCAGCGGGCAGCGGACCAGGCGCTGCGCGACGGGATCGCGGCCGTCGACGAGCGGCAGGGATTCCGGGGCGCACCGCGCAAGATCAGCGAGCACGAGCTGAGGGCGCTGCTGAAGGAGCCGATCGGGCCGAACGACCCGCCGCTTCCCGAGGCCGGAACGACGCTCGAGGTCGTCGTGCTGCCCGGCAAGGACGGGCGTGCGGGGCGACGCGACGGCAGCGTCGACGTGCGCTGGGCCGGCGGGCACGCCGTGTTCCCGGCGGCGGGCCTCACCTGGGCGGCCAAGGAAGGCTGGCGGCCGGTGGCCGGCGAGGTGCTCGATGCGAAGGTCGTGCAGCGCGGCGACAAGCGCTCGCTCGAGCTGGTGCACGGCAACGGCACGCAGGGCGCGCTGGTCTCGATGGTGCCCGTGACCGGCGACGTCAAGGCGATGGTCGGCGGCACCGACTGGACCCGCAGCCAGTTCAATCGGGTCACGCAGGCCTACCGGCAGCCGGGCTCGTCCTTCAAGCCGGTGATCTACGCGGCGGCGATGGATCGCGGCTTCACGCCCGCGAGCGTGATCAACGACGCGCCGATCTCCTTCAACGTGGGCGGCGGACAGGTCTGGTCGCCGCGGAACTTCGAGAACCGCTTCTTCGGCCCCACGACCGTCCGGCAGGCGCTCACCAAGTCGCGCAACGTGGTGACCGTCAAGCTGGTGAGCTCCATGGGCCTCAAGTACCTCCTCGCCTACCTGCCCCGGTTCGGCTTCACGCGACCGTTCGCGAAGAACCTGTCGATCGCGCTCGGCTCGTCGGAGGTCACGCTGCTCGAGCTGACCGAGGCGTTCGGCGTGTTCGCGAACCTCGGCATGCGCGTCGAGCCGCGCTTCATCACGAAGATCACCGACGTCCGCGGTGAGCTGATCGAGGAGGCGCCGCTCCTCAAGCGCCCCGCGATCTCACCCGACACGGCCTACGTGATGACCAGCATGCTGCGGAACGTGATCGAGACCGGGACCGGCACGAAGGCGCAGATCGGACGGCCGGCCGCGGGCAAGACCGGAACGACCAACGACCAGCGTGACGTCTGGTTCGTCGGCTACACGCCGCAGCTCTTGACCGGGGTCTGGGTCGGATACGACCAGGACAAGTCGCTCGGCGGCAAGGAGACCGGTGGCAAGGCGGCAGCGCCGATCTGGCACGACTTCATGGTCAAGGCGCTCGCCGATCAGCCGGTGCTCGACTTCGCGGTGCCGAACGAGGTCACGCTGGTCGCGGTCGATCGCTCCGGGCAGCGCACGACGCCGGGCACGGCGGGCGCGGTGTTCCAGGCGTTCAAGCGCGGCACCGAGCCCGCGTTCCCGGTCGCGCCGTCCGGGCCGTCGGATACCACCGACGAGCCCGCGCCGGAAGAGTTCGCGGTCGGGTCAGCCCCCGCGCCGGCTCCGGCGACCGTCGCCGCGAACGACGTCCGGGCGCTGGAACCCGCCGCCGGGGCGGCGATGCCGGTTCGCCGCTCGGCCTACGCGATGCCGGACGGGACCATCGACGGCATGGCGCGCCGCCGGGCGCCGCGGGGCGCCGCGGCACCGGGCACGAACGCCCGCCAGGCCGGTCGCGGCAACGTGCCTTCCGACATCGCGGGCAGGCGCGGCGGGCTATACTGATCTCATGAGAACCGCCATCGTCGTCGACACTCGTTACCAGGAGCACGACACCGGAGCCGGGCATCCCGAGCGTCCCGAGCGCCTGCTGTCGGTCGACCGTGCGCTGCACGAGTGGCGCGGCTCACCGCTCGAGCGCATCTCCGCACGCCTCGCCGAGGAGGACGAGATCCGCCTCGCACACACCGACGACCTCTACGAGCGCATCTCCCGGACGCAGCACATGACGCACGCGCGCATCGACGCCGACACCACGACGTGCGATCGCTCGTTCGAGATCGCGTTGCTCGCCGCCGGCGGCGTGCTCGAGCTCAGTGACGCGGTCGCCACGGGGTCTTGCCGCAATGGCTTCGCGTTCGTGCGACCGCCGGGGCACCACGCGACGTCCGGGCAGGCGATGGGATTCTGCCTGTTCAACAACGTCGCGATCGCGGCGCGCCACCTGCAGCGCCGGCACGGCTACGAGCGCATCGCGATCATCGACTGGGACCTCCATCACGGCAACGGAACGGAAGCGATCTTCTACGACGACCCGTCCGTGCTCTACGTGTCCCTGCACCAGTATCCCTTCTACCCGGGGACCGGCGCGGTGACCGACACCGGCCGCGGCTCGGGCCTCGGCTTCAACGTGAACGTCCCGTTCGGTGCGGGCGTCGGCGACGAGGGCTACGTGCTCGCGCTCGAGGAGGTCGTGGCACCGGTGTTGCGCCAGTTCGCGCCGCAGTTCCTGCTGGTCTCCGCCGGCTTCGACTGCCACTGGCGCGATCCGCTGGGCGGCATGCAGGTCACCGAGCAGGGCTTCGTCGGCATGTCGCGCGTGCTGCTTCAGGTCGCCGACGACGTCGCCGACGGACGCCTCGTCGCGGTGCTGGAAGGTGGCTACGACCTCGACGCCATGCGCGGCGGGACCGAGGCCGTGCTCGACGAGCTGACGCACGGCGCGCGTGTTCACGCGCCGGGGACCCACCGCACGCATGCGTTCGACCGCCTGCGCCAGGTGCTCGCCCCGCACTGGCGGCTCTGAGCGCCGCCGGAGCCGGGTGACGTCCGCCGGCCGAGCTTCCTCGCGTGAGCTCGGCCGCGGGGGGCGGCCGATCCGGTCGGACGTCGACCGGAGGCACGCTGCGGGCTCGACGCCTCGTGGCGGGCGAAGGCGGTGCGGACGTCAGCCGCCGCCGAACTGCTTGTCGTAGTCGACCGAGAGCCAGCGACGCAGATCGACGCGCACGACGATGCTCCCGACGTCCCCGCCCCCGCCGCGCGTCGCCTCGATGTAGCGGTCGCCCATCTCGCGGCCGAGATAGCGGTGCGCGAGGGGACGCGTGTCGCGCTCGATGTCGGCGGGCTCGATCGAGCGCACCGAGCCCTCGACGCTGACGTACTTGTAGGGGGGCTGCTCGGTCTGCACACAGATGCCGAGGCACCCCGCGCGCTCGAGCAGGCGCGCCTTGCGCGACGCCGCGTCGGTCACGAACCACAGCGGCCCGCCGGGCGCGTAGTCGTACCAGATCGGGATGACGAGCCCGCCGCGTTCGGGTTCGGGAATGCTGATCACCGCGACGTGGACGTCCGCGAGGAACGCCTCTCTCTCCGCCGTGCTCATCGCGAGCGACATGTCGGCGCCCTCCGCCGCCTCGATATTCGGTCGGTCGGCGCGAGGCAAACCGCGCGCTGCGACCCGGCCGCGCGGGCGAGCGCGTTTGCCGCACGTTGGCCGGTCGGGTAGCGTCCGGGCGATGTTCGGCATCGGCATGCCCGAGCTGGCGGTCATCCTGGTCGTCGGGTTGCTCGTGCTCGGTCCGAAGCGGCTTCCCGAAGTCGCACGCGCGCTGGGCAAGGGGCTCGCGGAGTTCCGCCGCGTCACCGGCGAGGTCAACAAGGAGCTCGAGAGCGCGCGCAGCATGATCGAGCAGGAAGCGCGCGACCACGATCTCGCACGGCGCAAGGCGGAGCAGGCACGCGCGAAGGCCGCTGCGCAGAAGGAGGCCGCGGAGAAGGCCGCCGCTGCAGCACTGGTTGCAGCCGAGGGCGGCGGGTTGGCTCCGGCGGCCGAGGCAGCCGGCACGGGCGACGCCTCCGCTCCGGAGACCGCGCCGACGACTCCCCTCACCGCAATGGCATCCACGGCGGCTCCCGCCACGCCCACGCTCGTCCCCGCGGAGGGAGCCGTGCCGGTGGGCTCGATGCCGAGCGCACCATCGGCCGACGAGCCCGGATCCAAGGTCTGAGCTTCCGGCCCGGTCCGGAGCGCAGCGAGAGCCCGATGGCCGACGCCGAGATGCCGCTGACGGCGCACCTCGAGGAGTTGCGCTGGCGCCTGGCGAAGGGGCTGCTCGCCATCCTCGCGGGCTTCCTCGTGTCGTACGTCTACGCCGACACGCTGTTCGCAATCCTGATTCGACCGATCAACCTCGCCGCAGGGGACGCGACCGTCAAGCTCATCGGCACCGGCGTCACCGAAGCGTTCTTCACCAAGCTGAAGGTCGCATTCATCGCCGGCATCTTCCTCGCTTCGCCGGCGATCCTCTACCAGGTCTGGCAGTTCGTCGCGCCCGGGCTCTACGAGGAGGAGAAGATCTACGTCGTGCCGTTCGTGTTCTTCGGCACCTTCTTCTTCGTCGCCGGAGCGTGGTTCTGCTACGCATTCGTGTTCCAGGTCGGATACGCGTTCTTTCTCGAGCAGTATGCGACGATCGGCATCGAGCCGACGCTGCGCATCAGCGAGTACCTGTCGTTCAGCGCGCGCATGCTGCTCGCGTTCGGCGTGACCTTCGAGATGCCGGTGCTGGCGTACTTCCTGTCGCGCATCGGCATGATCGACCACCAGACGTTGCTGCGACCGTGGCGCTACGCCGTGATGGGGATCTTCGTCGTCGCCGCCGTGTTGACGCCGGGTCCCGACGTCGCGTCCCAGCTGTTGCTCGTCGCACCCCTGGTCGTGCTCTACGGCGTCAGCATCGTGATCGCGTACTTCGCCTCGACGCGCGCGCGCGACACGGGCTCGTCCGGCGACGATGCGACCGTCGACGACACCACGGAGTGAGCCCGGCCGACGGTCACGCGTCGCCGGCTTCACGCGCCCAGGTCGCGAGAAACCAGTCCTCGGTGCAGGCCGCGGGCAAGGGCGCCCCGGTGAAGGCCGGCGCACCACGCTCCGCGACGTCGGCGAGGATGGCGTCCGTCTCGTCGCGGAAGTCGCCGGTGGCGAGAATCGCGATGACGACCGTGCCATCGTCCTGCGACTCCACGGAGCGGATCAGCGCGACCCCTTCGTAGGACTCGAAGAGGCACTTGAAGTAGGCGATGTCTTCGCGCGCGACGCGGATCACGCGCGCCCACAGCTCCGCGTCGCGCAGCAGGTGCCACTCGCCCGCGACCGGGGCCGGGCCCGGCCGAGAGTCAGTCTTCACCGCCGCCCAGCAGCCGGCGCAGAAAACCCACCGCCCGCTCCTTCCCGGGCAGCCGGATCGCGCGCGCCGCCGCGTCGGCGAGGAACTCGCTCGACGGCGCGCTGTGCAGATCCGGATAGCGGCCGCGCACCGCGATCGGGATGCGCACCTGCTCGTCACTGCCGGCGAGCGCCTGCAGGACGCCACCGCTGGAGCCGGAAAGCAGCTTCCGGCTCGCATCCTCGGTGAGGCTCAACGTCCCCTCGAGGTCGGTCTCGCCGTCGAACGCGAGACGGCCGCGGGCCTCGAGCGCGTAGATTCCCGCGTCGAGACGCAGCTCGCCGATCTGGATGCGGCCCTCGTTCACCGTGCCCCCCACGCGGAGAAGGCTGATGGTGCTCGTCGGCGCGAGCAGCTCCGGCAAGCGCTCGCGTGCGCGCCCGAGGGCCACCTCCTCGAGCTTCGGGATGCCGTCGAGGTTCGCGAGCGTGAGGCGCGCGACGTTCACCCCGGGTAGCACGCCGTCGCCGAGCTGTGCCGCGAAGGTGCCGTTCAGGTTGTCGAGCGCGGCATCCATCGACGGGGCGCTGGTCTCCAGGCTGGCCTGGCCCGAGAAGATGCCCTGCGCCCCTTCCGTGCCGCCGACGAGCGCGAGCAGACGCGACAGGTCGACGCCGCTCCACTCGGGTTGCAGCGCGGCGGCGTACACCCCGTCCCGGTCCCGCAGGACGCGGCCCCGGGCGGTCATGCTCCCGCCGAGGCCGCCGAGCCGCAAGCCCCGGATCTCGGTGTCGCCGTCGCGCACCACCAGATCGATCCCGACGCTGTCGAGCACGACGCCGTTGCGCGCGAGACGCGCCCCGTTCATGGCCACGTCGAGCGGCTGCGCCATGCCGCCACCGACGCTCGCCGACAGGGTCGCGATGCTGCCCTCGGTACTCTTCAGCTCGGCCATGCGCAGAGCACCGAGGACACCCTTCGTTCCCGGCGCGATCGAGAGATCGACGCTGGCACTCGCCACGGTCACCGCACGCCCGGGCTGGTCGAGCGCAAGCTGGCTCGTCGCGGCGTGCAGGTCCGTCGCGACCCCGTCGCCGGTCGGCGTCACCCTTCCCTCGAGGGAGAGCGCGCCGCGCGGACGAAGATTCGCCAGCGCGGGCACCCACGCAGCGAGACGCTCGGCATCGATCCCGTCGAGCGAGAGCAGCAGCGGCCCCTGCCCCGCATCGGGCGCGGCGTCCCTCGGCTCGGCCGGGCTGGCGACCACGTGCAGATCCCCACTCGCGAGCGAGGCGCGATCGACCGCCAGGCCGAAGGTGCCGGCACGGAGCTCGAGATCGGCGTTCAGCGGCCGGCCCGCGGGCTTCGCGACCCAGCCGCCCGCTGCACGCAAGCCCGCCGCGCCGGCGTCGAGCACCATGCGTCCCGTCGCGCTCCCCGGTGGCCAGTTGCGCGGCAGCGTCGCATCCAGCGTCGCGTCGACCGGGCCGTCTAGCGCGATGCCGAAGGGCATCGCACCGCGCAGGAGAGCCGCCACCTCGGGCAGCCGCGCGCCGCCGAGCCCGGTGGCGCGCAGGTGCAGCTTGACGTCGCCGGGCGCGTCGCCGCTCGGGACGACCATCGTACCCTCCACGTTGTCGTCGTCGCCACCCAGCGCTTGCGCGTTGAACGTCGCCCGGTACAGGTCGCCGCGACGCCGCAGCAGCGCGTCGCCGGACTTGATCTCGAGCTCGCCCAGCCCGGGGATCGCGCGATCGCGGTAGACCAGCCGCGCGTTGCGAACGCGAACGGAGTCGATGACGATCGCCGGCGTCGCGCCGGCAGGGCTGGCGTCGCCCGAGCGCGCGGCGGCTTCGCGTGCCGGCGTCGTACCGAGGTTCCAGC
Organism: Deltaproteobacteria bacterium; assembly: GCA_016874715.1. Lineage (GTDB taxonomy): Bacteria > Desulfobacterota > Binatia > UBA12015 > UBA12015 > VGTK01. Next base: position 11,906 of record VGTK01000014.1, on the reverse strand, counting down.
CGCCGTCGACGCCGCGGACCACGAACAGCACGGGCGCCACGAGGCGAACCTCGGTGACGACGATCTCTCCGCGCATCAAGGGCATCAGCGCGACCCGGATGCGTGCCTCGTCGACGCGCGCGAGGTCGCCCGGACCGTACGGCGATCGATCGGGGATCTCGACGTCGTGTGCCGTGACGCCAGGCGGCCACCAGGACACCTCCGCGCGATCCGCGGCGATGGGCAGGCCCACCGCCCGGCCGACGGCCGCGACGAGCTCCTCGCTGCGCCCCGAGAGCACGCCGCGTACGCGCACCAGAACGACCGTCCCGACCACGAGCAGCCCCACGCCGAGCACCGCGCAGCCGAGCGCGAGACCGCGCAACCCGCGCCGTGCGCGCAGGGTCAGACGGGACCGTCCCGGAGTTTCGTCGTTCCGGGCCGGCGACGTCGCTGCGGACGTCGGGCGAAACACCTCTTCCGGTTCGTGCTTCCCGGTCGGTGGCGCCGAGCCGGACGTCAATCCAGCTCCTGGAAGTTGACCGCACGCCAGGCACCGTCGTCCTGGCCGACGGTGACCAGCGCACGGCGCTGCAGCTGGTCGCCGCGCTCGAAGCTGATCGTCAGCTCGTAGACGAAGCCGCGCCGGTCACGACCCGGCTCCTGCTGCTCGAGAAACCGGTAGTGGACCCGCGGGCGCGCCGAATCCTCGGGCGGGGTGATGCCCTCCAGCAGCTTCATCTCGCGCTCGACCTTGGCACGCGCAAGGCCGGCGGCCTCGTCGCGTGCGCCGGTGAGGTCGATCTCCACGTAGTATCGGTCGACGAAGCGCTCGGCCGCGGCGCGCGCCGGATCGTCGGACGTGCAGCCCGAGACCACCGCGAGCAGCGCGAGCGCCGCCACGACCGCACGGCGCTCAGGGCCTGCGGAACAGCGCTTCGAGCTGGGCACGGGCACCGGCACCTTCCTCTCCGCCGCGCAGCGACGTGCTGCCCGGCGCCAACGCGAAGAACTCGCAGAAGTTCGCCCGCTCCTTGTCCGCCACCCGTTCCGCCGCGGGCTCGCGGCAGTCGTGGTGCATACCCGGGGCGTGGAAGCGGCAGTTCAGGCACACCCGGACGTCGGCACCGCAGCCCGCGCACGCGGCGCGCCGGGACGGGCTCTTCGGGGCGAGCGGCGCTCCGCAGCGGTGGCAGCGCGGCGCGACCGTTGGCGTCACCATGGCGTCCGGTGGTAGCACAGGGCGTCCGGTCGATACAGGCGACCCACCGGCGACGGCCGGGGTCAGGAGCGGTGCGTGCGGGAAGGTGCGGAGGTGGATCCCGGAGGGCTGCGGCCCGGCGAAGACCCGGGAGTGCTCGCCTACCTCGAGCACCTGCGCGTCGAGCGGCGCGCATCGCGACACACGCTGCGCGCCTACGGGACCGAGCTCGACCGTCTCGTGGTCTTTCTCGGGGGCGCACCGGTCGGGTGGGATCACGTCGACATCGACCGGCTGCGGCGCTTCCTCGCCGAGCGCGGCGCCGACGTCCGCCGGCGCTCGCTGGGGCGGACCATCGCGGTGCTGCGATCGTTCTTCGCGCAGCTCAAGCGAGCCGGCACCATCGCCGCGAACCCCGCCGCCGCGCTGCGGACGCCGCGCTTCCGCCGCACCCTGCCCCGCTACGTCGCCGAGGGCGAGCTGCAGCGCGTGCTGAGCGAGCGCTCGATCCCCGATCGGCGGGCCGCGCGTGACGCGGCGCTGCTCGAGGTCCTCTACGGCAGCGGGCTCCGCGCGAGCGAGGTGGTGGGGCTCGACTGGCGGGACGTCTCCTCCGGCCAGCGGCAGCTGCACGTACGATCCGGAAAGGGCGGCAAGGATCGCATCGTCCCGCTCACCAGCGCCGCCCGCTCGGCGCTGCAGGTGCTCGCGAGCCTGAGCGGCGCCGCGGCGGCCGGCCGGTCGGCGGTCTTCCTCGGCTCCCGCGGGACGCGGCTCGACGTGCGCAGCGTCGGGCGCATCGTCGCGCGCGCGATGCGCGACGCCGGCGTGGCCGAGGTGAACCCGCACGCACTGCGCCACAGCTGCGCCACGCACCTGCTCGACGACGGCGCCGACCTGAGGTCGATCCAGGAGCTGCTCGGTCACGCGAGCCTATCTACCACGCAGCGCTACACGCACGTGAGCCTCAAGCAGCTGCATCGGGAGTACCGGAGGTTCCACCCGAGGGCGTGAGCGCCCGCGGTGCGGGGGGGGGCGCGCTCGCCGGCGGCCATCGACATTGCTCGCGCCGAACCGTAGAGACGGGATCGTGGAGGAGAGGCCGACGCGACCCGCCATCCACGCCACCACCATCCTCGCCGTGAAGCGCAGCGGGCACGTCTGCATCGTGGGCGACGGCCAGGTGAGCGTGGGCTCGACGGTCATGAAGCACGGTGCGCGGAAGGTCCGCCGCCTGCACCGTGACCAGGTGGTGGCCGGCTTCGCCGGCGCCTCGGCCGACGCCTTCACGCTCTTCGAGCGCTTCGAGCAGAAGCTCGAGGAGTACCGCGGCCAGCTGCGGCGCGCGGCGGTCGAGCTCGCCAAGGACTGGCGCACGGACCGCGCGCTGCGCCGCCTGGAGGCGATGCTCCTGGCGGTGGACGCGGAGCACGTCCTGGTTCTGTCCGGCACCGGCGACGTCATCGAGCCCGACCCCCTGCCCAACGGCGACGCGACCATCGCCATCGGCTCGGGGGGCAACTTCGCACTCGCCGCGGCGCGGGCGCTGCTCGCGCACACCACGCTCGACGCACGCGCCGTGGCCGAGGCGGCGATGCGCATCGCCGCCGACATCTGCATCTACACGAACGACCAGCTCGTGATCGAGGAGATCGGAGCTCCGGAGAGAAACGCGTGATCGAGCACGAGGAGCAGACGCCGGTCCCCGCCGACGCCGGCGTTTCTGCGGCACACGAGGCCACAGCCAGCCCGATGACGCCGCGCGAGGTCGTGTCCGAGCTCGATCGCTACATCGTCGGACAACGGGCGGCGAAGCGCGCCGTCGCGATCGCGCTGCGCAACCGCTGGCGCCGCCAGCAGGTCGACGCCGACCTGCGCGACGAGATCATCCCGAAGAACATCATCATGATCGGCCCGACCGGCGTCGGGAAGACGGAGATCTCGCGCCGCCTCGCCCGCCTCACCAGCGCCCCCTTCATCAAGGTCGAGGCCTCGAAGTTCACCGAGGTCGGCTACGTCGGCCGCGACGTCGAGTCGATCATCCGCGACCTGGTCGAGCTCTGCATCAACATGGTCAAGCAGGAAGAGCGCGAGCGCGTCGCCGTGCGCGCGCGAGAGGCCGCCGAGGACCGGCTGCTCGACCTGCTGCTGCCGCCGGTGCGCTCCATCGGCATGGGGCCGGCGGTCGACGACGAGGCGGCGACCGGCACGCGCGAGAAGCTGCGTCGCAAGCTGCGCGCGGGCGAGCTCGACACGCGCGATGTCGAGGTCGACGTCGCGGACAACCCGGTGCCGAACATCGAGGTGATGACGCCGCAGGGCATGGAAGAGGTCGGCTTCAACCTGAAGGAAATGTTCTCGAACCTCCTGCCGAAGAAGACCCGCAAGCGGAAGATGAGCATGCCCGACGCGCTCGCGGCTCTCACGCAGGAGGAGGCGGCAAGGCTCGTCGAGATGGACAACGTCGTCCGCGAGGCGGTACGCCGCGTGGAGAGCTCGGGCATCGTCTTCCTCGACGAGATCGACAAGATCGCCGGACGCTCGCACACCGGAGGCCCCGACGTGTCGCGCGAAGGCGTACAGCGCGACCTGCTGCCGATCGTCGAGGGGTCCACCGTCAATACCAAGCACGGCCCGGTGCGAACCGACCACATCCTCTTCGTCGCCTCGGGTGCCTTCCACATCGCGAAGCCCTCCGATCTGATCCCGGAGTTCCAGGGCCGCTTCCCGATCCGCGTCGAGCTCGAGGCGCTGACGCAGGCCGACTTCGTGCGCATCCTGACCGAGCCGAAGACCGCGCTGATCCGGCAGTACGCCGCACTGCTCGCGACCGAGGAGGTCTCGCTGGACTTCGCACCCGACGCGGTCTCCGAGATCGCGCGCATCGCCGCACTGGTGAACGAGCGCACCGAGAACATCGGCGCACGACGCCTGCACACGGTGCTCGAGCGGCTGCTGGACAAGCTGATGTTCGATGCGCCCGACATGGGTGGGCAGAGCGTCACGGTGACCGCCGAGCACGTGCGCGCCGAGCTGGAGCCGATCCTCGCGAGCGAAGATCTCGCCCGCTTCATCCTCTGACCCGGGAGGCGCCGCCCGACGGCCCGGCCGGACGGTGCCCGCGGGGAACCGCACGCGGCGCTCGCCGAACGCGATCGCCTTCGCCGGCCGCGGTGCCGCAAGGCACTCCGGCGGTTGACATCCCCGAGCCGTCATCTTCCACGTAGCCCGTGACGAGGTCGTCGACGCCCGAGGGCAGCACGCTTCTGATCGCGGCACTCCTGCTGCTGGTGCTGGGGTTCGCCGGGTCCTGGATCGTCGCGTACGTGGCACCGGACCGGAACCCGCGGGCGCTGGTTCCGCGGCTCGCCGGCGCCGCCGGCATCATCGTCGTGTTCGGACTCGGCCTGATCCTCTTCGGCGAACGCAGGTCCTGAGCGCGGATCAGCGCAAGCCGGCCGGGGCCTGCGCCACGGCCCGCTCGAGCCACGTGGTCGCGATGGCCGCGTGCATCGCGATCCCCGTGGCCATGGCGTCCTCGTTGAGCATCATCCGGTTCGAGTGATTCGGGGCGGGGTGCCGGACGCCGTCGGGACGCACGCCGAGAAACACCATCGCGCCGGGCAGCCGCTCGAGCACGTAGGAGAAGTCCTCGGCGCCCATGAACGCGTTGGGCATCTCGAGCGCACGCCGCTCGCCGAGCAGGTCGCGCGCGACGCCGAGCGTGAAGCGCGCGAAGTCGCCGTCGTTCGCCGTCACCGGGTAGCCTTTCCAGAGCTCGATCTCGGCCTCGGCGCCGTGGGCGCGCGCGATGCCCTCGACCAGGCCGCGCATGTCGCCGACCACCTGCTTGCGCGTGCGCTCGGACACGGTGCGGATGGTGCCGCGCATCGTCGCCACCTCGGGGATCACGTTGAAGGTCGTGCCGCCGCGGATGTAGGCAACGGTGATCACCGCCGGCTCGAACGCGTTCACGCGGCGCGTGACGTACGTCTGCAGCGCCTGCACGATCTCGCACGCGACCGGGATCGGGTCGAGCGCGTCGTGCGGCATCGACGCGTGTCCGCCGCGGCCCCGAACGTGGATCTGGAAGTCGTCGTTCGACGCCAGCAGCGCGCTCGGTCGGGTAGCGATCGCCCCTGCCGGGAGGTTCGGTGCTGCGTGAATCGCGAACGCCGCGGTGGGCGGATGCTCGCCGTCGAGCAGCCCCTCGTCGAGCATCACGCGCGCACCGAAGTGGCCCTCCTCGCCCGGCTGGAACATGAACAGCACGCGGCCCGGCAGCTCGGCGCGCTTCGCGCAGAGCAGGCGTGCCGCGCCGGCGAGCATGGCGACGTGCGCATCGTGCCCGCAGGCGTGCATCTTGCCCGCCTCGCGCGACGCGTAGTCGAGGCCAGTGTCCTCGTTGAGCGGCAGCGCGTCCATGTCGCCACGCAGCAGGATCGTCGGTCCGGGGCGCCCGCCTTCGAGCGTCGCGAGCACCGACGTCGTCTGCCGTCCGACTTCGATCGCGAGCCCCAACCCGTCGAGCGCCTCGAGGATCGCCTGCTGCGTGCGCGGCAGCTCGAGACCGAGCTCGGGGTGCTGGTGCAGCCGACGACGGAGCGCGGTCGCCGTGGGCAGGTGCTGGCGGGCTTCCTCGAGCAGCTCGAGCATCGGCGGCGTCATCGGCGGATCATCCTCCGATCGTGGACGGGCGGCAACCACCCGCGCCGCGCCCGGAGGCACCGGCGAGGGACGCGGCGCTTTCGACGCACGTGGGTACCGGCACCCAGAAAGTTGCGTTCCGGCGCACGGTTCCGTATCCGCGCGTCGTGGCGCCCGCGAAGCGGATCGATCAGGCCGAAGTGCTCCTCGAGGCCCTGCCCTACATCAGGCGCTTCGCAGGCAAGACCGTCGTCATCAAGTACGGCGGCCACGCGATGACCGACGATGCGCTCAAGCAGGCGTTCGCGCGCGACATCGTGCTCCTGAAGTACGTCGGGATTCACCCGGTGGTGGTGCACGGCGGCGGACCGCAGATCGATCGCATGCTGTCGGAGCTGAACATCAGCTCGACGTTCGTCCGCGGCATGCGCGTGACGGACCCCGCGACGATGAAGGTCGTGGAGATGGTCCTCGCCGGCCAGATCAACGGCGAGATCGTCGCGATGATCACCCTGGCCGGCGGGAAGGCGGTCGGCTTCTCCGGCAAGGACGGCAGCCTCATCGTCGCGCGCCGCGCCGCGACCGACAACGGCGACCTCGGACAGGTCGGCGAGGTGGTCGGGGTCAATCCCGAGCTCGTCCGCGCGCTGCAGCAGCAGGACTTCATCCCGGTGATCGCGCCGGTCGCCGCCGGTCCCGAGGGCGAGAGCCTCAACATCAACGCGGACATCGCGGCGGGCGAGATCGCCGAGGCGCTGCGCGCCGAGAAGCTGCTGCTCCTCACCGACGTCGAGGGCGTCAAGGACGCGAACGGCCGGCTGATCCGCACTCTCTCGTCCACCCATGCGCAGAAGCTGATCGACGACGGCGTCGCGATGACGGGCATGATCCCGAAGATCGAGTGCTCGCTCGACGCGCTACGCGGCGGCGTGCAGAAGGTGCACGTCATCGATGGCCGCGTCAGGCACGCGGTGCTGCTCGAGCTGTTCACCGACGAGGGGGTCGGAACGGAGTTTCGCCGCGACGTCACCCTGGAGGACGACGGTACGAAGCGCGCCCCCGACGGAAGGAGCCAGCCATGACCGCCGCCACGGCCCCCGCTGGAGCCAGCCCACCGCCGGGCGCCGACGACATCATCGCGAGCGCGAAGAGCCGCATGGTGCAGGTCTACGGCCGCACCGAGATCGCCTTCGTGCGTGGCGAGGGCGCGATCCTCTGGGACACCGGCGAACGCCGCGTGCTCGACTTCTTCTCGAGCATCCTCTGCACCAACCTCGGCCACGCTCACCCGGCGGTCACCGAGGCCATCACTCGCCAGGCGGCGACGCTCGTCCACGTCTCGAACCTGCACTACAGCGCGCCACAGGCACGGCTCGCCGAGCTGCTGACGGCGCTCTCGTTCGGCGAGCGCGTGTTCCTCTGCAACTCGGGCGCCGAGGCCAACGAGGCCGCCCTGAAGGCGGCACGCCGCTACGGGCACGCGCACGGCGGACGCTTCGAGGTCCTCACGGCCCTCGGCTCGTTCCACGGCCGCACGTTCGCGACCATCGCCGCGACCGGGCAGGAGAAGGTCCGCCGTGGATTCGAGCCATCGCTGCCGGGCTTCCGCTACGTGCCGTTCGGCGACGCGGCGGCGATGGAAGCTGCGATCGGGCCGAAGACGGTCGCGATCCTCGTCGAGCCCGTACAGGGCGAGGGCGGCGTGAACGTACCGCCGCCGGGCTACCTCGCCGAGCTCCGCGCGATCTGCGACCGGCACGACCTGCTGCTGATGTCCGACGAGATCCAGACCGGCTGCGGTCGGACCGGCACGCTGTGGGCGTACGAGCAGATGGGAGCGGTACCGGACGTGATGACGCTCGCGAAGTCGCTCGGCAACGGCATCCCGGTCGGCGCGATGGTGTGCAACGCGCGCGCGGCGTCCGGGCTCGACCTCGGCGCGCACGGCTCCACCTTCGGCGGCAACTGCCTCACCAACGCGGCCGCGGTCGCGACGCTGGAGGTGCTGAGCGACGGCAAGACGCTGCCCCGTGCCCGCGCGGCAGCGTCGCGGCTGCGCGCCGGGCTCGAAGCGTTGCAGACGAAGCACCCGGAGCAGATCGATGAGGTGCGTGGCCTCGGCCTCCTGCTCGGTGTGGCGCTGAAGGACCCCGAGCGCGCGAAGGCCGTTGCCGCCGCCGCGCTCGATCAGGGGCTGCTGATCAACCTCACGGCCGATCGCGTGCTGCGCATCGCGCCGCCGCTGGTCGTGACCGACGCCGAGATCGACGAGGGCCTCGCGATTCTCGCACGGGTGTTCGCGTCGTGAGGCTCGAAGGGAAGCGAGGTCTTCCGTCGTGAAGGTCGACTTCATCTCGCTCGCGGACTTCACGCGCGCCGACGTCGAGTCGATGCTCGACGACGCCGATCGTCTCAAGTCCGATCTCAAGGCCGGCAAGAGCCAGCGCCCGCTGGTCGGACGCACGCTCGCGATGATCTTCGAGAAGCCGAGCCTGCGCACGCGGGTCACGTTCGAGACCGGCATCAAGCAGCTCGGCGGCGCGTCGGTCTACCTGGCACCCGAGGACATCCGGCTCGGCGCGCGCGAGACCGTCGGCGACATCGCGCGCAACCTGTCGCGCTGGGTCGACCTCGTGGTCGCGCGCACGTTCTCGCACCGCTCGCTGCTCGAGCTGGCGCAGCACGCGACGATTCCGGTGATCAACGGCCTCACCGACCTGCTGCACCCGGCACAGGTGCTGGCCGACCTGCAGACCATGCGCGAGCGCCGCGGCTCGCTCGAGGGCGCCACGGTCGCGTTCATCGGCGACGGCAACAACGTCGTGAACTCGTGGCTCAACGCGGCCGCCCTCTTCCAGCTGAACTTCCGGCTCGCCTGCCCGCAGGGCTACGAGCCGGACGCGAAGATCCTCGCTCGTGCCCAGTCGCTCGCGCCGGGCCGCATCGAGATCGTCACCGACCCGTCGGCGGCCGCGCAGGGTGCGGACGTGCTCTACACCGACGTCTGGACCAGCATGGGCCAGGAGGCCGAGTCGCAGGCCCGCCGCGCAGCCTTCGCCGGCTACCAGATCAACGCGCGGCTGGTCGACGTTGCGAGCAAGGACGTGCTGGTCATGCACTGCCTGCCCGCGCACCGCGGCGAGGAGATCACCGCGGACGTGCTCGACGGTCCGCGCTCGGTGGTCCTCGACCAGGCCGAGAACCGCCTGCACGCGCAGAAGGCCGTCATGGTCTGGCTCAGCGCACGATCGCAGCCCGGCGCCTGAAGGGCGCCGACGTCGCAGGAGAGAAGCAGGTGGCGAAGCAGAAGGTGCAGAAGATCGTCCTCGCGTACTCGGGCGGCCTCGACACGTCGGTGATCCTCGGCTGGCTCAAGCAGGAGTATCAGGCGGAGGTGATCGCGTACTGCGCCGACGTCGGCCAGGGCGAGGAGCTGGCACCGGTCGACGGCAAGGCCCGCGCGAGCGGTGCCTCGCACGTCATCATCGAGGACCTGCGCGAGGACTTCGCGCGCGACTACGTCTTTCCGATCCTGCGCGCCAACGCCCTCTACGAGGGCACGTACATGCTCGGCACGTCGATCGCGCGTCCGCTGATCGCGCGCCGCCAGGCCGAGGTCGCCCTGCAGTTCGGCGCCGACGCCGTCGCGCACGGCGCCACCGGCAAGGGCAACGACCAGGTGCGCTTCGAGCTCACGTTCGCAGCGCTGGCACCGCAGCTCAAGATCATCGCGCCGTGGCGCGACTGGGAGTTCCAGGGACGCGCCGATCTCATCGCGTACGCCGAGAAGCACCGCATCCCGATCCCGGTCAGCAAGGAGAAGCCTTACTCCTCCGACCGGAACCTGCTGCACATCAGCTTCGAGGGCGGCATCCTCGAGGACCCGTGGCTGGAGCCGTACGAGGACATGTTCCTGCTCAGCGTGTCGCCCGAGAAGGCGCCAGACGAGGCGCAGTACCTCGAGGTCGACTACGAGAAGGGCGATCCGGTCGCGGTCGGCGGCGAGCGCCTGTCGCCGGCGAATCTCCTCGCGAGGCTGAACGAGATCGGCGGCAGGCACGGTGTCGGCCGCGCCGACATCGTCGAGAACCGCTACGTCGGCATGAAGTCGCGCGGCGTGTACGAGACGCCGGGTGGAACGATCCTGCACGCGGCGCACCGCGCGGTGGAGTCGCTGACGCTGGATCGCGAGGTCATGCACCTGCGCGATTCGCTCATCCCGCGCTACGCCGAGATGGTCTACTACGGCTACTGGTTCGCGCCGGAGCGCGAGATGCTGCAGACGGCCATCGACCAGTCGCAGCAGAACGTGACCGGCACCGCGCGCATCAAGCTCTACAAGGGCAACGTGACGGTCGTCGGCCGCAAGGCCGAGCGCTCGCTCTTCGACCCGGGCATCGCGAGCTTCGAGGAGGCCGGCGGCTACCGCCAGTCGGACGCGACCGGCTTCATCTCGCTCAACGGTCTGCGACTGCGCACGCGGAAGCTGAAGCAGGGCTGACGTTCCTCCTTCGCACCGGCTTCGCCGGTCACGACCGACGAGCGAGCGGAGCGCTCCGTCCGACACCGTGCGTGGCCGTGGAGCACCCGCGGCTGCCGTGGTAAGCGCAGCGACGATGCCCGTTCCGCCCAAGCGAGCCAGAGCGAAGTCCGCGAGAACGCCGGGGAAGCGCGCCACGTCCGGGAAGGCGTGGTCGGGCCGCTTCCGCGAGCCCACCGACCCCGCCGTCGAGCGCTTCACCGTCTCGCTGCAGAGCGACCTGCGGATGGCCGCGCAGGACGTTCGCGGCTCCGTGGCGCACGTCCGGGCCCTCGGCCGCGCCCGCCTGCTGACGCCGCGCGAGACCGCGACCATCGAGCGCGGCCTGCGCCGCGTCCTGCGCGAGATCGACGACGGGCTCTTCCGCGCGAAGCCCGGCGACGAGGACGTGCACATGGCGGTCGAGCGCCGGCTGACGGAGATCGTCGGTCCCGTCGGCGGCAAGCTGCACACCGGCCGCAGCCGCAACGACCAGGTCGCGACGGACCTGCGGCTCTGGCTGCGCGACGGAATCGACACGGTGATCTCCGGCATCGATGCGATGATCGACGCGCTGGCGGCACGCGCGCGGCGCGATCTCGGGGTCGTCATGCCGGGATACACGCACCTGCAGCGCGCGCAGCCCGTGCTGCTGTCGCACCACTGGCTCGCCTACGTCGAGATGCTGCTCCGCGACCGCGACCGCATGCGCGACTGCCGCAAGCGGACCAACGTCCTGCCGCTCGGTGCGGGGGCGCTCTCGGGCGCGGGCTTCCGCCTCGACCGCCGCCGCGTCGCCGCCGACCTCGGCTTCGACGGCGTCACCGAGAACTCGCTCGACGCGGTCTCCGACCGCGACTTCGCGATCGAATTCCTCGCCGCCGGCGCCATCCTCGCGATGCACCTGTCGCGACTCGGCGAGGAGATCGTCCTGTGGTCGTCGTCGGAGTTCGGATTCCTCGAGCTGCCCGACGCGTTCGCGACCGGCAGCTCGATGATGCCGCAGAAGAAGAACCCGGACGTCGCCGAGCTGGTGCGCGGCAAGACCGGCAGGATCTACGGTGCGCTGGTGAGCCTGCTCACGCTGCTGAAGGGCCTGCCGCTGAGCTACAACCGCGATCTGCAGGACGACAAGCCGCCGGTCTTCGAGGCGGCGGAAACGCTGCAGGCTTCGCTGAACGTGCTCGCGCGCATGCTGCTGCGCCTCGGCATCGGCGCGCAGGCGATGCGCGCCGCGGCCGGCGGCTTTTCGCTCGCGACCGAGCTCGCCGACCACCTCGTCGAGCGCGGCCTGCCCTTCCGTCAGGCGCACGAGGTGGTCGGCAACGTCGTGCGCTGGTGCATCGACCAGGACCGCGAGCTCGAGAGCCTCACGGCGAAGGAGCTCGCGACCTTCTCGACGCTCCTCGGCCCGGCGGCGCGACGGTGCCTGACGCTCGACTCCGCCCTCGCCCGCCGCAGGCTCCGCGGCGGCACCGCGCGCGCCAACGTCGAGCGTCGGCTCGACGAGCTCGTGATGCTCGGCTTCGCGGGTGCGGCCGCACGCACGCGCGCCGCCCG
>VGTK01000013.1 GCA_016874715.1 Deltaproteobacteria bacterium | reverse complement strand
GCGCGACGCTGCCGGGTGCGATGGCGAGGCCGTCGTGCGCGAGCTCGGCGACACCGCCCTGCGCGAAGCGCTCGTCACGCGTGCCGTCCGGCCGCACGCGCAGCGCGAGCGACGGCGCGTCCACCGCCGGCGCACGCGCGACCAGGACCGCCCCGCCGTCGGGGTCGATCGCCGCAGCGGTGACGCGCACCGGGCGTTCGAGCGGCAGCGATGCGACGCCGTCGCGCGCGAAGCTCCGGTCGAGCGTCCCGCTCGGCGCGAGCCGTGCCGCGAACGCGCCACCGCCGCCACGTCCCGCGACGACGATCCGCCCGCGTGCGTCGCTCGCGAGCGCGAGCACCGACGCATCCCGGCCCACGCCGTCGAGCACCGTCCGACCGCCGTCGCCGAACGAGGGGTCGATCCGCCCGTCGGGCAGGAGCCTTGCCAGGAACGCGCGCTCGTCACCGTCCACGCGCGTCGAGCCGCCGACGACGAGCCCGCCGTCCGTGACAACCGTCACCGCGAGCGCGCGCTCGCGCCCCGCCGCGCGCAGGGCGTCGCGAGCTCGCGCGCCGAAGCCGGTGTCGGGCTCCCCATGGGGCGACACGCGGAGGACGAGGACGTCGCCGTCGGCCTCGCCCGTCCAGCCCGCCGCGACCAGACCATCGCCCGCGGCCACCAGCGCCGCCACGTGTGCACCGCTTCCTGCGTCGAGTCGCAAGGTGCCGCGCGTGGCAAACGTCACATCCACCGAGCCATCCGGAGCGATCGCGCTCAGGGAGACCTGGTGCCGGCCGGCGGTCCGCGTGGTGCCCGCGACGACGATGCGACCGCGAGCGTCGAGCACGAGGGCGTCGGCGGTGTCGTCACCGCCGAGGTCCACCACGACCCTTCCCGAGGCGGCGAACGCGCGATCGCGCACGTCCGATGGCGCCGATGGCGACGGAGTCGTGGCGGGGGCGCCGCGGGCCGTCGCGACCAGGGCAACGAGCACCCACGGCAGGACTGCAACCCGGTACGGTCCGGACGCACGGGCCCCGCTCCGACTGCTGGGCGGTGGTCCAGGACGGCTCATGGTGCCCCGCACTACGTCGCCGGACCCGGCGCAGGCAAGCAGCGAACCGGAAGATCGCACGACTCGCGTCATCGTCCGGCTCTTCGGTAGTCCCGCCGGCGATCCCGAGCGCGCGGCGAGGCTCGCACCCGCCATGGCTCTCGGCTATCGAGCCATCGAGGCTACCGAGCGATCAAGGAACGACGCAACGGCGTTCGCCGACGCGGGCGCGGGGAGGAGTGGCGCGATGAGCGGACGAGCACTGGTGACAGCGAGACGGGAGCTCCTGGTCCTGGCCATGGCCATGGCGTGCGGGCTCGCGGCATGCAGCACGATCGGCGGCGTCAAGCTTGGCCCGAAGGCGGTCGAGGGCAAGAGCCCCAACGGCTTCGTCGAGATGCACGAGGTGCAGGCGGCCTACATCGGCAGCGGCGCCGGCGGTGGCGGCACGCTGTTCTTCGACGGCCGCGAGTATCCCTTTGGTCTGGCCGCGGCGGGCATCGGCGGCATCGGCCTCTCGACGGTCGACGCGAGCGGCGACGTCTACAACCTGACCCGCGTCGAGCAGTTCCCCGGCACGTACGGACAGGCGCGCTACGGCTTCGCGATCGGCAACGACAGCGCCGGCGACCTCTGGCTGCAGAACGAGCAGGGCGTGATCCTGCACCTCAAGGCGAAGCGCACGGGGCTCATGCTGACGCTCGGCGGCGACGCGGTCGTCATCTCGCTGAACCCGCAGTGACGGGAGCGCCATGAAGCCGATCGACCCGGCCCTGGCCGACCGTGTTCCACCCGGCCAGGTGCTGACCGAGAAGTTCCCCGTGCTCACCTACGGGGGCACACCGGCGTTCGACCCCGCGACCTGGACCTTTCGCTGCTTCGGCCTGGTCGAGCACGAGGTCTCGTGGACGTGGTCGGAGTTCCTCGAGCTGCCCCGCGTGCGCGTCCGCTCGGACATCCACTGCGTCACCACCTGGTCGCGGCTCGACAACGACTGGGAGGGCGTGTCGGTGCGCGAGATCCTGCGCCACGTCACGCCGCGCCCGGAGGCGAGGTACGTCCTGCAGCACGCCGAGCAGGGCTACACGACCAACACCACGCTCGACGACCTGCTGTCGGACGACGTGGTTCTCGCCCTGCGGCACGACGGCCGCGACCTCGAGCCCGACCACGGCGGGCCGCTGCGCATGGTCGTCCCGAAGCTCTACTTCTGGAAGAGCGCCAAGTGGCTGCGCGGCCTCGAGTTCCTCGACGTGAACCCGCCCGGCTTCTGGGAGCGTGCCGGCTACCACATGAACGCCGACCCGTGGCGCGAGGAGCGCTACGCCGACCAGGAGACCGATGCCATGCAGCGCATGCGGACCGAGGCGGCGCGCGCGCTGCGCGAGCGGCGCTGAGCCGCCGCGACGCCGCGCTCCGCCTCGACGATTCCCGCCTCCCGCGCTACCACCTCGCGAGAGACGTGGCTGCTCGCCCCGACATGCACCGGCGCACCTGGGAGGTCAACGACGCGACCTACGCCGCGTGGAACGCGCACGACGCGGACGCGGTCGAGGCCGTCTTCGCCGAGGATGCGGTCCTGATCGAGGCAGGCTCGCCGAACGTGCTGCGCGGTCGCGCGGCGATCCGCGAGCGCGCGGTCGCGCTCCTGACCGCGTTTCCGGACTTCCACCTCGAGCGCATCGAGCTGCTCGTCGACGGAGACCGGCACGCCGACCGCTGGATCATGACCGGCACCCACCGCGGCCTGCTGTTCGGCATTCCACCGACCGGCCGCAGCGTCCGCGTCGCGGGCGCAACCTTCACCCGCATGGGCGAGCACGGTCTCGTCGTCGAGGACGTCCACTTCGCCGACATGGCCGGCCTGCTCGCCCAGCTCGGCGTGAACGGCTGAATCCCGCCGCCCCTCGCGCGACCCCCCCCGGCGCGGCTTCGCCGCGGTCACTCCACTCCCACGATCGCGAAGTTCTGCTGGCCCTCCTGCCAGCGGACGAAGACGTTGCGGCCGTCGAAATCGGGCAGCTCGTACTCGCCCTCGAGGCCGGTGAGGAACGCCGCGCCCAGCGTCGTCACCGTGAACGCGGCCTGTCCGAACGGCATGCCGTCGGCGAACGCGGCGACGGTGTGGTCGCCGTCGCCGAGCAGGTTCCAGTTGAGGAGCCGCCCGAAGCCGTTGTTCGCGTCACCGCACGCGGCGGTGGTGTCGAGGCGCGAGGTCCCGTACGCCGCCGTAACGGGCGCGCCGCCGTCGATGCTGAGGGTCACCTGCGACGCGCTGCAGACCCAGCCGGAGATCACCCCGATGCCGCTCTGCGCGGAGGCCGTGCCGGGGTTCTCGAGCACGCCGAGCGCCGCCGCCTGCGGCGCGGCGGGGAACGGTGCGCTGCTCGTGTCGAAGGTGCCGGTGATGACGAAGTTCTGCGACGACTCCTGCCACGCGACGAGGGTCGCCGCGCCGTCGACCGGAAAGTCGGGCAGCGCGTACGCTCCGGTCACCCCGGTCAGGAACGGCACGCCGAGCGTCGCCACGTCGAACACCGCGCTGCCGAACTCGACGCCGTCGGCGAACGCCTTGATCGTGTGCGTGCCGTCGCCGAGCAGGTTCCAGTTGAGCAGCGCGCCGAAGCCGTTGTTCGCATCGCCGCAGACGCCGGCGGTATCACCGCGCGACGTCCCGTACGCGGCGTCGCGGAGCGGACCGTCGTCGACCTGGAACGCGACCGTCGCCGCGTCGCACACCCAGCCCGACACCAGGCCGATCCCGCTCTGAAACGTATCGGGCTGCGGATTCTCGAGCGATCCCTGCACCGGGCTCGCCGAAGCCGCGGCCTCGACCGCGCCGACCGCGTCGACGAGGCCGTGGCCGGAGAGGAAGTCGTAGCCCGCCGACTCGACGTCGCGCGCGGTCGTGGTGAGCGTGGCGAGCACGCCCGCCGGTGTCAGGGAGGCGTTCTGCTCGCGCACCAGCGCCGCCACCGCCGCGGCGTGCGGTGCCGCCGCCGACGTGCCGAAGAAGTTGGGGAAGCCGTCGCCGTCACTGTCCTCCGTGAAGAAGGTCGTGTTGGTTCCGTCGGGAGCGGCGATCTCGGGCTTCGAACGCAGCTGCACGCCACCGGGCAACGGCGTACCGTTGCCGGCATAGAACAACGGCAGGACGCCCCCGAGCGAGCTGAAGCGCTCGACGTTGATCACGTTGAGCGGCGGCGTCTGGTCGCCGCCCTGCTCGATCTCCCGGTAGTCGACCGCCGCCACCGCGACCACGCCCGCCGCCGCCGCGTGCCCGTAGATCTGGGGGCTGTTGAAGACGGCGGCGTCGAACGCGTACCCGGAACCCGTCAGGGAGCAGCCGCCGGTCGACGTGACACCGATGCGGAAGCGCGTCGCGGTGCCGCACACGCGACTCACCGCAAGCGCCACCTGCTGCGGCGCGGCGGTCTGGTTCGAGGGCGAGATCAGGATCTCGAGCGGATCGCCCGCCGGTCCACCGCCCAGCGTCGAGCAGCCCTGTGCACCCTCGGAGACCGCGCCCGGAATGAGCTGACACGATCCGCCCGAACAGTCGTACAGCCCGATGTCGAAGTCGCTGGACGCACCCGGGCCGAGCGTACCGTCGAACGGCTCGGCCCACTGCAGGACGAGGCGCACCCCGCAGCCGGGCGGCAGCGTGATGCTCGCGACCTGGCTGCCGGACGCGAACTGGTGGAAGTCGTTACCGGAGTCCGCCGGCGCACCGTCGACGAACTCCTCGTCGACGCCGACGCGCCCGTAGTTGCCGGCCGACGAGAAGTACGGCACGCCCGCATCGACCGCGGCCTGCGCCGCCTGCGCGATCACGCCGTCCTGGAACATCGGCTCGGCGAAGTAGATGACGTCGTCGACCAGGACCTTCGCACCGCACGCCCGCAGCGCGTCGATGCCGGCCGCGAAGCCGGGCTCGCTGGTGAACGCGGTGTTGAACAGGATCGGTGCACCGGGCGCGAGGTCGTGGACCAGCTCGGCCATCGCTCGCCCCTCGTCGCTCTGTCCCGGCAGGTCCTGCACGACCTTCACCGACGCCGGCAGATCGCCGGTCGCCTGCGACGACGTGCCGGTGACGGTGCGGTTGCAGCCCGAGCCGCTCACGCTGCCGCCACCGAGCGTGTTGAAGCTGTCGGACAGGACGCCCACCGGCACGCCGCTGCCGTCGACGTCGAACTGCGCACGTGCCTCCGCCGCACGGATCGCCGTGTCGGCCTGGCTGGTCACCGCGCCGACGTCGAGCAGCGGCCGGTAGTTCGGGTGGATCGTCCGCACCTCGGGCACAGCGGCGACGCGGTCGAGCAGCAGCGGATCGACCGTGCCGATCACGCGGCCCCAGCGCTCGTGGACCTCGCTGACGTCCATGCCGGCGGCGCGCAGCGCGGCGACGACCGGCGGCGTCGCGGACACGAGCCGCACGTCGATCTCCGGCGCGTCGGCTCGCATCGGCACCGACGGCATCGCCTGCTGCGCCTGGGCGCGGCTCTGACCCGCGCGCCGGCGCTGGCGCGCGTCGAGCAGCGCGGGGGAGACCTTCTCGAGGTCGGGGTTGGCCTCGTAGCGAGCGTCCGTGAAGACCTTGAGGCGCGGCACGGACGCCCGCCCCGGCCCGAGGCTCTGTGCGGACGCGCGCCCGGGCACGACGATCGCACCCGGCACGACCAGCACGAGCGCGAGCAGGCGGACGACGAGAAGGTGATGCGGGATCAGGTGACGCATCCGATCGCTCTACGGCGCGATGCGGGTTCTCGCCATCCACATCCGCCGAACGCC
This sequence comes from Deltaproteobacteria bacterium, assembly GCA_016874715.1. Lineage (GTDB taxonomy): Bacteria > Desulfobacterota > Binatia > UBA12015 > UBA12015 > VGTK01. The sequence goes on along the minus strand of VGTK01000013.1, from coordinate 49,162 downwards.
GCGCCCGCGCCGCACCCGCGCACCCCGCCGGATCACCCCGGCCGGTTCTCCAGCGCAACGTACGGGCGGCACGGCTGACCGCGCAGCGCACCACACACCGGACGCTCTGCAGGAACGTCGACCTCTCCCGCCGGCAACACCGGCAGCACGATCGAAGAGGCGCGCGCACCGCCACGCCCGATCAGGTAGCCGACGTCGTCCCCGCCCGGATCGAGGTTCTCGAAGAACCACAGCGGCAGGTCGCCGCCCGGCGTGTTGATCTGCACACGCAGCCGCGAGCCGGCGCGCAGCGGGTGCGCGACGGGGAAGATCGGCATGTTCACCTCGATCCACTCGCCGACCGGGACCTCCTGGTAGTCCTGGGCGCCGTACAGGATCTGCGTCAGCAGCTCGTCCGAGCGCGCCTCGTCCACCTTGCGGAACCCCGCGTTGATCACGCCGTTCTGGATGCGCACCTCGTCGCCGTCCGGGGTGATCTCCGACAGCACGATCTCCAGGTTCGCCTGCGCGCTCTCGCTCTTCAGCCACAGCTCCGCGTGACCCGAGCCGGCGAGCACGACGTCCTCGTCGAGCGGCTCGGTCAGGTAGGAGAGCCCCTTGCCGTCGGGCGCCGGCTCCCAGAGGAAGTTCAACGTGACCGCGGGCCGGATGAAGTCGTAGGCTCCCTCCTGCGCGTAGCCGACCGATCCTACCGCCGCGTCGAACGTGAACCGGTCGGCACCCTCGGACGACGGGGCCTCGGCCGCGAGCGCACCCGCCGCGTCGAGCCAGAGCCGCCACGGCTGGACGTTCGCCGGCGGGAACCGGTCGAACTGCTTCGTGAAGCGCGGGATCGGCGCGCCGATCCCGGCGCCCGGATCGCCGTAGCCGACCTCGAGGTCCACCGTGACCGAGGGCTCGTTCTCCCAGCGCGCCAGCGCCTCCGCGTACTGCCCGTCGTTCAGGTCGGCGAAGCGGTCCGGGTCGAGCTCGAGCGGCACGCCGAAGTTGCCCTCCATCTCGCTCGGCAGCACCGCACGCACCACGTCGAGCAGGCGCGGCACGCGCTTCGCCACGTAGAGGCCGAGGAACTCGTACCAGCGGCTCAGGTTGTGCGCGCTGTAACCGTCGGGGTGGTGTCCGTTGAACAGCACGAAGTGCTTCTTTCCGGGGCCGCTGAACTCGTTCAGCATGGTCGCGAAGCGCGGACCGGTCTGCTCGTCCTGCCAGGCACCGGTGAGGAAGACCGGCGCATCGATCGACGACACCAGCTTCGAGAGGTCGCGCGCGTCGGCGTCCGCGGGACGGAACTGCAGCGAGCGCACGAAGGCCTCGAAGCCGACGCTCTGGTCACGCAGCCGCTGGTTGTCCTCGCACACGCGGTCGCCGGCGTTGATGCGGTCGAGGGTCCAGCCCTGCCCGCCCGACGACTGGCGCTCGCGCTCGAGGATCCACTGCCTGGTGAAGCCGGCATTGTAGATGCCGCCCGGCCACGCCATCTGCCACGAGTCCTCGATCACCGAGAGCGACGCGAGCGCCGCGAGGCTCGGCGGGCGCGTCGCGCCGACGTAGAGCTGCGCGTTGCCCGAGTACGAGAGCCCCACCATGCCGACGTGGTTGTGCAACACCCACGGCTGGCGTGCGACGATCTCGATCGCGTCGTAGCCGTCGGCCTGCTCGGCCTCGCTGAACACGTCGAACACGCCGCCCGAGCAGCCGGTGCCGCGCAGGTTGATGCCGACGGTCGCGTAGCCGAAGGCCTGCGCGATCATCGAGCCGGGCTCGGGGTCGCGCGGGTTCGACGGGTCGTAGCCCGACAGCTCGATCACCGTCGGATACGGACCGCCGCCGTAGAAGCGCGGGTCGGGCCAGCGCACCATCGCCGACAGCAGCGTGCCGTCGCGCATCTCGAGGTAGTTGACGCCCTCCTCGGTGGAGTGTCCGGCCAGGACGCCGCCGGTGATCTGCCACGGCACGCCGTTCAACGTCTGGCGCTCGTACAGCGAGGGATCGGGATGGTCGTCGCGCGCCAGCACGCGGAACGGCGCGGAGGTCGCCATCGGGCTCTCCGACTCGTCACGGATCAGGTAGCCGTCGCCCGGAGACAGCGTCCCGCCGCTGCCGGTGAGCGGTGCGGCGCCCGTGCCGGTCTCGTAGACGATGTAGTCTTCCGGGATGTTGGCGAAGGTCGCGTTGCCGCCCATGTCGGCGATCAGCGTGATGAGGCGGCGGCCGCTCTCGTCGATCAGGGTGAGGGCCTGCTTCGGGTCGGCGCCGGTGACGGTCACCTGCCGCACGCCGGGGCGGACGGTGAAGGTCGCCGGGACGGAGTCGCCGCCGTTCGACGAGTCGCCGCAGGCGGCCAGGGTCGTGGCGAGAGCCGCGACGCAGACGACGGATCGGTAGCGCGGAGCGAGGGTCATCGGGTTCTCCCGTGATGCCAGGTCTCCACGCGCGAACGGGCGACCCTGGGCGTTCGAAGGTCTGCGCTACCTAGCAGCGCTCCAACCTCGCCGTAAAGGCGGATTGCGCCGGGCGGTCCGAAGGGACGGGCGAGGGGCTCCTGGTGACACGGCGCCGCGCCCCTCGGAGAAGCTCGTCGACGCGTGCCGGGCCGCCCTGGCGAGCGTCGAGCCGTCCGGCGGGGTGCCCACGTCGTTCCCGCCGGGGCCGGCGAAGGTGCTGCCGGGACGCAGCGATCCGGTCGCGGTGGGCGGCGGCGTGAGCGCGTCGCGCGCCGCCGATCCGCCCTACTCCGCGACGCGCGCCGCCGCCGGTGCGACCGAGGGCTGGTTCTCGACCGGCGGCACGTGCCCGGTGACGAGCGCGTACACCACGAGCGGGATCTCGATCAGCACGACCAGCAGCACGTTGCCGGCGACGAAGCCGCGCGCGACGCGCGACGCGAACAGGTCGTCGGGCAGGATCGCATAGACACCCCAGAGAACGAGCGCGGTCGCCGTCCAGCCGCCGAGCGACAGCGCGACGAACTGGCGCCGCGTGTTGGCCTGAGAGTCGAAGCTGAACAGGAATCCCGACGCGAGCGACCGGCCCGGCTGAACGGAGCTGCCGGCCAGCACCGCGCCGAGCAGGTGTCCCCACTCGTGCAGCAGGTAGCCGCACGCGCCGATCGGGATCCCCGCGATCACGCCCGCGAAGTCGCCGCGGGGCCCCGGGGTCGCGGAGGCGGCGGCGCCGAGGTACCAGATCAGCCCGGTCAGGCCGACGATCACCGCGTCCCGCGCGAAGAGCTTCGCGAACATGGGGCACACCTTTCCGCGTCGCACCGCCGACCGCAAGCGGCGGCGTTACGCACCCGCCGGCGGCGCGTCCGCCCGGCCCGCCCGGCATGGACCAGCGACCGTTCGGCGTGCTTTCCTCTGGGCTCCGGCCTCTGGCAGGGTATGATCGTCAGACGCAGCGCGGGACCGCACCGGGCCGCGCAGCCAATGAGGTACGCACCCGTGACGACGACGCACCAGGAAGGACCGACCCCGAACCCGGCCGCGAACGATCTCGGCTTCGATCCGGACGCGCTGCGCCGCCGCTACCGCGAGGAGCGCGACCGGCGGCTCCGCGCCGACGGCAACGCGCAGTACGTCGAGGTGACGGGCAAGTTCGCGCACTACCTCGACGACCCGTACGTCGCGCCCGGCTTCACCCGGGCACCGCTCACCGACGAGGTCGAGGTGATCGTGGTCGGCGGCGGCTTCGGCGGCCTGCTCGCGGGCGCGCGGCTCCGGCAGGCGGGCTTCGAGAGCATCCGCATCCTCGACCCCGCGTCCGACTTCGGCGGCACCTGGTACTGGAATCGCTACCCCGGCATCGCCTGCGACATCGAGTCGTACACCTACCTGCCGCTGCTCGAGGAGGTCGGCTACGTGCCAAAGGAGAAGTACTCCTTCGGCAAGGAGATCCTCGAGCACAGTCAAGCAATCGCGCGGCAGTTCGACCTCTACCGCGACGTCTGCTTCCGGACGCGCGTCGAGGACCTCGCGTGGGACGAGGCGTCGTCGCGCTGGATCGTCTCGACCAACCACGGCGACCGCATGAGGGCGAAGTGGGTCTGCCTCGCGACCGGTCCGCTGAACCGCCCGAAGCTGCCCGGCATCCCCGGCCTCGACACGTTCCAGGGCCACTCGTTCCACGCGAGCCGCTGGGACTACGGGTACACCGGCGGCACGTCCGAGGGTGGCCTGACGGGGCTCGCCGGCAAGCGCGTCGGCATCATCGGCACCGGAGCCACGGCGGTGCAGGTCGTGCCGCACGTCGGCGAGTGGGCCGAGCACCTGTACGTGTTCCAGCGCACGCCGTCGTCGATCGACGTCAAGAATAATCCGGAGACCGATCCCGAGTGGGCGAAGTCGCTGCCGGCGGGCTGGCACCAGGCGCGCATGGACAACTTCAACAACCTCGTCTCCGGCGTGCCGCAGGCGGAGGACCTGGTCGCCGACGGCTGGACGTCGATCATCCAGAAGCTGCTGCTCGGCTTCACCAGCGGCCGCGTGACCGACACCTCGCGCGAGGGCCTCATGCGCGCCGCGGAGATCGCCGACTTCGAGAAGATGGAGGAGATCCGCGCGCGCGTCGACGGGACCGTCCGGGACCCCGCGACCGCCGAGGCGCTGAAGCCGTACTACCGGCAGTTCTGCAAGCGCCCCTGCTTCCACAACGAGTACCTCGAGACCTTCAACCGTCCGAACGTGACGCTGGTGGACACGAAGGGCCGCGGCGTCGAGCGCATCACCGCGAAGGGCGTGGTCGTCGACGGCCGCGAGTACGAGCTCGACTGCCTGATCTACGCGAGCGGCTTCGAGGTCGGCACGGACTACTCGCGCCGTGCAGGCTTCACGATCCACGGACGCGGCGGCCGCACGCTCGGCGACGCGTGGGCCGGCGGCACGCGCACGCTGCACGGCATGCACGTGAACGGCTTCCCCAACTGCTTCATCATGAGCAACGCGCAGGCCGGCTTCACCGCCAGCTACCCGCACCTGCTGAACGAGCAGGCGAAGCACATCGCGTACCTTCTCGGCGAGGCGCGCAAGCGCGACGCGAAGCTCCTCGAGGTCACGCCCGAGGGCGAGCAGGAGTGGATCGACACCTGCGTCCGAAAGGCCCGCGACACCGGCGACTTCTTCGAGAACTGCACGCCCGGCTACTACAACAACGAGGGCAAGCCGTCGGAGCGCAGCGCGCAGGACGGATTCTACGGCGGCGGGCCGGTGGACTTCTTCCGCGTGCTCGAGCAGTGGCGGGCGAGCGGCAAGCTGCCGGGGATGAAGGTGGAGTAAGCGACCCGCCCGATCGAGGGCGGGTCGCGCGCCGTCACAGGTTGAGGGTGCGGTAGCCCTGCTTGCGCAGCGACTCGCGCTCGCGGTCGATCGCCGACCGCACCTCGAAGTCGCGCAGCCGCCGGTCGTGCGTGGTGTGCTCGACCCCGTCGATCAGGAGGAGCGGATTGCCGTTCGGACCGGTGACGATGGTACCGGTCTTGGGCGGGTCGTCGGGCTGGGCGCGAAGCTGCAGCTTCATGGTGTCGGGTCCTCGGGGCTGTGACCGAGGCGGGCAGATATCCGCAGCATGCGCTTTTCCCGGACCCGCGCCAGCGCCGCGCGCTCTTCGCTTCGTGGGGGTCGACGTGCGTGGCACGGTGAACGCCCGGTAGCGGTCGTCGAGTGCCTGCGGCAGGGGCTCGCGCTCGCCCGCCGGCGCCGAGCACGAGCCCCCGGCACGCTCACTCGAGTACCACGCTCAGGTCATCGGAGCGCGCGAGGCCCGACGCGCGATCGTACATCGCCCGGACCTTCACCCGGACGAACGGCTCGGTCGCGACGATCTGCTTCTCGCGCACGTCGTCCTGGAACGACCCGGAGCCGCACTTGAGCGTCTTGCGCTGCTTGGACCCGTCGGCGTGGACGAGCGACAGCTCGACCTGGAACTTGCCGGCGGTCGCCGGAACGTTCTTGCCGGATCCGGTCGCGCGGAACGTGACGGTGTCGCCCGCGTCTCCCGCGATCAGCACCGTCTGCAACGCCTGGTTGAGCTCGCCATCGCCGTTCATCTGGAGCTCGCAGCCGGACGAGCTGCACTGCACGCCGTCGTTCGGCTGGCCGAGGCGGCGCAGCCGCCAGCGCGCCGGCCCGCCGCCGATCTCGCGGTCCTCGAAGCCGCCGTTCGCCAGCAGCTCGACCGGGCGGCAGCCGGCGAGCGGCGCGGTCGCGAAGGTCGCCGCGTCGACGTCGTCGTCGATCGCATCGCCGCTGCCGGACCCGAGGCCGCTCGGACCGTCGGACGAGCCCCACCAGTTGCCGTTCGCCGTGATGGGGGCGTCGTTGACGGGCTCCAGTGCGGCGTCGGAGTTGCCGACGAAACAGCTGGTGGTGACCGTCGTCGCGACGCCGGCCCCGGTGGCAACGGCGATCGCACCGCCGCTCAGCGCGCGGTTGTCGACGAAGCTGCTGCCGGTGACCGTGAGTGCCGCACCGACCAGCATCGCACCGCCCACGTGATCGCCGGCGTCGTTGTCCTCGAAGACGGAGTCCGCGACGGTGACGATCGCGCTCTTGCCGCTGCGGATGGCCGCACCCGCGGACGCGATCGAGACGTTGCGCGCGAACACGCAGCGCACGACGGTGAGCGTACCGGTGCCGAAGTCGATCGCGCCCCCGCCCTCGCTGGCGACGTTGTCGGTGAACGCGCAGTCGGCGAGGGCGACCGTGGCCCCCGCACCGGCCTTGAGCCCGCCGCCGCCCTGCCCACTCGGGCTCGTGCCGTCCGCCACGACGACGCCGCTGATCGCGACGTTCGCGCCCGCGCCAACGAACAGCACGGTGTCGTCCGGCTTGGCACGCTGCGAAACGGTCGCGGTGCCGTCGTCCGCGACCGTCAGGAGCAGGTCCTGCGCTGCGGCGTTGTCGAGGATGTCGAGATCACCCTGCAGGGCGGCATCCTCGATCCCGGTGATGGTCAGCTCGTAGAGCGCGCCGTCGGCGAGCACGATCGTGTCCTGCGCGGCACTGCTGCCGGCGGGACAGGCGTCGACCGCCGCGTTGGTATTGGCGGCGCGTACCGCCTCACGCAGCGAGCAGTCGCCGTCGGCATTCACCTCGTCGGTGGTGGTGCTGACCGTGATGGTGGCGGCGGTCGCAGCACCAGCCGCGGCGAGCAGCAGCGCGCCGGCCAGCAGCGCGCTGGCCAGCAAGCCGCGGCGCGCCATGCGCGCCAGGAAAGGAGGGGGTGATGCGGGGCTCTGGGACATGTGCGGAACCTCCCGAGGCGGTCCGCGGGACCTTCCGCGGATCGCGCTCTCGATGGGGGGTGAGTAGCCCCGGCGGCGGCCGCAGATCCTAAACGGACGGTAAACTTGCGGTAAGTTCCGCCGGGCGCACCCCGGCAACGGCCGGTCGGATACGGGTGCGCACCACAGGCCTTGCACGGCCGAGCCGAAGACCGCGGTCCGGCTCCGGCCCGCGGCCCGCCGTTGCCCGGGGCGGGGGCTTCGACGTAGGACGACCTTGCACGACGGCGCCGACATGAACCCCGCGAGGAACACGATGGCTGCACCCGGCACACGACCGCGACGACGCCGCCGCACGAGAGCGGCGCACGGGGACGCGACGCCGGCTCGCCGCCGACGCCGCGTGGCCCTGCTGCTGGTCGGCGCGGCGCTCGCCATCGCCGGCTGCGCCGAGCCGAGCTGCCGATCGCTGGCCGTCCGGATCTGCGAGGCATGCCGGGACAAGGCCAGCGCGCGCGCCGGCACCGATACGGCCCCGCGCGAGGCCGCAGCTCCGGCGGCGATGGACATGCCGGCGTGCATCGAGCGCACGGTTGCCGCCTGCGAGGCCCACCGGGGTCCGCCGGGCTGCCCGACCTGAGCGAGCAACGTCGCCGGGTGTTCGCACCTACTCCTGCGTTTCCCGTCTTCGCGGTCCGCCCGGGCGGATGTCGAACCGGCTGCTCCGCGCGGATCAGTCCCCTACGCGTGTCAGCGAGAGGACCAGGAACACGCTCACAGCGCCGTCGCCGACCGGCGGGGTGAACAGGCCGAGATCGATGTTGCCGCTGATCGCGCTGGTCGTGGTCGTCACGTTGCTGAGGGAGATGAAGTTACCCAGAGCCTCCGGGAAACCCGGGGCGGTTCAGCCCGCTCGCTGCGGCGTCGCGACCTGACGCTGACTTGGGGCGTCGGGTTGATCGAGGAGGGTGAATTGGCGGTTCCGAACAGCAAGACCGAGTTCGGCACGGGCCGCATGGTGCCACTGTGGCGCCGAGCCTGCGACGCGCTCTCCCTCTGGCTGGCCCGGTTCCCCGACGCTGGGCCGGATGCGTTCGTGTTCCCGTTCCACCGCGTGAAGGCGGGGGCGAAGCGCAGCGGCCCGATCCTGTGGGATGTCCAGCTCGACAAGCCCACCACCGAGTGGAAGAGCGCGTGGCAGACCGCACGCACCAAGTCCGAGCTCGCATACCGCTGGCACGACCTGCGGCACTCGTTCGTGTCGCGCCTCGCCGAGAACCCGAACGTCAGCGAGGAGACGATCCGCGCCCTCGCGGGGCACGTCAGCCGCCGGATGCTGGAGCGGTACAGTCGCATCCGCACGCACGCGAAGCGAGCTGCGATCCTCGGCCTGGAGTACGTCGAATCCGCCGCGAGAGAGCGCGATTCTGGCCGAGAGGGGGCACAAAATGTGGCACAGTCAGCCGCCACCGACCCGAGTGCCCTGAGCTAAGTCCCTGAAATCACTAGCGCGCCCGGGGTGAATCGAACACCCGACCTACAGATTCGAAGTCTGCCGCTCTATCCAACTGAGCTACGGGCGCGTACCGACGAACGACCGACGTCACCTCGATACCGCAACCGCCGTCGCGAATCATCTCCTCGCCGGCAGCCGCACCGAGGGCTTTCGAGCAGGGAACGGATCGACTCGAGGGCATCGGTGTCCGATGCCGGAGTACGCGACGCTGCGCGGATCGCCGATGCGTAGCTTGCCGACCGACGCCGTGGCGTGTGGTCCGCCGCACGAGGGCGGCCCCACGAGGGCGGGCACGGTTGCACTCCCCGCCGCAACCCGGCACGCAGGGCCCACGATGAGCACCGACGAGACGCCCGCCGACGGGACGCGCACCGGCGCCGCACACGACCTCGCGCCGCGCACCCGCGAGGCGTGGCAGCTCGTGCGCAGCATGCTCGACGATCTCACGCGCATCGTCGAGACCGACGCCGAGAGCGAGCTCGAGCTGATGGAGGGCCTGCGCGCGCTCGCGCGCCTCACGGCGCTGTGCTCGGAGACCAGCGTCGACGCCGACCACGAGCTGCCGTTCTTCCGCCAGCTGAACACGCCGATCCGCCAGCTCGGGGCCGCGAATCCGTTCGTCACCACGCACGTCGCGATCCTCGACGGACGGCTCCGCTACCGCATCCGCGGACGCCGCGGGACCGTCGCGGGCCTGGGCTTCCAGGTGCTCGCGGGACGCGGCCTCGCGCCGCGGCGCATCGCCGCGTACGTGCCCGATCACGAGCTGCCGGTGCTGCCGGACGGCGACTTCGAGATCGTCCTGTCGCGGCACGAGCCGCCGCCCCATCTCTGCCAGGCAGCACTCTGGGTCGACATCCCGGACGACGCGTCGGCGGTGGTCGCGTCGCAATACGTCGCCGACCCGGTGCACGAGGACCCCGCGCTGCACGCGATCGAGCCGCTCGATCGCCCCGCCCCACCGTCCCTGCCGCACGACCACGCGCTCGGGCAGCAGCTCACCGAGCTCGCATGGAGCGTGGCACGGCTCGCGACGCTCCACCGCACGGTCCGTCCGGAGCTGCTCGCGACGCCGAATCGCATGGAGGCGATCCCCGCGGCGCTGCTGGGCACTGGCGCCAGCACGTCGCCGGACGATCGCTGCCTGATCGGCAGCTTCCGGCTCGCCGCCGACGAGGCGCTGGTGATCGACCTGCTGCCGCCGCCGACGCGCTGGTGGAGCATCGCGCTCGAGAGCGTCTGGCACGAGTGCTTCGACGTTCGCAGCCGGCCGACCTCGGCCAGCAACGCGAGCGCCGCGCGGCGCCCGGACGGGAGCGTGCGCTTCGTCGTCGCCGCGCGCGATCCTGGCGTGCCCGGGGTGAACTGGCTCGACACCGGCGGACGCCACCGCGGCTTCGTCACGCTGCGCTGGATCGACCACCCGGAAGCGCCGCCGCTCGTGGCAAGGGTCCTGCCGCTGCGCGCCGTCGCCCTTCCGGATTGACGTCCGCATCGGCTTCGCCGACATCGAAGCATGAGCGGCCCGGCGCGTTGCCTCCGACGCGACGACGACCGCGCGCGGAACCGCGCGCCGCTCAGCCCTGCGTCAGCGCCGCGGCGTCGAGCGCGAGCCGCTTCATCCCGAGCCGCGTGGCGGTCGCGCGTCCGGCTTCGGCGCGCGCCAGCCCGCGCGTGCGCGCGTCGCGCCCGCGCTGCGTCGGCGCGAGCAGCAGGCGCGCGAAGTCGACCTGCGTCGCCGCGAGCCACGGCAGCGCCTGCGCGCGCTCGTTCTCCGCGAGCGCGCCCTCGTAGTGCCGCACGGCGGCAGGCGCCTCGCCGAGCGTCGCGTGCAGCAGCCCGAGATACCGGCCGCCGTGGCCCATCAGCACGGCACCGGCACCGACGCCCCAGATGCGGTCCGCGTACGGCTCGAGGAGCCGCCGCAGCACGGCCGCGTGCTCCTGGTCGCCGAGCAGCGCGCACGACTCCACGAGGTGTCCCATCCAGACCGGGAACAGCGTGTTCTCGGGGACCGCGACGAGGTTGTCGCGCGCGATCTCGGCGAGCTCGGCGCGCGCCTGGTCCTTCTGTCCCGCGAGCACGCGCGCGCAGATCAGCAGGGGCTGCCACGCCGCGCCCTGCGCCGCGGCGAGCAGCTCGACGTCGAGTGCGGGGTCGTCGCCGCGCAGCCGGCGGAGCGCGAAGCGCTGCAGCAGGTACGTCGGGCGGATGTGCGGGTGCTCGGTCGACTCGCCGACGACGACCGCATCCTTCGTGAAGCGGGCGGCGGGCTCGAGCTCGCCGCGGAACATGGCGAGCATCGCCTTGTAGCGCAGCACGAACCACGCGAACCAGCCGATCGGCGTGCGCCCGACCTCCGCGTCCAGGGCCGGGAGCTCGGCGTCGACCTCGCCCGTCAGGCCGAGCTCGAGAAGGTCGAGCACGCGCAGCAGGCGTACGCTCATGTGGTCCTCGGCGTGCGGCATGCGCGCGAGCAGCGAGTCGAGGTGCGCGAGCCCGGCCTCGATCTCGCGCCGCGCCTGCGGCCCCGCGAACGCCCAGCGCGTGCACCGCGCGACCCACAGCTCGGTCGCGGGATCGGCGAGCTTCTTCGCGACGCGGCGCAGCTCGGCGCGCACCTCGGCACGCCGGGCAGCGGTGCCCGGCTGCGGCGAGAGGCAGTACTCGAGCCGGGACAGCAGCCGCGCGCGGACGTTCACCGGCCCCTTCGGTCCGATGCGCACGAGCGCCTCCTCGAGCGCCGCCACCAGCGCCGGGTCCGCTCTCATGCGCCCGTAGCGGCTGCCGCAACCGAGCACGGCGCGCGCGAACAGCTCCGCGTCGTCGAGGCGTCGCGCGATCTCGATCGCGCGGCCGAAGCTCTGCTCGGCGCGCTCGATCGCCGCCGCGTGCTCGAGCGCTTCGCCGTGCTCGAGCAGCAGGACGCAGCGCTCCGCATCCGACAGTCCCCCGCGCACCTCCGCCGCCCGCAGCGCGGTGCCGCAGTGGCGCGCCGCCTCGTCGTACGCGACGACCTCGCGCGCGCGCTCCGCCGCATGCTGCGCGTACACGATCGCCTTGGCCAGATCGTCGGGCAGGCCTGCAGCCAGGAAATGGTGCGCGAGCTCACCGGGCGATGCACCGTGCGCCTCCAGCCACGCGCCGAGGCGCTTGTGCAGGCGTTGCCGGCGCGCCGGCGCCGTGCGCTGGTAGACGACGTTCCGGTGCAGCGCGTGGACGAACGCGTAGCGGCCGTCGACGAGCCCGTCCGGGCCCTGAGCGACGCCGGCGCGGCGGATCAGACGCGCCTGCGACGCGAGCCGCTCGCAGCGCTCCTCCACGGCGTCGCGCTCGAGCCCGGTCGCGGCGGAAGCCTGCGCCGCGGAGAACTCGACGCCCGCCACCGCCCCCGCCTCGAGCACGCTCGCATCGCCCGCGTCGAGGGTCTCGACCTCGCGCTCGATCATGCCGCGCAGCCCCTCGGGGACCTCGCGCGCGATCTCCTCGGGCGCCGCGGCGAGGCGCCAGGCGCCGTCGGGCTCGAGCACGAGCAGGTTCCGCGCCAGCAGGTGCTCGACGATGCCGGTCACGAACAGCGGGCTGCAGCTGGTCCTCTGGTGCAGGAGCGGCGCCAGCATGCCCGGCGGCGTGCCGCCGAGACGGAGCGCGGCGTAGCGCTCGATGTCCTCCTCGGCGAGGTAGCCGAGCGGGATCTCGCTGCACAGCCGCTTCGCCAGCAGGCGGTGCTTGACGTCGCGGATCGCGTGCTCGGTCACCACTGCGTCGACCGGCCGGTAGCTGCCGATCAGCAGCAGGCGCGCGACACCGCGGCGCTGCGCGACGAACGAGACGACGTCGAGCGTCGACGGGTCGCTCCAGTGAAGGTCCTCGAGCACCAGCACGAGCAGGCGCTCGCGGCCGAGCTCCTCGACCAGCTCGGCGATCTCGCGCAGCATGCGCTCGCGCGTCGCCCCGGTGAGCTCCTGCTGCAGCGCCGCCCGGACGTCCTCGTCGACGAGCCACGGCATCTGCGCGAGCCAGCGCGGCGCCACCCGCCGCAACACGTCGACCACGAAAGCGCCGTCGTCGCCGCGCGCGAGCGCGGCGAGCGCCTCGAGCACCGGCAGGTAGGCCTCGCTGCCGCCGAAGTGGTCGAGGCACTGGCCGCGGCCGACGCGCACGGAGGTGTCGCAACGGGTCCGGACCCAGGCGTCGATGACGGTCGACTTGCCGATGCCGGCCTCGCCGGTGACGAACACCACCTGGCGCGCACCGGCGAGCGCCTGATCACGGCACGCGTCGAGGATCGCGAGATCGGCGTCGCGACCGACCAGCGGCACCGCCGCGGCGTCGGGTGCGGCACTGCCGCGGGTCGGCGCCGCGTCCGCTGCCGGGCCCTCGGGAGCGCCCGCCGCATCCTCGGCCACGACGTCAAGCAGGAAGCGGTAGCCCTTGCGCGACACGGTGGCGACCACGCCGCCGTCGGTGCCCTCGTCACCGAGGGCGCGGCGCACCTTGCCGATCGCGACCTTCAGAACCGCATCGCCGACGTAGGTGTCGGGCCAGACGGCGTCGAGCAACTCGTCCTTGGTGACCAGCCGCCCTGCGTTCGCCACCAGATAGCACAGCAGGGCGAACGGCTTCGGCGCGAGTGGCACGAAGTCGCCGTCGCGCATCAGGCACTGGTTCGCGAGATCGAGTCGGTAGGCGCCGAAACGCAGCGCGCGCGGGGCCGGCATGGCGACCGAGGACGTACCAGACGGGAGGCGGCTTCTCCCGAATTTTTACCGTTCCTTTACGACTTGCGGCGCGGGGCGGCCTACGAGTGATCCCGTCATGGAGACGCGCTCGCGAACCCATCCCCTGCCCTACGACCGGGCCTTCGTGATCCAGCTGGGCCGCGACGCCGACCCGGGTGGCGGTGCGGTGGCCGGCCGCGCGGAGCACATCGCTTCGGGCCGGAGCGTGCGTTTCCGCTCGTGGGACGAGCTGATCGCCTTCGCGGCGTCTTGCTCGAGCGGCCCGGGGGTCGGCAGCTGAGCCGGCGTCGTCTCGCGCCCCGGGCGGGCCCGCCGCCGCAGCGGGACCCTGGCGCGGCCCAAGGACCCCGCGCCGGTCGCCGATGCTGCCGGGTGGGTGCGGCGCGCTTGACTAGACGGCATGGCGACGTGCTATGTGGCACCATCCTGAGTCTCGCCCCGGAGAGCAGGGTCGCGCTGAACTTCTCCGGCTCGATCGCATGACAGATCCCCGTGACCGTGCGCGCCGGCGACCGATGGCCGGGGAACGTGAGAGGACCACCGTGAACCGTGACACTCCATGAAGCCGTCGAAGGTTCGCCTGAGCGCGCTCGCGCTCGTCGCCACCTTCACGCTGTGCATCATCGGAACGGCGCACGCAGACCAGCGCTGTGGGATCGCACTGCAGCGCAACGTGTGCCTCGAGGCGAATCCCGCCTGCCCCGACGTGACGCAACCCGTGGGCCCGGGTGCGGGCAGCTGGCCGCTCTTCCAGGGCAACCTGCAGCACACCGGCACCACGACGGCGGCGGGTCCGACCTGCGGCACGGTGCTGTGGAGCACCAAGCTCAGGGGCAAGATCCTCGCCGCTGCCTCGCTCGTGCACAACGAGGCCGCCGGGCTCGAGGAGCTCTTCGTTCCGGTCGGCAAGGCGCCGGTGTGCTCGCTGAATCCCGCCGACGGCAGCGTCCGCTGGTGTGGCACCAACAACGTCGGCAGGTCCGTCGATCGCTCGGCACCCGCCGCAGGCAACGGCAACCTCCTGTACATCGGTACGCGCGACAACGATTTGTGGGCGATCGACGTTCACTCGGAGCAGCCGAAGCCCAACGTCGCCTGGCGCCAGAAGGTCTGCACCGACGGCGACGTCACCACGCCGCCGCTCATCGGCCCGAACGGTACCGTGTACGTGGGCTCGGATTCGCTCGGCGCCGGAACGCTGATGGCGATGTGCCCCGGTGAGACGCGGCAGCCGAAGTGGTGCATCAACCCGATGGGCGGCGGCATCCGTAACGCCTCGCCCGCGCTGAGCATCGACGGCAGCCGGCTCTACGTGACGATCGGCGGCAGCGTGCTCGGCGCCTTCGCCCCCGACACCGGTGCCGAGCTGTGGCGCGTCAGGCTCGAGCCGCCGGGAAGCATCGGCCGCGCGCCGAACTACGCGCCGGTGGTGAATCCCTTGACCGGGCAGATCTACCTCGGCACGAGGAGCGGCGTCTGGGAGATCACGCCGGTAACCGACGCCGGCACCGGCAAGGAGACCGGTACCGCGCGCCTGCTCTTCGACACCCGCAAGACGAAGCGCGAGCGCGTTTACACCCCGCCGGCGCTCGACGTCGCGGGTGCGACGCTGGTGTTCGGTGCGTCGCGCGGCAACGACAGCACCCTCTACGCGATCGACCTCGACGGCAACCTGCGCTGGGAGCGTACCGGACTCACCGGTCGCTTCCGCAACAATCCGCCGGTCATCGACCGCGACGGCCGCATCTACGTCGCGTTCGCCAAGAGCGCCTACGCTCTCGCCCCGGACGGCGGCATCGTGTGGGCTCTGGCGTCGACGAAGAGCTTCAACTCGTCGCCGATCCTGGCCGAGGGACGTCTCTACGTCGGCACCACCAACGGTCTGATGATGGCCGTCGGTTGCGCGGATGGCTGAACCGCCCGGCGCCCGCGCACCGCGGCCGCCCACCGGCGCCGCGGTGCCGCGGGCGCGGCGCGCCTCGCGATCGTCGCCGATCGTGCTCGTGGCGTGCCTCGTGGCGCTGGCCGTCGCGCCCGGTCGCGTCACCGCTGCGGCGATGCTCGCCGCGGGGGAGACCTTCCCCACCTGGTCGATGCGTGACCAGACCGGCGCGACCGTCTCCTCGCAGGACCTGGCGGGGAAGACCTACCTGCTCTGGTTCTACCCGAAGGCGATGACGCCCGGCTGTACGGCCGAGGGCAACGCCCTGCGCGACGAGTCGCCGGCGCTCGCGAAGGCCGGCGTCGAGGTGCTCGGCGTGTCGTTCGACGAGCCCGGGGACAACGCCGAGTTCGTCGCGGCGCAGGGCTTCCCGTTCCGCCTGCTGAGCGATGACGGCGCACTCGCCGTGCAGGTGGGCGCCGCCGAGTCGCGCGACCAGTCCGCGGCTCGGCGCATCTCGTACCTCGTCGGGCCCGACGGCAAGGTCGTGAAGGCCTACCCGAGCGTGAGCCCCGCGACGCACGCGCGCGACGTCCTCGCCGACGCGACCGCCGCGCGGGCGAAGTCCACGGTCCCCGCTCCGCCCGCGCGGTAGCGCGGCACAACCGCACGGACCGCGCCGTCGCGCGCCGCACCGCCGGCCGCGGGCCCCGGCTCCGCGCGCCCCCGGAGCGAAGCGCGTCGCCCGCGACGCAAGTGGTAGTCGGCGCCCGATTCCGGCAATCTCGGCGGATGCGAATCTCCGTCCTGCCGCGCACCGCCACCGCCTTCGTGCTCGCCGGTGCGCTCGTTGCGAACGCCCGAGCCGAGGACCCGGCCCCCGTTGCCGCTACGAGCGCGGCCACCGGCGGCGCCATCGTGTCCGGCAGCCACGGCATCGCCATGCACGGCGACCTCAAGTACGGCCCCGGCTTCAAGAGCTTCGACTACACGAACCCGAAGGCGCCAAAGGGGGGACGCCTCGAGCAGGCCGCGGTCGGCACCTTCGACAGCTTCAACCCGTTCATCGTGCGCGGCAACCCGGCCGCCGGCATCGGGCAGGTGTACGACACGCTGATGACGTCGTCGGCGGACGAGCCGTTCAGCGAGTACGGCCTCCTCGCCGAGAAGATCGAGGTGCCCGCCGACCGCTCGTGGGTCGCGTTCACGCTGCGCCCCGAGGCGCGCTGGCACGACGGCAAGCCGGTCACGCCCGAGGACGTGATCTTCAGCTTCGAGACGCTGCGCACCAGGGGCCAGCCCTTCTACCGCGCCTACTACGGCAACGTCGACAAGGCGGAGAAGACCGGTCCGCGCACCGTCAAGTTCACCTTCAAGCCGGGCGAGAACCGCGAGCTGCCGCTGATCCTCGGCCAGCTCAACGTCCTGCCGAAGCACTGGTGGGAGTCGCGCGAGTTCGACAAGACCTCGCTCGACAAGCCGCTCGGCAGCGGCCCGTACCGGATCGAGAGCTTCGAGCCCGGACGCCGCGTCGTCTACGAGCGCGTCCGCGACTACTGGGGCGAGAAGCTGCCGGTCAACGCCGGCCGCAACAACTTCGACGAGATCGCGATTGACTACTACCGCGACGAAACCGTCGAGCTCGAGGCGTTCAAGGCCGGCGAGTACGACTTCCGCCCCGAGAGCTCGGCCAAGGCGTGGGCGACCGCCTATGACGTCCCCGCGCTGAAGACCGGCCTCATGAAGAAGGAGGAGATCCCGAACAAGCGTCCGGTCGGCATGCAGGCGTGGGCGTTCAACACGCGCCGCAGGCCCTTCGACGATCCGCGCGTCCGCGAGGCGCTGGGCCACGCGTTCGACTTCGAGTGGTCGAACCAGAACCTGTTCCACGGCCAGTACAAGCGCACGCGCAGCTTCTTCGACAACTCGGAGCTCGCCGCGACCGGACTGCCGAGTGCCGCCGAGCTCGCGATCCTCGAGCCGTTCCGGGGCAAGATCCCCGAGCAGGTGTTCACCACCGAATACCAGCCGCCGAAGACCGACGGCTCGGGCGACGCGCGACAGAACCTGCGCAAGGCCGCCGAGCTTCTGGCGGAGGCCGGCTGGAAGGTCGACCCGAAGACGCGCAAGCTGGTCAACGCCGACGGCAAGGAGATGCGCTTCACCATCCTGCTCGTCAGCCCGCTCTTCGAGCGCATCGCGCTGCCCTTCGTGAAGAACCTCGAGCGCCTCGGCATCACCGCCGACGTGCGCACCGTCGACAGCGCGCAGTACCGGCGCCTGCTCGACGAGTTCGACTACGACGTCATCGTCGCCAACTGGCCGCAGTCGAACTCGCCCGGCAACGAGCAGCGGAGCTTGTGGGGCAGCGCCGCCGCAGGTGCGCAGGGCAGCCAGAACTACCTCGGCATCGCCGACCCGACGATCGACGCGCTCATCGAGGCGGTCATTGCAGCACCGGACCGCCAGGCCCTGGTCGCGCGCACACGCGCGCTCGACCGCGTGCTGCAGTGGGGCCAGTGGGTGATTCCGCAGTGGCACATCGCCGACGACCGAGTCGCCTACTGGGACAAGTTCGGGCGCCCGAGCGTCGTGCCGGATCAGGGCGTGCAGCTCGACACCTGGTGGATCGACCCCGAGAAGGCGAAGTCGCTCGAGGCGCGCCAGCCGCGTCCGCAGAGCTGAGCCCGACGCCGCACGACCCGCGCCGCCCGCGATGGCCGCCTACGTTCTCCGCCGCATCCTGCTGCTGATCCCGACGCTGGTCGGGATCATGGTGCTGAACTTCGTCATCATCAACGCAGCACCGGGCGGGCCGGTCGAGCAGGTGCTGGCGCGCGTCAAGGGCACCGCCGTGCAGGCGACCGCGCGCATCGGTGGCGGCGGCAGCGAGGTCGGCGGCGGCAGCGCGCAGAAGCCGATCGAGTCGGCGGGTGGCAGCGGCAGCACGTACCACGGCGCGCGCGGCATCGACCCTGCCTTCATCAAGGAGCTCGAACGCCAGTTCGGCTTCGACAAGCCGGCGCACGAGCGGTTCTTCCTGATGATGAAGAGCTTCCTGCGCTTCGACTTCGGCAACAGCTTCTTCCGCGACCGCTCGGTCGTGTCGCTGGTGGTCGACAAGATGCCGGTGTCGATCTCGCTCGGCGTCTGGACGACGCTGCTGGTCTACCTGATCTCGATCCCGCTCGGCATCGCGAAGGCGGTACGCGACGGCTCGCGCTTCGACGTGTGGACGTCGGGCGCCGTGATTCTCGGCAACGCGATCCCGAGCTTCCTGTTCGCGATCCTGCTGATCGTGGTGTTCGCGGGTGGTCGCTACCTCGACTGGTTCCCGCTGCGCGGGCTCGTGTCCGACGACTGGAGCAGCCTGAGCCCCGGCGGGAAGGTCGCCGACTACCTCTGGCACATCACGCTCCCCGTCCTGTCCATGGTGATCGGCGGCTTCGCCGGCCTCACGATGCTGACCAAGAACTCGTTCCTCGACCAGATCAACCAGCAGTACGTCGTGACGGCCCGCGCCAAGGGCCTGTCGGAGCGACGCGTGCTCTACGGCCACGTGTTCCGCAACGCGATGCTGATCGTGATCGCGGGCTTCCCCGCGGCCTTCGTCGGCATGCTGTTCACCGGCGCGCTGCTGACCGAGGTGATCTTCTCGCTCGACGGCGTCGGACTGCTCGGCTTCGAGGCGGCGATCAACCGCGACTATCCGGTGATGTTCGGCACGCTCTACTTCTTCACGCTGCTCGGGCTGCTGATGAAGCTCGTCGAGGACGTGACCTACGTGCTCGTCGACCCACGGATTGATTTTGACCGCCGTGATTGACCGGACGAATTCTGCGCCTGGCGGCGTGGATATCGGATGACTCCCTCCCCCCTCACTCGCCGTCGCATCGCGAACTTCCGCGCCAACCGGCGCGGCTGGTGGTCGCTGTGGGTCTTCCTCGTGCTGCTGACGATCAGCCTGTTCGCCGAGGTGATCGCCAACGACCGGCCGCTCTACGTGCGCTACGACGGGCGCTCGTACTTCCCGGTGCTGGTCGACCATCCGGAGACCGAGTTCGGTGGCTTCTTCGCGACCGAGGCCGACTACAGCGACCCGGCGGTGCAGAAGCTGATCGAGGAGAAGGGCTGGATCGTCTGGCCGCCGATCCCGTACAGCTACGACACCATCGCGCGCGACCTGCCGACCCCGGCGCCGTCGCCGCCGACGTGGCAGAACTGGCTCGGCACCGACGACCAGGCGCGCGACGTCAGCGCACGGCTGATCTACGGGTTCCGGCTCTCGGTCCTCTTCGGGCTGATCCTCACGCTGCTCAGCTCCGTGGTCGGCATCGCGGCGGGTGCGGTGCAGGGCTACTTCGGCGGGCTCGTCGACCTGCTGCTGCAGCGCGTGATCGAGATCTGGTCCGGGCTGCCGACGCTCTACCTGCTGATCATCCTCGCGAGCGTCGTCACGCCGGGCTTCTGGTGGCTCCTCATCCTGATGCTGCTGTTCAGCTGGATGACGCTGGTCGGCGTGGTGCGCGCCGAGTTCCTGCGCGCGCGCAACTTCGACTACGTGCGCGCCGCGCGTGCCCTCGGCGTCGCCGACCCGCGCATCATCTGGCGGCACGTGCTGCCGAACGCGATGGTCGCGGCGCTCACGTTCCTGCCCTTCGTCACCAGCGGTGCGGTCGTCACGCTCACGGCCCTCGATTTCCTCGGCTTCGGGCTGCCGCCCGGATCGCCGTCGCTCGGCGAGCTGCTGAAGCAGGGCAAGGACAACCTGCAGGCACCGTGGCTCGGGCTCACGGGCTTCGTGACCATCGCGCTGATGCTGAGCCTGCTGGTGTTCATCGGCGAGGCCGTTCGCGACGCGTTCGACCCGCGCAAGGCGTTCCAGAGCCTCGAGCCGTCGGCGAAGGACGCGACGCCGGCGCGGGCGCGCGACGCGCGCGCGGCTGCGGCAGCAGCGGCGGCCGGGCCCACGGACGATGCAGAGCTCGCGCGCGCCGCGGCTTCCGGGAGTACGCCCGCGTTGCTCGAGATCCGTGACCTGCACGTCCGCTTCGGCGCCGGCGCGCGCGCCTTCGACGCGGTCCGCGGCGTGTCGCTCGACGTGCGCCGCGGCGAGACCGTGGCGCTGGTCGGCGAGAGCGGATCTGGCAAGTCGGTCACCGCGCTGTCGATCCTGCAGCTGCTGCCCTACCCGCTCGCGAGCCACCCGGCGGGCAGCATCCACTTCCAGGGCACCGAGCTGATGGGCGCCGCGCCCGCGCAGCTGCGCGAAATCCGTGGTGACCGCGTCGCGATGATCTTCCAGGAGCCGATCAACTCGCTGAACCCGTTGCACACGATCGAGCGCCAGATCACCGAGGTCGTGCTGCTGCACAGGAAGGTCAGCGACGCGGACGCGCGCGTGCGCACCCTGGAGCTGCTGCATCTCGTCGGCATCCGCGACGCCGAGAAGCGCCTCGGCGCCTACCCGCACGAGCTGTCCGGCGGACAGCGCCAGCGCGTGATGATCGCGATGGCACTCGCGAACGACCCGGATCTCCTGATCGCCGACGAACCCACGACCGCGGTGGACGTCACGATCCAGGCGCAGCTCCTCGAGCTGCTCGAAGACCTGCAGCACCGCCTCGGAATGGCAATGCTCTTCATCACGCACGACCTGGGCATCGTGCGCCGCATCTCGGACCGCGTCTGCGTGATGCAGCACGGCGAGATCGTCGAGCAGGGACCGACGGCAGAGCTGTTCGCGTCGCCGCGGCACCCGTACACGCGCGAGCTGCTCGGCGCCGAGCCGAAGGGTGCGCCCGCGCCGGTCGCGGCGGCGGCCCCGGTCGTGGTGCGCTGCGATGACCTGAAGGTCCACTACCCGATCAAGGCCGGCCTCCTGCGCCGCACCGTGGACGTCGTGCGCGCGGTGGACGGCATCACGCTCGCGCTGCGCGAGGGCGAGACGCTCGGCGTGGTCGGCGAGAGCGGCTCGGGCAAGAGCACGCTCGGCATGGCGCTGCTGCGCCTGATCTCGAGCCGGGGCGAGATCGCGTTCGCCGGCCGCGACATCCAGGGCGTGCGCACGGGCGCGCTCCGGCCGCTGCGCCGCGAGATGCAGATCGTCTTCCAGGACCCGTACGGGTCGCTGAGCCCGCGCCTGTCCGTGGGGCAGATCCTCGAGGAGGGGCTCCTCGTGCACGGCCTCGGCGGCGACGCGCCGGAACGCGAGGCGCGCATCGTCGCGGCACTCGAGGAAGTCGACCTCGATCCGGAGACGCGCCACCGCTACCCGCACGAGTTCTCGGGCGGACAGCGCCAGCGCATCGCCATCGCACGCGCGATGGTCCTCGAGCCGCGCTTCGTCGTGCTCGACGAGCCGACGTCCGCGCTCGACGTTTCGGTTCAGGCGCAGATCGTCGAGCTGCTCCGTGCCCTGCAGGAAAAGCGGCGGATCGCCTACCTGTTCATCAGCCACGACCTGCGCGTCGTGCGCGCCATGAGCCACCACGTGATGGTCCTGAAGGACGGCGTGGTCGTCGAGCAGGGGCCTTCGGAGCAGATCTTCGCCGCTCCGCGCGAGGCCTATACCCGAGCGCTGACCGCGGCGGCGTTCGACCTGAAGGTCGTTTCGGGCGCGTCGGAGTGACGGCCGGAACCGCGGCGGGGTGCCGGCGGCCATGCCGTTCGCGCTCGCGGATCGACCGTTGGCGCACTTTCGACGGCGTCCGTCGGTGCGTCCGCGCGATTCGTCTTGCGCGCCTGCAAGAGGTTCGGGCATCTTGCGAAGCGATCGTGCGATCCTCGCGGGATCCGCCGCAGCCGAGGGAGGCCTCAGATGTCAAACGTGAACCCCGGACGCCTCGCGTTCGCGCTCGCCGCCGTCGCGCTGCTCTTCGCCACGGCACGCCCGGCCGCGGCCGACAGCTTCGTCGCGTTCGAGTCCGGTCCGTCGCGACCGCTGGCGATGTCACCCGACGGCTCGCGGCTCTTCGCGCTCAACACGCCGGACAATCGCCTCGAGATCTTCTCGATCGGGGTCGGCGGCGAGCTCACGCACGGCGGCTCGGTCGTGGTCGGCCTCGAGCCGGTGGCGGTCGCGGCGCGCAGCGACGCCGAGGTGTGGGTCGTCAATCACCTCTCGGACTCGATCAGCGTGGTGGACGTGTCGACGTCGCCGGCACGTGTGACCCGCACGATCACCACCTGCGACGAACCGCGCGACATCGTGTTCGCCGGCCCTGGCGGAAACCGGGCCTTCGTCACCACGGCGCGGCGCGGCCAGAACTGCCCGGTCGCCTTCAACCCGACGGTGCCGAGCATCGGGCGCGCCATCGTGCAGGTGTGGGACGCGACGGCGCTCGGCGCGAACCTCAACGGCGCGCCGATCGCGAACCTCGAGCTGTTCGCCGACTCGCCGCGCGCGCTCACCCGCAGCGCGGACGGCAACACCGTCTACGCGGCCGCGTTCCACTCGGGCAACCAGACGACGTCGATCCTCGAGACGCTGGTGTGCGACGGCGGCGCCGCCGCCGGTCCCTGCGTGCCCACGACCGGCGCCAACGCGCCGGGCGGCGTGCCGGGACCGAACGCCGACGCGAACGGCGTCCCCGCCCCGGAGACCGGCCTGATCGTCAAGTTCGACAACGGAGTGAACCAGTGGCTCGACACTCTGGGCCGTGACTGGACGAGCGTCGTGCGCTTCAACCTGCCCGACCGCGACGTGTTCACCATCGACGCGGCCGCGGCGACCCCGGTCGCCACGTCCAGCTTTCGACACGTCGGCACGATCCTCTTCGACATGGTGCAGAACCCGGTGAACGGGAAGGTCTACGTCACCAACACCGAGGCGCGAAACGAGGTGCGCTTCGAGGGGCCCGGCGAGGGGGGCGCGACCACCGTGCAGGGCCGACTGCACGAGGCGCGCGTGACCGTGCTCGACGGTGCGAACGTCCTGCCACGGCACCTGAACAAGCACATCGACTACGACGTCCGCCCCGCTCCTCCCGGCACGGCCGCGAATAGCCTCGCGACCCCGACCGCGATGGCGGTGACGTCCGACGGCGCGACGCTCTACGTCGCCGCGTTCGGCTCGAGCAAGATCGGCGTCTTCCAGACCAGCGAGCTCGAGAGCGACACCTTCACGCCGAGCGCCGCGAGCCACATCGCACTGTCCGGCGGCGGCCCGACGGGCATCGTGCTCGACGAGGCACGCGGACGCCTCTACGCGCTGACCCGCTTCGACAACTCGATCGCGGTGGTCGACACCGGTACGGCGAGCGAGATCGACCAGGTCGCGCTCTACAACCCGGAGCCGCAGAACGTCCGCGACGGCCGGCAGTTCCTGTACGACGCCGCCTCGACATCGAGCAACGGCGAGGCGTCTTGCTCGAGCTGCCACGTCTTCGGCGACCTCGACAGCCTCGCGTGGGACCTCAGCGACCCATCGGGAACCGTCCTCAACAACCCGCTGCCCTTCCGCATCGGCCCGCTCGGCATCCCGAAGGACTTCCACCCGCTGAAGGGCCCGATGACGACGCAGAGCCTGCGCGGCATGGCGAATCACGGCTCACTGCACTGGCGCGGCGACCGCACCGGCGGCAACGATCCGGACAGCGACGCCTTCGACGAGCTGCGCGCGTTCGAGAAGTTCAACCCGGCATTCACCGGTCTCATCGGCCGCACGACGGAGCTCTCGGCGACCGACATGCGTGCCTTCGCGGAGTTCATGCTGAGCGTCACGTATCCACCGAACCCGGTGCGCTCGCTCGACAACTCGCTCTCGACGCAGGAGCAGGAGGGCCGCGACGTCTACTTCGGTCCGATCTCCGACGTCCTGTTCAACTGCAACGGCTGCCACACGCTCGACCCGACCGTCAACGCGACGCCCGACGGCAGCTTCTCGGTCGAGACCGGATTCTTCGGCAGCGACGGCTTCGGCACCTTCGAGGGCGAGTCGCAGATGTTCAAGGTCACCCACCTGCGCAACTCGTACACCAAGGTCGGCATGTTCGGCCTCGCACCGGGCCCGAACACGGGCGACCAGGTGCGCGGCTTCGGCGTGCTGCACGACGGTGCCGTCGACACCATCTTCAACTTCCTCTCGGCGAGCGTGTTCTCGCTCAGCAACACGCAGCAGAGCCGCCTGCAGCGCTTCGTGCTCGCGGTGGACTCCAACCTGAAGCCGGTCGTCGGCCAGCAGGCGACGCTGTCGGCGACGCAGAACGGCACCAACCCGAACAACCGCGTCACGCTGCTCGAAGCGCGCGCCGCGGCGGGCGACTGCGACCTCGTGATCCGCGCCAACCTGAGCGGCGAGGCGCGCGGCGGTCTGCGGCTCGCGGACGGCACGTTCCAGCTCGACCGCGAGGACGACCCGACGATCAGCGACCCCGACCTGCGTGCCGCGGCGCTGCTCCCCGGTCAGGAGGTCACGTTCACCTGCGTGCCGCCCGGCTCGGGCACGCGCGTCGGACTCGACCGCGACGAGGACGGCTTCTACGATCGCGACGAGCTCGACGCGGGCACCGACCCGGCCGATCCGGCGAGCCACCCGGTGGTGCCGACGGCGATCCGCACGACGTCGCTCAACCTGCGCGACGATCCTTCCGCTCCGGTGAACCCGAACGTGAGCCGTCTGGCGTTCCGCTCGACGAAGTACGGCGTGGCGCCCAGCGGCGTGGTGGTTCCGGCGCCGGGCAGCGCCGCCGATCCGACCGCTGTCGGAGCCAGCGGCGGCGGCGCCACGCTCACCGTCTATCGCACCGACGGCGGCACCGACAAGGTGATCCTGCCGCTCGCCGCGGCTCGGTGGAAGAAGACCGGCAGCGCCTCCAGCCCGGGCTTCGCGTACAGCGACGCGCAGCGCGCCGACGGGCCGATCTCGGCGATCACGCTGCGCAACGGCACGCTCGCCGTGCGGGGCAACGGACCGGGCATGTACCAGCTCGACAACGCGCCGCAGGGCGGCCTCGCTCTTCGCTTGCGACTCGGCGACTCGCTCGAATTCTGCGCGGCGGTCCCGCCGAAGGACGCGAGCAACGACACGACGAGCAAGTTCGTGGGCGTCCGCAACAGCGCCGCGCCAGTCACCTGCCCGCCCGTCCCTTGACGATACGCCAGGCCGCCGCACGCCGTCGCCCCAGCGGGGACCGGCGTGCGGCGGCACGCGCCAACGCGCCGCCGATGGCAGCTGCGCCGCGGCCCCGGTGCGCTCAAGCCGAGGCCGGTGCGCGTCCGATGTCCGGCTTGGATGTCCCGGTTCCGGCAAGCCCTGCGCGCGTTCTTCGGCGAGTCGGTCCTGGCGCGGGACGCGCTGTTCGCGGTCGCGTCGTACCTCCTTGCGGAGGTGAGCACGCACCTCACCCTCGCCGGCAGCTTCCCGATGCTCTGGCTGCCGACCGGGCTCGCCGTCGGGGTGCTGGGGCGGGTGGACATCGCGCGCTGGCCGAGGCTGATCGCCGCCGGCGCGCTCGCCACCGTCGCGTTCAACCTCGCCCACGGCCTCTCCCCGGATCGGGCGCTGCTGTTCACCCTGGGTAACGTCGTCACGGCGCTCGCCGCCGCGCTCTTGTCGCGCCGATTCGCCGGCACGCCGCTCGACATGACCCGCCCCCGCGACCCGCTCGTCCTCGTGACGAGCACCCAGGTCGCGCCGATCGTCGGCGCGGTGCTGGTCGCGGCACCCCTGGCTGTCGTCTACGGCGAGCCGTTCGGCGAGACGTTCCGGCTCTGGTTGCTCAGCGGGGGCCTCGGCGCGCTGGTTCTGGCGCCGTGTGTCCTGGCCTGGCATCCGCAGGCGCTCGTCGCGATCCGGCGCCGCGAGACCGGCATGCTGCTCGGCTGCACGCTCGCCGCGGTACTGGTCGTGTTTCCGATGTGGCGCGGGCCGATCCTGATGCCACCGGCGGTGTTCCTGCCGCTCGGCCTGTGGGCCGCGATGCGACTGGGGTCGTTCGTCACAGCGCTCACGACGCTCGTCCTGGCCCTGGGCTCGACGCTCTCCACCGTGTCCGGCTTCGGGCCGTTCACGCCCCTGCACGTCGCGAGCCCGCTCGACCTGACGTGGCTGCACACGTTCCTCGCGGTGTTCTCCGTCTCGATGCTCGTCCTCGCCGCGATCATCGGCGACCGCGACCGGGGCGAGGCGGCGCTACGCGCGAGCGAGGGGCGCTATCAGCTCGCGGTGCGCGGCTCCAACGTCGGCATCTGGGACCACGACCTCGCCACGGGTACGCAGTACTTCTCGCCGCACTACAAGGAGCTGCTCGGCTACGCGCCCGACGAACCCGACGCTTCCTTCGGCACGTTCGGCGTCCACATCCACCCCGACGACCGCCTGCCGGTGCTCGAGCACGTGAGCCGGCACCTGACCGAACGCGTACCGTATGACTTCGAGTACCGCGTCATCACGCGCGAGGGCGCCGAGCGCTGGGTGCAGTCGCGCGGCCAGGCGGTGTGGAACGAAGCCGGCCACCCGATCCGCATCGCGGGCTCGATCCGTGACGTGACCGAGAGCAAGATCCTCGAGAACGAGCTGCGCCGTGCACGCGACACGGCCGAGCAGGCGAGCCGCGCGAAGAGCGAGTTCGTCGCCAACATGAGCCACGAGCTGCGCACGCCGATGAACGGCGTGATCGGCTTTGCACACCTGCTGCTCGACACCGAGCTCACACCCGAGCAGCGCGAGTTCGCGCAGACGATCGGCAACAGCGCCGACGGCCTGCTGCGCATCATCAACGACATCCTCGACTTCTCGAAGATCGATGCGCACAGGCTCGTGCTCGAGAGCATCGACGTCGACGTGCGGTCGGTCTTCGAGAGCGTGCTCGCGCTGGTGTCCGAGAAGGCCGCGGAGCGGCGGCTCGAGCTCGCGGCCTTCGTCGACGACGCCGTGCCGCGGACGGTCGTCGGCGATCCGGTGCGCTTCCAACAGGTGGTGCTGAACCTCGTCGGCAACGCCGTCAAGTTCACCGAGAAGGGCGAGGTCGTGCTGCGCTGCTCGCGCGACGAAACCGACGACGGCGCGGTGCACCTGCGCGTCTCGGTCAGCGACACCGGCATCGGCATCGCGGCGGACGTCCTGCCGCTGCTCTTCGAGCCGTTCCGACAGGCGGATCAGTCGACCACGCGCCGCTTCGGTGGTACGGGCCTCGGCCTCACCATCTCGAAGCAGCTGGTCGAGCTGATGGGCGGCGCGATCGGCGTCGAGAGCGCCCCGCAACGCGGCAGCCGGTTCTGGTTCACGGCGCGCTTCGCTGCCGCCGACGCGACGACGCAGCCCGACGCCGCGACCGACGAGCGCCGCTCGCGCGTCCTCGTGGTCGACGACAGCGCGACGATCCGCGCCTGGCTCTCGGCCCAGCTCGCGCGCCGGGGCATGGACCCGACCGCGGTCGAGGACGGGAAGCTCGCGCTCGCGACGCTGCGGCGCGCCGTTGCCGACGGCGCGCCGTTCGACCTCGCGATCCTCGACCTCGTCATGCCTGGAATGGACGGCCTCACGCTCGCGCGCTCGATCCGCGCCGACGCCGCGTTGTCGGCGATCCCGCTCGTGATGCTCACCGCCGTCACCGACGGGCGCTGGAACGCCGAGGCGCAGCGCGTGGGCGTCGACGCGTGCCTGCTCAAGCCGGTTCGCGAGCGGAAGCTGTTCGCGTGCCTCGGGGAGCTGCTGGATCCGTCGGTGGACCGCTCCACCGCGCGCGGCCTGCCGACGAGCTTGCCCGCGCACGTGGCGCATCCGCCGCTCACGCGGCCGCGCATCCTCGTCGCCGAGGACAACCCGATCAACTCGAAGGTCGCGCTGCGTATCCTCGATCGCCTCGGGTTCGCCGGCGACGCGGTCGAGAACGGACGCGAGGCGGTCGATGCCGCACTGGGCGGTGACTACCAGGCGGTGCTGATGGACTGGCAGATGCCGCTGCTCGACGGACTCGCGGCCGCGGCCGAGATCCGGCAGCGGGAGCAGGCCGGCCGACGCCTGCCGATCATCGCCATGACGGCCAGCGCGACGGAAGGCGATCGCAGCACGTGGCTCGCGGCCGGCATGGACGGCCACATCGGCAAGCCGGTCCGGTCCGACGAGCTGCAGACGGTCCGCAGCCGCTGGGTCAGCCGGAGCGCGCCGTCGGCGTGACCGGGCAACGCGGCCCGCGTGCCGCGTTGCATCAAACCCGCTCGCGGCATCCTGCCGCGGGCGGGAGATCCGCTTCAAACTTGCGCGACCGCAGGTGTTTCGGGCACGGTAGGGAGTCTAACCTCCCATGGACGGGAGGCCCGTTCCGCGTGCCGGCCGCCGCGCCCGCCACAGGAGAACCCCCGATGCCCCGGTGCCGCCGCCACCGCCATGGAAACCGCACGTCGCTGCTCCTCGGAGCGCTGGCGTGCACGGCTCTCCTGCCGGCCCTCGCCGCCGAGGCCGCAAGCTTCACTAACTTCGAGACCGGTCAGGCCCGCCCGCTCGCGCTGTCGCCCGACGGGACCCGGCTGTTCGCGGTCAACACGCCGGACAACCGGCTCGAGATCTTCGACGTGAGCGGCGGCGCCCTCACTCATGCCGGGTCGGTCGAGGTCGGCCTCGAGCCGAGCGCGGTCGCGGCGCGGACCAACGGCGAGGTGTGGGTCGTCAATCATCTGTCGGACAGCGTCAGCATCGTCGACGTCGCGGCGACGCCGCCGCGCGTGACACGCACGCTGCTCACCTGCGACGAGCCGCGCGACATCGTGTTCGCGGGCACCGGCGGCAACCGCGCCTTCATCACCACGGCGCGCCGCGGCCAGAACTGCCCGGTCGCGGCGAACCTCACGACGGAGGGCATCGGCCGCGCGCTGGTGCAGGTGTTCGACGCGACCAACCTGGGCACCTCGCTCGGCGGCACGCCGATCACCAACGTCGTGCTGTTCGGCGACACGCCGCGCGCGCTGGCGCGCAGCGCCGACGGCAACACCGTCTACGCGGCGGTCTTCCACTCCGGTAACCGCACCACGTCGCTCAGCGAGGGCCTGGTCTGCGACGGCGGCGCCGCTGCCGGTCCCTGCAACGTGAGCGGATTCACCATGCCGGGCGGCCTGCCGCTGCCGAACATCGCCCACGGGGAGGTCGGGCCGGAGGTCGGCCTGATCGTCAAGTTCAACCAGACGGTCTCGCAGTGGCAGGACACGCTCGGCCGCAACTGGAACAACGGCGTGCGCTTCTCGCTTCCCGATCAGGACGTCTTCGCGATCAACGCCTCGGCCGGCACGCCGGTCGAGACGGCGAACTTCGCCGGGGTCGGAACCGTCCTGTTCAACATGGCGGTCAACCCGACGAACGGCCGCGTCTACGTGAGCAACACCGACGCGAACAACCTCACGCGCTTCGAAGGTCCCGGCGACGGCGGCGCCACGACGGTCCAGGGCGAGATCGCCCTGTCCCGCGTGACGGTGCTCAACGGCGCCAGCGTGCTGCCGCGCCACCTCAACAAGCATATCGACTACGACGTCCGCCCGGCGTCGCCGGCGACCAGCGCCGCGAGCCTCGCGACGCCCCTCGGCATGGCGGTGACGAACGACGGCGCCACGCTGTACGTGACGGCCTTCGGCTCGAAGAAGGTCGGCGTGTTCTCGACCACGGCCCTCGAGAACAACACCTTCGTTCCGAGTGCCGCGAGCCACATCACGCTCACCGGCGGCGGCCCGACCGGCATCGTGTTGAACGCCGCGAACACGCGCGGCTACGTCTTCACGCGCTTCGACAACTCGGTCTCGGTGCTGGACCTGTCCACCGCACAGGAGATCGATCACCTGCCGGTCTACAACCCCGAGCCGGCGGGCATCGTGCACGGCCGGCAGTTCCTCTACGACGCGGCCTTCACCTCGAGCAACGGTGAGGCGTCGTGCTCGAGCTGCCACGTCTTCGGCGACCTCGACAGCCTCGCCTGGGACCTCGGCGACCCGAGCGGCGAGGTCGCGATCAACCCGCTGCCGTTGCGCATCGGCCCGCTCGGCATCGACCCGGACTTCCACCCGCTGAAGGGCCCCATGACGACGCAGAGCTTGCGCGGCATGGCGAACCACGGAGCGATGCACTGGCGCGGCGATCGCAACGGCGGACCGACCGCGCCGTTCAACGAGGACCTCGCGTTCAAGGCGTTCAACCCGGCGTTCGTCGGCCTGATCGGCCGCACGGCGGAGCTCTCGGCCGCCGACATGCAGTCGTTCACCGACTTCATCCTGACCGTGAACTACCCACCGAACCCGATCCGCAACCTGAACAACTCGCTGACCACGGCGCAGCAGAACGGGAGCAACTTCTACTTCGGGCCGATCAGCGACACCTTGTTCAACTGCAACGGCTGCCACACGCTCAACCGCGCGCAGGGCTTCTTCGGCAGCGACGGCTTCGGCACGTTCGAGAACGAGACCCAGATGTTCAAGGTCGCGCACACGCGCAACGCCTACCAGAAGGTCGGCATGTTCGGCATGCCGGCGGTGGCCGGCATCACCCCGGGCAACAACGCCGATCTCGGACCGCAGGTGCGCGGCTTCGGCTTCCTGCATGACGGCAGCATCGACACCGTCAAGCGCTTCCTGTCGGCGACGGTGTTCAGCGCGTCGGGCACGCAGGAGAACGAGCTCGAGCAGTTCATGCACGCCTTCGACGCCGAGCAGTTCCCGATCGTCGGCCAGCAGATCACCCGCGACAACACGAACTCGGCCACCGTCGGACCGCGCGTCGACTTGCTGGTCGCACGGGCGACCCAGCCGACGCCCGAGTGCGACCTCGTCGTGAAGGGCACCATCGCCGGCGAGCAGCGCGGCGCCTGGCTCACCGGCGGTGCGTTCCAGACCGACCGCGACGGCGAGACCCTCAGCATCGCGGCGCTGGCCGCGCTCGCGAACACCGCCGGGCAGCAGCTCACGTACACCTGCGTACCGCCGGGTTCCGGCGAGCGCATCGGCGTCGACCGGGACCTGGACGGCTTCTTCGACCGCGACGAGCTCGACGAGGGCACGGACCCGGCCGATCCGAACAGCTATCCCGGCGCGATCGTCCCCGTCGGCATGCGCGCGACGTCGCTCACGCTCCGCGACGACGACACGGCGCCGATCAACCCGACCGGCCGCACGCTGTCCTTCCGCTCGGCGAAGCAGGGCACGTCGCCCAGCGGCGTCGTCGTCCCGGCCTGGAACGGCCCGAGCGATCCCGTCACCGCCGGCGGCGCGACCCTGGTGGTGTACGACGGCAACGGCGGCAGCGGCGTGGTGACGGTTGCGCTGCCGCAGATCGGCTGGAAGCGCACCGGCACGGCGACCAATCCGGGCTACAAGTACAGCGACCCGCAGCGCTTCATGGGCCCGATCCAGTCGGCGACGCTGCGCGGCGGCACGCTGACGATCCGGGGGCGCGGTAGCCAGCTGTACCCGCTGAACGCCGCACCGCAGGGCACCATGGCGCTCCGCCTCACGGTGGGCGGCGAGACCCAGTTCTGCGCCGCGGCGCCCGCGAAGTCGCCGTCGACCACCAACGACACGACGCGGCGCTTCGTCGGGGCGCGCAACACGCCGGCGCCCGTCGTCTGCCCGCCGGTTCCCGGCGGCGGGTCAGCGTCACAGGCGTTCCTTGACCGCCCGGCGAGCCTCTGGGATTGATCCGACCCGATGCCACTACTTTCAGATAGAGTCGCCATCGTCACCGGCGCGGGCCGCGGGCTCGGGCGCGAGGAAGCCCTCGCGCTCGCCGCGGAAGGCGCCACGGTCATCGTCAACGACATCGGAGCATCCCTCGCCGGCGACGGCGGCGATCGCTCGCCCGCCGACGAGGTCGTACGCGACATCGTGAAGGCAGGGGGCAAGGCCGTCGCCAGCTACGAGGACATCGCCAGCTGGGACGGCGCGCGCCGCACGATCGAGCTCGCCTACGACACGTACGGCAAGCTCGACATCCTGGTGAACAACGCCGGAGTGCTGCGCGACCGCATGAGCTTCAACATGAGCGAGGACGAGTTCGACCTCGTCATGCAGGTCCACTGCAAGGGTCACTTCGCCATGTGCCGGCACGCGGCGGCACGCTGGCGCGAGGCCGCGAAGTCGACCGGGGCGGTGTACGGACGCGTGATCAACACCGCGTCCGAGGCCGGCCTCCTCGGCTCCGCCGGCAACAGCAACTACGCGATGGCGAAGGCAGCGATCGCGGCGCTGACGATCAGCATCGCGCGCGAGATGGGCAAGTACGGCGTGACGTCGAACTTCATGGCGCCACGCGCCCGCACGCGCATGACCGAGTCGATGCCGAACAACTCGATGTTCGCGAAGCCCGAATCGGGCTTCGACGTGTTCCACCCGTCGTGGCCGGCGCAGCTGGTGGTGTTCCTCGCCAGCGAGGCGGCGGGCGACCTGAACGGCCAGGGCTTCATCGTGTGGGGCGGCGAGGTGGACCTCGTCCGCGGCTGGCACATCGTCTCGAAGCTCGAGACCCCGGGCGCGGGCATCACCGCGCACGACCTGATCGAGCGGAAGGACGAGCTCTTCGGCGACCAGCCGCGACAGCCGACGTACATGTGACGGCCGCACCGGTTTCGCCGACCACGAGCGATGAAACCGGTACGGCCTATTGACCTGATTCGATCGGGCGACGGCGTCCGCGCAGCGTGGACGGCGTCCGCTCCGGGGAGGTGTGCCGTGCGGATTCGCAGCATTCTCACGCTCGGTCTGTTGATGCTCTCCCTTCCCTCGGCGGCCGTCGCGGCCAGCACGTGCGACGAAGGCGGCGAGCACGCAGCCGCGGTGCTGGCGGCGCGCGAGGCGATCCGCGCGGGCTGCGACTGCAGCGGTGCCGTGAGCCACGCGGCGTACGTCCGGTGCGCCTGGGACGTGATCGCGCAGCTCGCGGACGACGGCACGTTGCCGCGCATGTGCCGCGGCCGCCTGCGGCAGTAAGCCTCGCGCTCGACCTGCGGGCGCGCGCACCTCGACGTGTGCTGCGAGAGCCGCGACGCGTTCCACGTCCGGCCCGCCCTGCGTCGCGACGGCGAGTGCCGCAGCCGCGGCGACGGCGGCTTCTGCGTCTCGACGTTCCCGCACGCTGACGAGGCCTGCGTGCAGACCGGCACGATCTGCCGTTCGAGCGTCTGCGGCGACGGCATCACCGACCGTCGGAACGGCGAACGCTGCGAGCCGCCCGGCGTCGGCCTGTGTGACCCGTTCTGTCAGGTGATCGTGTGCGGCAACGGCCAGCTCGACCCCGGCGAGCAGTGCGAGCCGCCGAACACACCGACCTGCGATCACGCCTGCCAGCCGCGCAACTGCGGCGATGGCGTGGTGGATCCCGCCAACGAGCAGTGCGAGCCGCCGGGAACGGCGACCTGCGATGCCAACTGCCAGTTCCTCCATTCCTGCGGCAACGGCGTGGTCGACGCGTCGCAGGGCGAGCAGTGCGAGCCGCCCGGGACGCCGACCTGCGACGCCAGCTGCCGGTTCATCGGCACCTGCGGCAACGGCGTGATCGAGCCCGGTGAGGAGTGCGACGGGCAGCCGGCCTGCGGCGTGGGCTGCCGGCTCGGACGCGAGGCGTGCTGCGACTTCGGCGGCGCGTGCTTCAGCCGGTCCGTGAGCACCGGGTTCGACGCCTACTGGAGCGTCTTCAAGCCCTGCATCCAGATCCTCGGCGGCACCGGGAGCCACGGCTCCTGCGAGGGAGATCCGTGTCCGCCGCCGGCGCCGCCCGAGCTCGGCTGCCGCGTCGGGTCGTGCGTCGACCGTCCCATCGACCCCCTGCCGCTGTGTTGCGATGCCCCGGACGGTACGTGCTCCGAGATCGTCGCAACGACCGCGGGAGCGATCGCAGGGTTCTGCTCGTACTTCCTGCCGCCGGAGCAGGGCGACGTGCCGCACCTGATGCTCGGCACCTGCGGCGACGACGGGCGCTGCGTGCCGCTCTCGAGCACGACCGCGACGGGCACGCCCTAGCGGACGGAACGGGCGCGCGGCCGCGGGCCTGCGCACCGAATGACGGTTCATCGGCGCCACGGCCACGTGGTATGCGGAGAGCGCCCCCGCACTCCCCAGCCCGATGCACCCGTCCCGTTTCGAGACCCGACGCTGCCCCGCGCTCCGTCCGCCCGTAGCACTCCTGCTCGCGATCCTGCTCGTCGCGGCGACCGTCGGCGGCTGCCGGAGCGGCGACCCGCCGGCGCCGGCCCGACCCGACGTCCTGCTGATCACCCTGGACACGCTGCGCGCCGACCACACCTCGGCGTACGGCTACGCGCGACCGACGACGCCGCGGCTCGAGGAGGTCGCGCGCGACGGCGTGCGCTTTGCGACCGCGTACGCGCCGATGCCCACCACCCTGCCCTCGCACGCGTCGCTCATGACGGGACTCCTGCCGCGTGCGCTGGGCTTGCCCAAGAACGGCGTCGCGTTCACCCACCCGACGCCGACGCTCGCCGAGACGCTCGGCACGGCGGGCTACCGCACCGCGGCGTTCGTCAGCTCCTTCGTCCTCGACCGCAGCTTCGGCCTCGCGCGCGGCTTCGCGACCTACGACGACCACTTCGAGCGAGACGCGTGCAAGAGCTTTGGTCAGCAGTGGGAGGGCTTCCAGCTCGAGGGCGGCTTCTGCCGCCGCGGCGCGGCGACGCGCGTCCAGGCGGAGCGCTGGCTCGAGGAGAACGGCTACGTCGGCGGCGAACGCGCCGCGTCGCGCGACGGTACCCGGACGCCGCCGCCCTACTTCCTGTGGATCCACCTGTTCGATCCGCACGACCCGTACGAGCCCCCGGCGGCGGAGGCGGAGCTGCTGCCGCCGCTCGAGAAGGACCCGACGGATCTGCAGAAGCAGATCGCCGCCTACGACGGCGAGATTCGCTACACCGACGACCAGGTCGGCCGCCTGCTCGACCGTCTGAACACCGCCGGGCGGCTCGACGACACGCTGGTGATCGTCGTGTCCGACCACGGCGAAGGGCTCATGGATCACGGCTGGATGCACCACGGCGCGATGCTCTACGAAGAGGCCGTCCGCATTCCGTTCCTCGTGCGCTGGCCGGCGCGCCTGCCACGCGGGCGCGTGGTCGAGGAGCCGGTGCAGCTCGCCGACGTCGTGCCGACCCTGCACGAACTGCTCGGGCTCGCGCCCCCCGCGCAGGCGTTCGACGGCGTGTCCCTGCGCGACGCGCTCGAGGGTACGGGGACGCTCGATCCGCAGCGACCGATCTTCCTGCAGCGCCGCACGTACGACCGCGAGATCGAGCTCGGGCTGAACGTGCGCGGGCAGAAGTTCGCCGTGCGCACCGGGCCGTGGAAGTACATCGAGGCGCGGACCGAGAAGACGCAGGAGCTGTACGACCTGCGGACCGACCCAAGCGAGCTCGACGACGTCTTACGTACCCGCAAGAAGGACGCGAAGCCGCCCGCCGAGGCGCTGCACGCGTGGCTTGCGCGCCCGGTCGCGGCACCGCCGCCCGGAACCGTGTCCGAGGACGCGGCCAAGCGGCTCGAGGCGCTCGGCTACGTGGAGTGACCGGCGCGCTCAGCTCGGCGGGGCGAGCACGGCGACGCTCGCCGGATCCTCGCGGTACGCCCGCCCAGCGGCATAGATCTCGCGGCGTGACGCGAGCGCCGCGGCAAGTCGTGTGGCCCCCGAACTGTGCGCCGCCGCGAGGGCCGCAGCAGCCGTGCGCTCGGCCTCGGCGAACCGCCCGACCTCGGCGAGAGCGGCCGCGAGCAGATCGAGCGTGTTGGTATCGGCGGGACCTTGCTGCGCGAGCGCCGACGCGAGGGCGAGCGCAGTCCTTCCGTCGCGGTGGCGCGCGTCGGGATGCGTCGCGCGGAGCCACGCGAGATTGTTGCGCGCCGCGCGGTCGTGCGGCGCGAGCTGCAGCGCCACCGCGTACTCCGCCACCGCCTCCTCGACTCGCCCGGCACGCGCCAGCGCTGCCGCATGGTTGACGCGGAAGGCCGCCAGGTCGGGACGGAGGCGCACGGCCTCGGCATACGCCGCGAGCGCTCCCGGAAGGTCGCCACGTTCGTCGAGCGCGACGGCCAGGTTGAACTGCATGACGTAGTTGTGGTCGGTCACCGCCAGCGTCCGTCGTGCCAGCGTCAAGCTGTCGCGCCAGTAGCCGACCTGCACGCGCGTTGCGACCGCCAGGGCGGCGAGCAGGCCGAGCACCACCGCGATACGCACCGGGGGCGCGACACGAAGGCGGCGGGCCGCCTCGTCGAGCAAGCCGGTCACGACGAGCGCGAGGCCGATCCCGGGAAGGTACGTGTAGCGGTCGGCGGTCGACTGTTGTCCGACCTGCACGAGCCCGACCACGGGAACCAGCATCCCCACGAAGATGCCCATGCCGACGACGAGCCACGGGCGCCGCCTCGCCTGTCCGAGGGCGGCGGCAGCGCTGCCGACCAGCAGCACGCCCCCCCCAAGGATCGCCAGGTCGGGCGGGCTGCCGCCGAGCAGCGCGGGGTTGGGATAGAGCGCTGCCAGCCCCTCCGGCCAGAGCGTCTTGCCGGCGTACCATCCGTATGCCGCGATGGCGCCGCGCAGCCGCGCCGGCAGGGGCAGCACCACCGTGTCCGCGACCGCTCCACCCGCGCGCTGCACGAAGAAGGTCACCGCGCTCGATGCGACCGCGAGAGCGAAGAACGGAATCTTCTCGAGCATGAGACGGGCCCATGACACGACGTGCCCGCGGCGGTCTTCCCACGCGCCGCTCCAGCGGGTCCGTCGCAGCGGCCAGAAGTCGAGCAGCAGCAGGACGAACGGCAGCGTGACCAGCATCGGCTTCGCCATCAAGCCGAGGCCGAACAGCAGGAGCGCTGCGCCGTAGCGTCCCCGCCCGCCGTACCTCGTCCAGCCCACCCAGAGGTACAGCGACGACAGCCCGAGCAGCGCACAGAGAACGTCTTTGCGCTCCGAGATCCACGCCACGGATTCGACGCGCAGCGGGTGCAGTGCGAACAGCGCGGCGAGAAGCGCGGCAAGGGGCGGGCGGCACCGCAGTCGCAGCGCGAGCAGCAACAGCAGCACGGCGTTGGCGACGTGCAGCAGCACGTTCACGACGTGGTGCGCCCCGGGGCTCGCCCCGAACAGGCTGACATCGAGCAGGTAGGACAGCCACGTGATGGGGATCCAGTTGGCAGTGCGGGTGGTGGTGAACGCCCATGCGACGGTGTCGAGGCCGAGCCCCCGCGCGACCTCGGGGTTTGCCGACACGTATCCCGGATCATCGAAGTTCACGAAGCCGAAATCGCGCACCGGCGCGTAGACCGCGATCGTCGCGGCCGCGAGCGCGACCGCGAAGCCGACCAGCACGACGGTCGAGGGCTGACCATCGCCGTTCACGGCCCCGATGCTGCTTCTCGCGCCAACCATGCCGGGGGCCGACCTACCTGATCTCACACCGCAATTCGACCGGGCGATCGGCCGCGCCACGACCCGGCGCATCGGGTCC
Organism: Deltaproteobacteria bacterium; assembly: GCA_016874715.1. GTDB lineage: Bacteria > Desulfobacterota > Binatia > UBA12015 > UBA12015 > VGTK01. The sequence continues at coordinate 11,382 of VGTK01000013.1, read as the reverse complement.
TTCGCCACGACGGGCCCCGGCTCGTTGACAGGAGACGACCGGGGCCGGACCCGTGCCGAAGAGCCGTCGTCGCCCGAAGAATCGACGGTTTCCCCGCGCCACACGAACACCTCGTGACAGAATGCCCGAGCCCCCGATCGTGCGCGCGCTGTCGGCGAGGCGCGTGCTCGTGGTCGCCGCGGTGGTCGGCCTGGTGAGCGGGCTCGTGGCCGTACCGCCGTCGTCGCCACCGTCGCGCGGCGCGTCCGCGAGATCGCGAGCTGCCTGCTACGACCGCTCGCCTGTGCCTCTCCCGGCAACGCCTGTCCGTGCACTCCGCCTCGTCGAGATCTCCGCCTCGCCGGAGGTCGGCGGCTCTCGCCGGTGCGGCCGGCGCGATCACTCGGTCGCGAGGGCCGCAGCGTCTCGCCACGGCGCCGCCGACGTCGCGGGCAGCCGCCCCGACTCGCGCAGGGCCTTGCGCGCGAGCCCTGGGTGCAGGCGGTAGATGGTGAAGTACGCGTTGCGGTACGCCACCTGTCCACGGTGCGCCTCCACCAACGCGAGCAGCCGGGGATCCTACTCCCAGTTGAAGTAGTCGGAGGTCAACAGGTACTCGTGGCCCGCGCGCATCTCGTCCGCCGCCGAGTCGGCGAGCACGTTGCCGAGGGCGAGCGGCGACACGCTCTGCACGTCCCAGTGCTGCCACCAGCCGGCTCCCCAGAAGCGGGCCTCGGGGTCCTCCTCCGCGATCCGGCGCACGGTGTTCGCCGCAGCGACCACCGCGTCGGCCCGCGCGCTCCAGGAGGCACTCGGCCCCGGCCAGCTCGGCGTGGCGGGCGACGCGATCCAGGCCACTGCCAGCAGCACCATCCACGCCCCCAGAGCGAGCCGCGCCCCGCGAGTCCCGTGGTGTCCCGCCTCGAGGACGACGAAGTGCACGAACAGCGGTGCCGTGAAGCAAGCGAAGAAGAGGTAGCGCAGCCACGGAATGTCCGCCCGCCACAGCCACCAGACGGCGACCGCCAGCGTCTCCGCGCCCAGCGCAAGGGCGATCCAGCCGTCCGACGACAGCCGGCCGCGCCGCGCCCGCCAGGCGAGCACGGGCCAGACCAGGAGCGCCAGGGCAAGCACGGCTCCAAACACACCGAGGTTCTCGCCGACGACGCCGAATCGGTACGCGAGGGTGCGGCGCTCCGACAGCGCCCCCGGCCCATCGCGCAGGCCCGAGCCCGCCACGCGGAAGAACTCGACGAACTCCCGCCACCGGGCGACGTACGAAGCCCAGTCCCCGAACGACGCGAGCTTCCCGACCTCGACCGCAAGAAGGACGAGCGCCGCCGCGGCGGCGAGGACGACGGCGGCCGCGAGCGCACGCACCCAGCCGACCGACCGGACGTCGCGCCACAGCAGCACCGCGAGCAGCGCAGCGCCGGGCAGCAACAGAAGCAGCTTGCTCGCCAGCCCGAGCCCGATCAGGAGCCCGCTCGCGAGCCGGCGTGGTCTGTCCGGAGTGCTCCCGTCAGCGAACGCGACGAGCGTCGCGAGCACCAGCAGCAACCCGGCGACGACCTCGCCGCGCGGCACCACCCATGCCGCCGAGGGCTTGATGGTGATGCCGACGACCAGCACGAGCGCGACCAGCGACGACAGCACGGCCACGACCGACGTGAGCTTCGGCAGCATCGCGTGCCACAGCGCAGCGAGCAGCAGCAGCGCCAGCAGCGCGGAGGTCACGTTGGCGACGTACGGGCCCGGGCCGACCATGCGGTAGGCGAGCGCGATCGGCAGAACCAGCGTTGGACCGGTGGTGGCCTCCACCGGCCACAGGTCGAAGCGCCCCTCTCTGGCGTAGCCGTACCGGCCTGTCTCGCCGAGGTTCCGTGCGAGCACGGCGATGCAGGAGCCGTCGTGCGGATCCACGTAGCCGCGCGCGAGCGACAGCATGCCGGCGGCGCAGGCCGCCACGAACACGACGCCCGCTACGCGCGCGAAGAGCATCGCGCCGATCCCGGGATTCTCGGCTGGCGTCGCGCGCTCGATGTTTCCCTCCGAGACCGGAGCGTCCGCTCAGCGGCGCGCCGCCCAGGTGGTGGTGCCGTCCGGGTTGTCCTTGAGGTCGATGCCGGCGTCGGCGAGCTGCTTGCGGATCTGGTCGGCGCGCTCGAAGTCGCGCGACTTGCGGGCGGCGCGGCGCTCCTCGAGCAGGCCCTCGATCTGTGCGTCCGACAGGCCGGCGGCGCTCGCGCGCGCCGCGCGCTCGGCCGCGAGCGCGTCGGCCGGGTCGCGCTGCAGGATACCCAGCAGCCCCGCGGACTCGCGCAGCGCCCGCGCCACGCCGCGCGCCTCGGCTGCCCTGCCGGCGTCGATCAGACGGTTCACCGCGCGCACCGCGTCGTGCAGCGCCGCGACCGCGCGTGGCGTGTTGAGATCGTCGGCGAGCGCCTGGCGGAGCTCGGTCCGGCACGTCTCGGCCTCCGCGCAATCGGCCGCCGGAGCGCCGCTCGCGTCGGCGCGCTGCAGCGTCTCGTACATGCGGGCGATGCTCGTCTGCGCCTCGCCGATGCCCTCTTCCGCGAACTCGAGCGGGCTGCGGTAGTGCGTCTGCAGGAGGTAGAGGCGAACCGCATCGGCCGGATGCTGCTCGAGCGCCTGCCGGATGGTCACGAAGTTGCCCAGCGACTTCGACATCTTGTCGGCGCCGCGGCGCAGGAACGAGACGTGCGTCCAGTGCGTCGCGAGTGCCACGCCGCTCGCCGCCTCCGACTGCGCGATCTCGTTCTCGTGGTGCGGGAAGATCAGGTCCTCGCCGCCGCCGTGCAGGTCGAAGGGCTGCCCGAGGTAGCGCGCGCTCATCGCGGAGCACTCGATGTGCCACCCCGGACGCCCCGCGCCGAACGGGCTCTCCCACACCGGCTCGCCCGGCTTCGCGGCCTTCCACAGCGCGAAGTCGCCGGGGTTGCGCTTCTGCTCGTCGACCTCGATGCGCGCGCCCGCCTGCAGGTCCTCGAGCTTGCGGTGCGACAGCTTGCCGTAGGCGGGAAAGCGCGTGACGTCGAAGTAGACGTCGCCGTGCGCGCGATAGGCGATGCCGGCACGCTCGAGCTCCTCGATCAGCGCGATCATCTCCGGCACGTGCAGTGTGGCGCGCGGCTCGACGTCGGGCCTGAGGCAGCCCAGTGCGGTCACGTCGGCGGTGAAGGCGTCGCACATCTCGGCACCGAGGTCGGCCGCCGTGCGGCCGGTCGCGTTGGCGCGGTCGATGATGCGGTCGTCGACGTCGGTGAAGTTGCGGGCGTAGGTGACGCGCGCGCCCTCGGCCTCGAGGAAACGCTTCACGACGTCGAACAGGACGTAGACGCGCGCGTGGCCGACGTGGGCCAGGTCGTACACGGTGACGCCGCAGACGTACATGCGGACGTGGCCCTGCTCGCGGGTCTGCACGGGCTCCACGCGGCGGCTGAGCGTGTTGTAGAGGCGGATCGGGGACGCGAACGGCATCCGGGTTCGCTACCACGCCGCACGCACGCGGGCGAGACGTTCGCGCTCCGCCCCCTGGGGCCGTTGGCCGCCGCTGCAGGCCACCCGCCATGGCGTCGCCCGCGACGGCCTCAGGGGCATTCCGGCGGCGTGTCGACGCCGCGCGGCGTCCAGACGCCGGTACCGTCGTACGACGACACGCGGCCGGCGCCCTGCACCGCGTCCGGTCGCCGTCGATCACGATCGGCTTGCCGGCGACGCGGTCCGGGCGGTGCGCCGGGTCAGACTTGCGCGTTTCCTTGCAGGCGGCAACCATGGGCCGTTAGCCAGCAGACGCGGGACGGGCTCGTCTTCAAGGCCCACCCGAACGACACGCGGAGCAGACCGAATCCCTCCGCCGCGCCCACCGAGAGGACGGAAATGGCCGAGCACACGAGCGAGTTGGAGCAGACAGCGGCAGCGGTCCTCGCCGCAGCCGAAGGGGCGATGGAGGCGGTGATCGCGACCGCTGGGGAGCTCACCCAGGGCGGCAAGGCCTCCGGCGACTCGAGCGGCTGGGAGCAGCCGTTCACGGAGCGCGTCGTCGAGATGGCGGCCGCCGTCCGGGCGGCGCGCTGCTCGCTCGACTACGCACGTGCGGTGATCGGGGCCGGCGAGTCCGCCGGACCTGTCATGGAGGCGGCCGCGCTCTACGCCGGCTCGGTGGCGGCCGACGTGCACAAGGGGGTCCTGTGCGATCTCGGAGGCCGTTTCGGCGGGAGCGACGCCGCGTCCCGGCTGAACGAGGCCCGCCCGGCCATCCAGCGTCTCTGCGACGCCACCGCCCGGGTACGGCTCGGCCAGGTGGTCCTCGACGACCTGCAGGGGCGCGACGTGACCTGGCTGCCGGACGACAGCCTGCGCCAGATCCGCGACACCGCCCGTGAGGTCGTGAAGCGGCACGTGACCCCCGAGATCGCCCACGCGATCCACCATGGCGATCTCGACATTCCCGCCGAGACGCTCGCCGGCATCGTCGACGCGGGTCTCCTCGGCATCGCCATCCCCGAGGAGTTCGGCGGCTTCGGCCTCGGCAATCGCGCGATGCTGGTCGCGACGGAGACCCTGTCGGCGGCATCGCTCGGCGCCGCGGGGAGCCTGCCGACGCGGCCCGAGATCCTCACGAACGCGCTGCTGCGCGGCGGCACCGAGGAGCAGAAGAGCGAGTGGCTGCCGAAGATCGCCGCCGGCGAGGTGCTGGTCGCGATCGCGATGACCGAGCCCAACGCCGGCTCCGACGTCGCCTCGGTCAGCTGCCGCGCCACGCGCGGCCAGCAGGACGGCGTCGACGGCTGGTTCGTCACCGGCGCCAAGGCGTGGTGTACCTTCGCCGGCCGAGCGAACGTCATCTCGCTGCTCGCCCGCACCGAGGACACGCCGGGCGGCGACGGGCTGTCGATGCTCATCGTGCCGAAGGACAGCTTCCCCGGGCACGAGTTCGTCATGCGACAGCCGTCGGGCGGCACGCTCCAGGGCAAGGCCGACCGGACCATCGGCTACCGCGGCATGCACAGCTTCACGATGCAGTTCGAGAACTACTTCGTGCCCGCAGGGAACCTCATCGGCGGCGAAGGCGGCCGGGGCAACGGCATGCGCTACCAGCTCGCCGGCATGAACGGCGGACGCCTCCAGACCGCCGGCCGCGCGACCGGCGTCGCGCAGCGCGCGCTCGAGCTCGCGGCGGCCTACGCACTCGAGCGCAAGCAGTTCGGCCGTCCGATCGCCGAGTACGGCCTCACCAGGGCCCACATCGGCACGATGGCAGCGCAGATCCAGGCATGCCGCTCCTTCGCCCACGCGGCCGCCGAGCGCCTCGACACCGTCGAGAAGCCGTCGAAGCGCGACGGCCTGATGCCCGCCATGGCCAAGTTCCTCGCCTGCGACGTGGCCAACCAGATCACCGAGCGCGCGCAGTGGCTGCACGGCGGCTGGGGCTATGCGGAGGAGTACCCGATCTCGCGCCTGGTGATCGACGCGAAGGTTCTTCCCCTCTTCGAGGGCGTGCGCGCGATCCTCGTGCTGAAGGCGATCGCGCCGGTGCTGTTCTCGAGCTGACGCGACGACCTGCGGCGCCGCGGACCGCGTCGTCAGCTCGTCGCGCCCTTCGAACGCCGCGGGCACCGCGTCCGGAGGCGGCGCGAAGGCTGACGATGCAAGAGCACCGCCGGAGCGGGGCGTCGCGCAGGCGCAGGCGCCGCCGCCGCACGGGCCGCCGGCGCAAAGGAACCGCAGCCGCGAGGGAACCGCGAGTCGGGCCGCCGTGTGCGGACGCGGCGGCCCGGCACGCACCTACTCGTCCGAGTCGGGCCGCCGTGTGCGGACGCGGCGGCCCGGCACGCACCTACTCGTCCGACTCGCGCAGCCGCGCGAGCACGCTGAGATCCTCGAGCGTCGTCGTGTCGCCGACGCTCTCCTTGCCCGCCGCGATGTCGCGCAGCAGGCGTCGCATGATCTTGCCGCTGCGCGTCTTCGGCAGCGAGTCGGTGAAGCGGATGTCGTCGGGCTTCGCGAAGGCGCCGATCTCCTTCGCGACGTGCTCGCGCAGCTCGGCCTTCAGCTTGTCCGACGCCTGGTACTGCCCCTCGAGCGTCACGAACGCGGCCAGCGCCTGGCCCTTCACGTCGTCGGGCCGGTCGACCACCGCGGCCTCCGCGACCGCGCGGTGCGAGACCAGCGCGCTCTCGATCTCCATCGTGCCGAGGCGGTGGCCGGCGACGTTCACCACGTCGTCGATGCGCCCCATCACCCAGTAGTAGCCGTCGGAGTCGCGGCGCGCGCCGTCGCCAGTGAAGTAGTTGCCCTCGATCTCGCTCCAGTATTGCTTGACGTAGCGCTCGGGGTCGCCGTAGATCGTGCGCAGCATCCCCGGCCACGGCTTGCGGACGACGAGCAGACCGCCCTGGTTGAGGCCGACGCTCTTGCCGGTCCGGTCGACGACGTCGGGGTGGATGCCGGGCAGCGGCAGCGTGCCCGAGCCGGGCTTGGTGGGCGTGGCGCCCGGCAGCGGCGAGATCATGATGCCGCCGGTCTCGGTCTGCCACCACGTGTCGACGATCGGGCAGCGCCCGCCGCCGATCTTGTCGTGGTACCACATCCACGCTTCCGGATTGATCGGCTCGCCGACCGTGCCGAGGAGACGCAGCGTCGACAGGTCGTGCTTCGCCGGCCACTCCTCGCCCCACTTGACGACCGAGCGGATCAGCGTCGGCGCCGTGTAGAGGATCGTCACGCCGTACTTCGCGACGATCTCCCAGATGCGGTCGGGCTTCGGATGATTCGGCGCGCCCTCGAACATCAGGCTGGTGGCACCGTTCGCGAGGGGTCCGTAGACCACGTAGCTGTGCCCGGTCACCCAGCCGATGTCGGCGGTGCACCAGTAGACGTCGTCGTCCTTGAGATCGAAGACCAGCTTCGTGCTGTACGTGACGTGCGTCAGGTAGCCGCCCGTCGTGTGCACGACGCCCTTCGGCTTGCCCGTCGTGCCGCTGGTGTAAAGAATAAAGAGCGGATGCTCGGCGTCGAGCGGCACCGCGGGACAGTCGGCCGACGCCTTCGCCATCTCGTCGTGCCACCAGTGATCGCGCTGCGCGACCATCGGGACGTCGTCGCCCGTGCGCTTCAGCACCAGCACGGCCTCGACGCTCGGCACGCCTTCCGCGAGCGCCTGGTCGACGCTCGCCTTGAGCGGCACGACGCCGCCGCGGCGGTAGCCGCCGTCGGCGGTGATCACGACCTTCGCCTTCGCGTCGTTCATGCGGTCGCGGACGGCCTCGGCCGAGAAGCCGCCGAACACGATCGAGTGCGTGGCGCCGATGCGCGTGCAGGCGAGCATCGCGACCGCCAGCTCGGGCACGAGCGGCATGTAGATGCCGACTCGGTCGCCGGCCTTGACGCCGAGTCCCTTCAGCACGTTCGCGGCCTTGCAGACCTCGTGGTGCAGCTCGGCGTAGGTGAGCTTCCGCGAGTCGCCCGGCTCGCCCTCCCAGAGCAGCGCGACCTTGTCACGGGTCGGCGTCGCGAGGTGGCGGTCGAGGCAGTTGTGCGAGACGTTGAGCTTGCCTCCGACGAACCACTTCGCGAACGGCGGCTGCCAGTCGAGGACCTGCGTCCACCTCGTGAACCAGTCGAGGTGCGACCCGGCGATCCCGCCCCAGAACGCCTCCGGGTCGCGCGCCGCCTCGGCGTACAGCTTCTCGTAGTCCGCGAACGACCGGACGTGCGCGGCGCTCGCGAACTTCGCCGGCGGCGCGAACTTGCGGTCCTCGCGCAGCACGGACTCGATGACGGTCTTGCCTTCGCTCATGGGGCTCCCTCGTGATTCCCGGCCATCAGGGCACTCTCACGAAGAGCGCGCACCCGGTCAAGCAGGGCGCGCCCGCGAGTGCCGCGAGGGCCCCCACGACCGCGGCCGACCCGGCGCAGGGCGCCGGCGCTCGTCAGGGGACATCGGTGACGGAACGGGTCCGAGTCCGCGTGTCGCCATCCTCCGGGGCAGAGGAAGCGACTCCTTGCGCTACCCGTCCTCTTCGGACGTCGCGGGTGGTTGCGTGCCGGCCGCGCGCACGGCGAACTCTTCGGTGTGCGCTGGCGCGAACGCCCGTGGTCGGCCGGATGTCGTGTCGGCGCACCGCGCCTGGGAGGTTTGCCCCACGCGCGCCCGCCGCGCTCGTGAAATCACGCGCGCGCAGTCTCGTGGCCACGACGATCGCTCGAACGCTCCGCGAAACGCCCGAGATGCGGGCGGAGAGCCACATGGCATCCGGCTTGCGGTGGCCCGTCGCGATGTCTCGCGACGAAAGGCTGCCTCGATGATTCGCCAACGTCTCCTGCCCTCCCAACTCGTGCTTCCCTGTGCACTCGTCGGATTCGCCGGAACCGCATCCGCGGCGACGGGACCGAACGGGCTGGTCGCCCATGCCGCCTGCGACGACGTCGGCTCGTTCGGTCGGACGACGTGCGACATCTGGGTCGTCGACCCGCGCGACCCGGCGACGCCGCCGCGGAACCTGACCGAGAGCCCGGAGCTCGACGAGGGCGACCCGTCGTGGTCGCCGGACGGCGCTCGCATCGCGTTCACGAGCGACCTCGGCGCGTGCAACACCAACCTCTGGGTGATGAACGCGAACGGCACCGGCAAGATGCAGGTGACCTACCGCGATCAGCCCGGGACCTACGCCTGTCAGCTCGAGCCGACCTGGTCGCCCGACGGCGCCGAGCTCGCCTTCCCTGCCGTCCGCGAGGAGACGATGGAGGATCCGATCACGGGCGAGCCCGTCGCCGCCGCCCAGTACGAGATCGTGACGATCAACCCGGACGGTACCGGCGAGCAGGTGATCAGCGTCGGGGCAGCCGGCGCGCCGCGACGCTCGAGGAGGATCGAGCCCCTGCCTGGTCGCCGGACGGCTCACGCCTGGTCTTCATGAGCCAGAGCCAGGACCCGTCGTGCTGCCAGCCCTGGCAGATCCGGGTGGCGAGCCGCGACGGCAGCTCGCTCGAGAACGTGAGCACGGCGGCCGACACGGACGAGATGTTCCCGTCGTGGTCGCCCGACGGCACGTCGATCCTGTTCAACCGCGCGTCCCCCACCGGCACGGACCTGTACGTCATGCCCGCCCCCGCGGTGCCCGCGATGCCTGCGGGCGTGGGTGTCGAGCGCGCGCTGGGCGCAACCGAGGCGCTGCGCATCACGCAGGTCGGAAGCGCCGGAGAGTCGAGCTGGGCGGTGAGCCGACGCCCGCAGGACCGGCCGAAGACGCTCACCGTCGTGCTGCTTGGGCGCGGCGCCGGATCGGTGACGAGTGCGCCCGCCGGTCTGCTCTGCACGGGACCGGGCCGGTGCCGGCAGTCGTTCCCGGCGGGACAGGACGTCGTGCTGACGGCGACGCCGGCACCGGGAGCGACCTTCGGCGGCTGGTCCGGACCCGCCTGCCGGGGTGAGACCACAGACCGCTGCACGTTGCGCATGGGCCGCGCGCGCACCGTCGTCGCACGGTTCGGAGCTCCGCCGCAGCCCTGAAAACCCCGCGCGCGGCGGCGCGCGCCGGGCGTCCTGCGGCGGGGCCTCCACGGGTCCTCTGCAGCGACGCCCGGCGGCGCGTCGTCGGCTGCGGTGACGTCAGCGCGGGCGGCGCGTTCCCTCAGAGGATGTGCGTCGCGACGATCTCGCGGTTCCAGGTCGCGTCGCCGAAGGTCACCTCGGAGCTCTTCGCGCGCTTGAAGAAGATGTGCATGTCGTGCTCCCACGTGAAGCCGATGCCGCCGTGGATCTGGATGCCCTCGCCGGCGACGACGCGGTACGCGTCCGAGCAGTAGGCCTTCGCCATGGCGGCGGCGAGCGGCGCCTCGGGCACGTCGTTCGCGACCGCCCAGGCCGCGTAGTACGTCGCCGACTTCGAGCTCTCGACCTGCACCATCATGTTGGCGCACTTGTGCTGGATCGCCTGGAACGAGCCGATCGGCTTGCCGAACTGCTCGCGGACCTTGGCGTAGGCGACCGACATGTCGAGCACCTGCTGCGCGCCGCCGCAGGCTTCGGCGCAGAGCGCCACTTTCCCCCGGTCCGACGTGCGCTCGATCGTCTTCCAGCCCTCGCCTTCCTTGCCGACCAGCGCGTCCTTGCCCACCTTCACGTCGGTGAGGACGACTTCGGCGAGCTTGCGCGTCTGGTCCATGGTCTTCAGCGCCGTGCGCTTTACGCCCGCCGCACTCGCGTCGACGCAGAAGAGCGACACGCCATCGGCACCGGTCGTGCCGGGCCTGCGCGCCGCGACGATGATCAGCTCGGCGATGTGGCCGTCGGGGACGAACAGCTTGGTGCCGTCGAGACGGTAGCCGCCGCCGTCCGCGGTGGCCGTCGCGGCGACGCCGTCCGCATCCCAGCGGCCAGACGGCTCGAGGACCGCGACCGTCGCGATCAGGTCGCCGGTGGCGATGCGCGGCAGGTACCTCTTCTTCAGCTCGGCGCTACCCGCGTCGATCAGCGCGACCGACGCGTACACCGCGGTCGAGAGGAATGGACCCGGCACCACGGCGCGGCCCATCTCCTCGAGGATGACCACCAGGTCGACGAAGTTCAGGCCGGAGCCGCCGTACTCCTCGGGCAGGATGAGCCCCTGCCAGCCGAGCTCGGCCATCTTCTTCCACAGCTCGGGCGAGTGCCCCGACTCGTCGTCCATCATCTTGCGGACGAGCGTCATCGGACATTCCTTGGCGAGAAAGTCCTTCGCCGACTGACGGAGCAGCTCCTGATCCTCGCTGAAGCCGAAGTCCATTTCCCTGTATCCTGCCCTTTCGCCGGAGCCGTGCCACCCCCGTCTGGGTCGCCTCCCGGAATCCGTTCCTTCCTGCCGCGCCGTGATGGTCGCGGCGGAACCCGACGGGCGTACTATGCTGAAAGCGCGCGAGTCAACGACGCACCGCGGTCGTGCCGGGTTGGCGACGGGGGCGGGGCTGGTGCTCAGCCCATCAGCAGGTCGACGTAGTACAGCAGGTTGAGGCCCACCGAGACGACGCGCCCGCCCGGCTGCTCCAGCGCGTAGACCGCCGTGCCCGCCGGGGTACGCGCGCCGAGCGTCAGGGTCAGGCGTCCGCCACCGCGGCTCAGCACGTCGATGCGCGCGATCGGGGTCGCGAAGCCGAACACCGGGTCGTCCGGGCTGTCCGCGATGCGCTCGCCGTGGCCGCTGTCGACGAGCTGCGCGACGAACGCCTGCACGAGGCCGGGCGGGATGACGCGGTCGGTCGGCGCGGTGACCTTCCAGCCTCCGTCGCCCTGCTCGAGGACGACGGTCCGGTCGCCGCGCCGGACCTCGACGCGCTCGAGGGCCGCGGGATCGAGCTCGTAGGCGAGCTGCGGCGCCGCCGCGGGCGGCGCGCCGGCTCGCG